>CAZLUL010000147.1:0-10413 GCA_964562635.1 uncultured Fibrobacteraceae bacterium | reverse complement strand
TGCGCAGGGAGATACGGGCGACAACTACGAATTGGCCCTTTTTGGCGGCTATGAATTGATCGCCAACCGCACCCACATGGTTCTGCATCTGGGTTACAAGGTATTGTACAAAGACGTGCCCGGGCGCCTGCCGACCTTCTACCAGCGGTTGGGTGTCAAACAATTCGTACACGAAAACTTGTTCATCGGCATGAACGTGCGCTTCCATGAACTGGGCAGCGCAGACAATCTCGAGTGGAACATCGGCTACGCGATGAACATGTAGGGGAACCGGCCCATGAGACAACAGCCCGCCATCCACCTGGTCGCCTTTTGGCTGGTCCTGTGGATAGCCGCGTGGATGGCCGTGGCCCTGCCCAGCCTTGCCGTGGACGAAAATCAGCCCGATCTGGAAGCCTACCGCGGCCAGCTCATCACCGACATCACGGTGGCCGGCAACCACGTGACCAAGGACTGGATCATTGCCCGTGAGATCTGGTCCACTGAAGGGCAATCCCTGGATCCAAAACTGGTCGCCGACGACATTACTCGCCTGGAAAATCTCGCCGTTTTTGGCGGAATCCTGGTCACACCGACGGAGCACCTGGACGGCGTGGCCCTGAATTACAGTTTCACCGAGATGCCCTGGATCATTCCGTATCCCGCCATGAACTACACCGAAGAAAACGGCTTCTCCCTGGGAGTCGGCGTGGCGTCACCCAACTTTGGCGGTCGCGGCATCTCCCTGTCCGGGTCGGCGGTTTTCGGTGGCACGACCATGTACAAATTTTCGGGTTCCAACCCCTGGATCACGGGCAATCATGTCTCGGCCGGGCTGACGGCCTGGCGCCAATCCCGGCGCAACGAGTTGCTGGAGTTCGAGCAGACCACCGACCTGGTGGCACCCAAGGTGGGCACCTATCTCGGTAAAAATGGACGTTTGAATTTTACGGGCGGCTATTATGGCGTCCACAGCGACCAACCGGGCCGCACCCTGAGTCCGGACAATAAGGACCGCCTGTGGTTCGGGGTGGTCGCCCTGGGCTATGACGGACGCGACTCCTGGCGCGTGCCCCACGAGGGCTGGCAGAACCAGATGGACCTGGGCTACCTCGGCGGCGACGCCAACAGCTGGACCTGGGCCTTGGATGTGCGACGCTACCAACCGCTGGGCGAACGCCAGACTATCGCCACCGGCCCCTACCTGGGGTTCCAATCCGGCACCGTGGGTGAACACATCCCCCCTCACATGCAGTTCTTTCTCGGCGGAGCCAACAGTGTGCGCGGGTACAAGTTGGAAGAGTTGGGCAAGGAAATTTTTGGCAAGAACCAGTTCCTGTATTCCCTGGAATACCGCTATCTGATCCTGCCCACCGGCCCGGTCAAATTTCTCAAATGGTCCTTCAGCCTGGGCCTTGAAGCAGCCGCCTTCGGTGATGTGGGCGTGGCCTGGAGCCGTCCAGGCGATTTCAATCTGGACCGCACCCGCAGTGGTTATGGGGTCGGATTGCGGTTGCTGGTGCCGGGTCTGGAAAGCCTGCGCTTCGATGTGGCGCGCAGCGAACATGGCGATACGGTCTTCAACTTCGGCGTGCGCACGATCTTCGACGAACGCAAAAAACGGGTCCGCTAGGCGACCCGTTTTTTGCCATGATTTTGGACTCGAAAATTGCCTACATCAACGACAACTGAATCTTCAACCCCTGGTTGCCCGGGTCCAGTTTCGCCGCCCGCTCCAGCGCCGTCCGGCCCTCATCGCGCAGACCATTGTCCAGGCAGATGAATCCGGCCAATGTCCATACGCTGGCGCTGTGCCAGGGATCATCGACCCCGGCTTCGAGGGCCTGCACCATCTTTTGGGCCAGCCGGGTTTCACCCTCGATCCGGTCCGCCTCCAGGATGAGCTCGATATCCCCCGCGCCCAATTCGACGATGTTTTCCGCATTGATCGCGCCGCCGCCCATCGGGGCCAGAGCCAGTTCCCGCCCCTGGGCCACCTGCCCATTGCGGATCATGAAGCGCGCCAGATTGCGGCGGTTCTCGTCATTGGCATCGCTGCTGTGGGCGGTGCGCAAGGCTGACAGCGTCGCGGCCGGATCCTCATCGGCCTGCCACCGACTGCGCATGGTCCCACTCTGGCTGTAAAAATTAGTGATGTCCTGGGCCGCCAGCTCGTTGCGGGCTTTTGACAAGCCGTTTAACACGGCGGCAAACCCGGCCTTGTCCCCCACGGCGTCCATGTGGGTCAGGGCTGCTTCAATCTCCATCAGTGCGGTTTCCATGTCGCCCATCAGGTAATAGATCTGGCCCTGCAGCACCGAAGCCTGGCCGGCATACAAGCCGAAACTCTGGCAAATTTCCAACTGATCAAGGGCCCGGGAAGCCATTTCCAGTTTTTCCTGTTCATCCTTGGCCGCCGCCACGGCCTCGACCAGGGCCGCGCCATAGGCCAGCCGGTTGCCGTTCATGAAATTGCAGTCGAAGCCCAACAGGTAGGGCACCGGGCCGGAGCGTCCGGTCAATTTGCCGAGGTCCACAGAGTAGGCCTTGTAGACCATATAGGGATAGTAGGGCGCAAAGACGCGGGCCTGCCCCCAGGCCTGGGACGCCAGGCTGCGGTGCCCGGTGACCTCGTAGATGGCCCCGGCTTCATTCCAGAAGCGGTAGGCAAAAGGCCGCTGGTCATCCAGGTTGTGGGTGCCGAAGGCGGCGCTGGCCAGATCCAGCTTGCCAACCCGCAGCCAGGTGTAGGCCATGATCCAATCGTGCAGATAATTCGAGGATTTTTTGTTCCAGGCACCGACGTTGGCAAATTCGGGACTGAAGCCGCTGCTGCGCAGGTTAGCCGGAAAATTTCGGACTTCGCTGCTGCGCAATTCACCGGCAATGGTGATCGCCAACCGGTCGTTGCCCAACTGAGCCGCCAACAGACCCTGCAACAGGCGGGCTTCCAGACGTTTGGCGCCGTGGGCAGCGGCCGATTCCAGGCTGGCCTGGGCACCGGCAAAATCGCCCTGGTCTCGCAGCAGCCAGGCCATATCGAGGTCCACGTCAACCCGCAATGGGTGCAGCTCTTCGGCCGGGATGGCCGCCAGAGCCAACTGGGCTCCGTTCAGGGCCTCCATGGCGCGGTACTCGTCGCCCACCAGGGTCGCCATGTAGCTGTACAGATGCCAGGCGTAGGGGTTGCTCGGGTCCAGGGCCACGGCGGTGCGCAGCTTGCGCAAACCGATGCCGATGACCGTGCGATCGCTGATCTGGGCGCCCCAGCCCGAAGGAATGCTGGCACGCGTATTTTGCACCTGATTCAGCAGCCGGCTGCGGAAATCGATCAGGAAATTCAACTCACGCCGAGCCGCGGCACGGCGTTTGTCCTGTTCCTGCGGAGTCAACTCCTGCCAGGTCTGCAAACCGATGCCATCGTACTGGCCGGTGTATTGCCGAGTTTCGGCGTATTTCTTGACCTGGTTGACATTGAATTGGGATTCATCCAGATACTGGGCTTCTTCGCGGATGCGATAAAATTTGGTGTCGGTCGCCATCCAGGCCCTGACCGTGCCGATTTCGGTCCAATGTTCGGGGGCCTGCCAGGCATGAGCCGTATTGGCGGCCAACCCGGTCAGTAAGGTCACCAAAACAACGCACGCGGCCAGACCGGCGGCGTTCATTCCGGTGATAGTTCTGATGATCGTTCCGAGGAACCATGCCCGTCTCATCATAAGTCCATCCCTCCCACGTGATTTGCAAAATCGGGGTCCAAGACTGATAATACGGCATCCGCGGGGCTGGGACAACGGTTCCGACACCAAATGCCGCACCTTATCCGATCGGTCCCTGCCCATGGCTGTGCCCCAACATCTTATCTGGACCGCCATCTTAACCGCTTTGTGGTGTGTGGGCCACAGCGCACCGATCACCCACGCCTGGCGTGACCGGGTGCGGGCCCTGTTTCCCCGCTACCATGTCCTGGACCGCATTCTTTACGTGATTTACAGCACCGCTACTCTGGCGCTGCTGTTCGTCTGGTTGCGCACCCTGCCCGAGCAGATGCTCTGGGATTGGCCCGGTGGTTGGACCTGGGTGCGCTGGGCCGGCCTGTTCGAAGCCGCGCTCCTATTCTGGCTGGGCTCGCGCAGCTACAACGGCCGCACTTTCCTGGGCCTGACCCAGGTGCGCGATTTTGCCGCTGGTCGCGAGCCCCAAGCGCCCGCCTTTCAGACCACCGGCATCCTGGGTGTCATCCGCCACCCCTGGTACGCCGGCACCCTGCTTTTTGTCGCCTTCTGCCTGCCGATCACCGATGTCAACCTGGTGTGGCGCCTTGTTTTCGTGGTCTATGTGCTGATCGGAACCGAACTCGAAGAACGCAAGCTGATCGCCGAACTGGGGGATATCTATATCACTTACCGCCAGGAAGTGCCGCGTTATTTCCCTTTTCCCTTTCGGCGCAAGTCCCCCTGAGATCCTCCTGAAAACATCGGACCACCCTCCGGATTGTTCTCCCACCAAATATAAGGTACAATGCGGCCGCCTCTCGCCCACAATCATGACAGTTGCGGCGCGGCCCCTGAAAGGAAATGCATGCTCAAGGAAAATTTCGTCGAGTCGATCGCCGACTCGATCAGCAATCACTGGGATGTGAAGTGCTACAGTAACCTCGACGGCGCCACCCTCACTTACGGCGAGGTCGGCCAGCTGATTTTCAAATTCCACCACATTTTTGACGAGATGGGCATCAAGCCGGGCGACCGCATCGGCATCGTGGGCCGCAACAGCGCCCACTGGTGCACCACCTACCTCGCGGCCGTCACCTTCGGCGCGGTCATCGTGCCCATCCTGCCGGATTTCACCTCGGCCGAAATCGAACACATCGTCAGGCACGCCGGGTGCCGGCTGTTGTTCCTGGCCGACACCATCAATGACCGCCTCGAAGAATCCAAGATGGATTCGGTGGAAGGCATCTTCCTGCTGCACAATTTCAAACTGGCCTGGTCCAGCCACAAGAAGTTGCCCGGCATCGTTGAGAAGGCCGATGCCGGCTACCGGGCCCGGTACAGTGATATGTTGGCCAGCCACAAACCCACTTTTGCCACAGTGGACAACGAGACCCTGGCGGCCATCGTCTATACCTCGGGCACGACCGGATTTTCCAAAGGTGTGATGCTCAACGGAACCTCGCTTGTCGCCAACATCCAGTTTTTCAATTCCTGCATCGACCTGACGCCGGGCGACCAGATGGTTTCGTTCCTGCCCCTGGCCCACGTCTTTGGCTGCGCCTTCGATTTCCTGGCCCCCACGGTCGCGGGATGCCATGTCATCTATATCGAAAAAATCCCCACGCCCAAGGTGCTTGTCGCGGCTTTCGAGAAGTACAAGCCGGTGGTCGTGATGTCCGTGCCGCTGATCATCGAGAAGATCTATCGCAACCGCATCAAGCCGGTCCTGGAAACACCGAAGATCCAGCTCATGCTCAAGGTGCCGGGGCTGAACAAGCTGGTGTACAAGAAGATCCACGATCAGATCTACGAGTTTTTCGGCGGCCAGTTCAAGGAGATGGTTATCGGCGGGGCGGCCATCAACAAGGACATTGAAGATTTCTTCCGCAAAATCGGCCTGCGCATGACCAGTGGCTATGGCATGACCGAATGCGGGCCGCTGATCAGCTACTCGGTTTTTGACGACCAACCGCCCACCGGCAGCGTGGGGCGCATCGTGCCCACCATGGAATGCCGCATCGCCGACAAAAATGCCGAAACGGGCATCGGCGAAGTCCAGGTGCGGGGCAAAAACCGGATGCTGGGCTACTACAACGACGAAGAAGCCACCAGTGAAGCCATCGATCCGGACGGTTGGCTGCGCACCGGTGACCTCGGCCGCATCGACGGTGACGGTTTCCTTTTCTTGACGGGACGCTCAAAGAACATGATTCTCACTTCTTCGGGGCAGAACGTCTTCCCCGAAGAGATCGAGTCCCAGCTCAATAACCTGCCGTGCGTCGAAGAATCGCTGGTTCTGGAGAAGGACGGCAAATTGGTGGCTTTGGTCTATCCCGACCTCGAATCGGTGGACAAAGCCTGTTTGCGGGGGCATCAGGTCGAAAACATGATGGAAGAAAACCGCAGATTCCTGAATCTAAAACTGCCCGGCTATTGCCAGATCGGCAACTTGAAGGTTCTTTATGAAGAGTTCGAAAAGACACCGACGAAGAAAATCAAGCGACGTCTCTACAATGCATTTTCCTGATAGGAGCAGTGGATGAAGATCAAGCAGAAACCACAGGGTGAAATCATGGTGCTCGAATTGTCGGGCAAAATCATGGGCGGACCGGACTTCGACAAGTTCAAGGGCGAGATCACCGACAACATCGAAAAGGGCTTCAAGCACGTGGTCCTGGACATGTCCGGCGTACCCTGGATCAACTCGACCGGCCTGGGCATCCTCATCACCGGCTACCACTCCCTGAAGGCCGCCGATGGCTCGATGTCGATCTGCAACGTGAAAGAGCGCGTGCTGAGCATTTTCTACATCAGCCAGCTGGAAAACATTTTCAAGGTTTTCGAGACCTTGGATGAGGCGCTGGCCAGTTTCGAATAGCCCATCAGCCCTGCTGCCTTTCGATCCCCCTGCCCTTGTGGTGGGGGGATTTTATTCCGCCTTTTCCTTCCGCTTGACCATCGCGTCGCACACCGCGTAGCCATACTGCTCATACAGCCCGTGGGCGTCGCGGGTGCGCAGCAGCTCCAGCGATACGTTGGCCACATCGGGGTGGGCGCTCAGGCAATCCATCAACCACTTGCCCAGGCCGATGCCCCGGTAGTCGGCGTGAACCATGATATCGCAGATCCAGGCAAAGGTGCATTTGTCAGTGACCGCACGGGCAAAGCCGATCTGGCGGCCGTCCATGTAGAGCCCCAGGGTCAGCGAATTGCGGATCGACTCTTCGATGACATCCCGCGGCCGCCCGTTCGCCCAATAGGACTGTTGCAAAGCTGACTCGACATAAAAAATGTCCAGTTCCGACTTGTTGTCGTTGATACGGTAGCTGTCTTTCTTCCACTCCATGGCAATCTCCTGCTGCCGCCTCCGTGCAGCCTGTTGCTGAAACCGTTCCTAAAATTCGGCCAATTTTGATGCGCGCGGGAAAGGAATCACGTCGCGGATGTTCTTCATCCCCGTGACGTAGTTCACGGCCCGGTCAAAGCCCAGGCCAAATCCGGCGTGAGGCACCGTCCCATATTTCCTCAGGTCACGGTACCACCAGTACTCTTGCTTATCCAAGCCCATTTCAGCGATGCGGGCATCCAGCATGTCCAGGCGCTCTTCGCGCTGGCTGCCGCCGGCGATCTCACCGATGCCCGGCGCCAGCACATCCATGGCCGCGACGGTCTTGCCATCGTCGTTCATCCGCATGTAGAAGGCCTTGATGTCCTTCGGATAATTCATCACCACAACCGGGCGTTCGCAAAGCTCTTCGCACAGGTAGCGCTCGTGCTCGCTCTGCATGTCGATGCCCCAACTGACGGGGAACTCGAACTTTTTGGGATCCTTGGCCGCCACCTTTTCCAGGTGGGCGATCGCTTCGGTATAAGACATCCGTTCGAAGCTGGAATCCACGAATTTTTCGAGTCGCGTGACGGCGTCCTTCTGAATGTGCTGGGCAAAGAAGGCCATGTCATCACCGCGCTCGTTGAGCACGGCCTTGAAAATGTAGCGCAGGTACTCCTCGGCCAGATCCGCATCGTCGTTCAGGTCGGCAAAGGCGATTTCCGGCTCGATCATCCAGAATTCGGCCAGATGGCGGCTGGTATTGGATTTTTCGGCGCGAAAAGTCGGGCCGAAGGTGTACACCCGGCTCAAGGCGTTGCAGTACGATTCGACATTCAGCTGGCCGCTGACAGTCAGGAACGCTTCGCGTCCAAAAAAGTCCTGCTTGAAGTCGATCCCACCGGCTTCGTTGCGCGGCGGGTTGGCCAAATCCAGGGTCGAGATGCGGAAAGCTTCGCCCGCGCCCTCGGCGTCGCTGGTCGTCACGATGGGCGTATGCACCCAGTAAAAATCGTTTTCGTGAAAGAACCTGTGGGTGGCCTGGGCCAGGCAGTTGCGCACCCGGGCCACGGCGCCAAAGGTGTTGGTGCGCACGCGCAGGTGGGCCACTTCGCGCAGGTATTCAAAACTGTGCCGTTTCGCTTGCACCGGATAGGTCTCCGGATCTTCAACCCACCCCACCACTTCAACGGTCTCGGCCTGGATCTCGACCGACTGGCCCTTGCCCTGGCTGGCCGCCAGTTCGCCGGTCACGATCACCGCGCAGCCGGCACTGAGTTTGACGATTTCGTCTTCGTAATTGGCGATCGTACCCTGCACCACCGCCTGGATCGCATCAAAGGCCGTGCCGTCGTGGACCTGGACAAAGCTGAGGCCAGCCTTGGAATCGCGGCGCGTGCGCACCCAACCCTTGACCGTAACGGTTTCTCCCACGGGCACTTGGCCTTTTAGGAGGTCGGAAATCTTGTGGGCGGACATGGGTCGGTCCTTCCGGAACGGATGGCCAGGCAATCGATTTTGAAAGATGCGACAAGATAGCACCACCACCAGCGCGGTTCAAGCACCTCGGGGGGACAAAACTGCGCCGCTGGTCAAATGATACCGGATTTGGTAATATCGCCTCATAATTATCTGGTTTCCATACTTGAGCAGGAGAACCCATGGCCCCCCGTCCCCAGATGCGCCCCACCTTCGAGATCGCCATCAAGGCCGATGGCTCCAAAACCATGGCCCGCATGAAACGCCGCTTTGAAATGGGCAGCAAGCGCATCTGCGGCCAGGTCACCGGTGACTTCGCCTACGTCCAGATTCCGCCGGAGAGCCAATCCCTGCTGTCGCCTCATCTGAATCTGGAATTGCGCCCCCGTGAGGGCAAAGTGGTCCTGCACGGACGCTTCAGCCCCCGCCCCAACGTCTGGACCGGCTTCATGGCCCTTTATGCGGTGCTGGCGATGAGCGGCTTCGCCGGTCTGATGCTCGGTTGGGCCCAGACCACGGTGGACGAATATCCCTGGGGCTTCTGGCTGGCCCCCGCGGCCCTGGCGCTGATCGGGTTTGTCTATGGCGCAGCAGTGATCGGTCAGGGCCTGACCGCCGATGAAATGTACGTGCTGCGGAATTTCGTGGACCGCATGGTGGCCGGCGACGAGCGGGAAGAGCCGCTTTGTGAAGACGACGAACTCGACACCGAAGAGGCGATATAAACCAAAAAAAAGGGGCCGACCAGCGACCCCACGAAATCCATTGGAATCAAATCGGCACCCAACCTAGGCGTCGACAACCACCGTGCCGCCGTTGATCGTGCACTGGCACATCATGCGCTGGTCGCTTTCCAAATCGAAATCCTCTTCGGCTTCGTTTTTGGCTCCCAAATTTTCCATGCCCTCGAGCACCGTCACAACGCAGGCACCGCACACGCCGTTGTGGCAACCAAAAGGGATGTCCATGGCTTCGGCGATGGGCTCGAGCTTGGTGCCATCGGGGATTTCGCGTTCTTCGTCAGCGGTCTTGAAAATGGCCATGTTGAAGGCCCTCCTTGCCTAGGGTACTCAGAATTCAAAAATCATCGGCACCAGCATACACGAATTCGGATATTTCGCATCTTAGTTGTGGTGACGGCGGGACAGTAACGATTGGGGATTAACTATTGCGGATCGCAAATTCTGTGCCATTCGGCCTGATTTTACCGACAACTTATATCTTATACAGCAACACTTTACCTTGTTTTTTCGTGTTTTTTTCGCTATATTGATGGCACCTCCCGAGCCAACCACATCGCACTTCGTCTGAAGGGAAAAGTCATGACGAACATCCCTCTCGGGTTCCGCCCCGACCAGTCGGCCAATGAGGTTCATCTCGCCCTGAAATCCTCGCTCGTGGCCATGGAAAAAGCCCAACGGTGCGCCGTTCTCTGGTTCGGCGAAATCCTTGACCGAAAATTGTATCGAGAGCTGGGCTACAGCTCCATCAATCAGTATGCAAAACTCGAATTGGGATTTTCGACGAGTCGCACCGGGGACTTTTTGCAACTGTGCCGCAAGCTGAAAACGCTGCCCAAAGTGAAAGCCAAAGTCGAGTCTGGCGAGTTGGGCTACACGGCCGCCAGGGTTATTGCGCCTATTGTCGATGAAACCAATGAGGCCGGATGGCTGGAGTTTGCCCTGAACAGTTCGCGCCGAGAGCTGGAGCAGGAGGTGAAGCTGGCAAAAAGGGAAGCCGCCGAGGTCGCGTCGGGCCAGGTGCCCTTGTTGCCGGTCCCTCACGCACGTCCGGTTGCGGTAGTGCCCGTAAGAGTCGGCCTGGAAATGTCGCCAACGCAGTTTGCGCGCTACGAGAACTTGTGGGAGCAGGTGCGCAAGCGAACCCAGGCACCGGCCGATAAGGTCGAGG
>CAZLUL010000146.1:0-10467 GCA_964562635.1 uncultured Fibrobacteraceae bacterium | reverse complement strand
TACACACTCCCGGATGTAACGGTCATTGTGCCGGGCCACGGGCCGGACACCACGGTCGGTCACGAGAAGGCCACCAACCCGTTCGTTCGTCCCTAGCTGCGAACAAGCGAGTTTTGCCTTAGGTCGCTTTCTTGGCTGCGATAGCCACTTTGGCCGCGTTGGCCACGTTGCTGGCCGCGTTGGCCGCGTTTTCCGCCGCGGCGGCCTCTTTGCTCGCCTCGATGGCCTCGCGCTTCTCAACCTTTGCCTTCTCCAGCCTCTGGTGCTTTTTCAAGAATTCCTTCTTGATCCAGTCGCGGTACAGGCTGGCGCCGAGGCAACCCGAATCGTAGGCATAAATGCTCTGCGATGCGGCCGGAGCCTCTTCGATCTTGATATTGTTGGTGATGATGGTCTTGAAGACATCAGCGGCCGGGTAGACATTGCCCAGCTCTTTGCGCACCGGCTTCTGCAGCGGTGTGCGGCCATCCTTCTGGGTGATCAACACGCCGATCATCTCCAGCCAGATGTTCTGACGCTCCTGAATCTTTTCGATCAGCTCTTTCATCTGGTGCAACGGCGGCACAGCCAAGCCACTGCACTGGGTCGGAATCAGGGCATAATCGGCAGCCACCAAGGCGTTCTGGGTCAGAACACCCAGGTTGGGCGGCGTATCGATGATGATCCAGCCGTAGGACGTCGACAGGCTTTGGACAACCTTGGTCAAACGGTCGGTGATCTGGGTCTTGGCCATGCTCTCAAGCGACGGGTTCGACGGCAGGATGTCGATGTTCTCGTCGTAAATGGTTGAGGCGATGCCATCCTGGGGCGTGATCGCCCGGCGCAGCACATCAAAGATGCTGCGGGCCGGCGGCTCGCCATCCAGTTTGCCGAGCAAGGTGCTGGTGGCACTGCCATGGGGATCCATGTCGATGACCAGGCAGGAGGAAGTGACGTCACTGTAGCGGGTCAGGCCCGCTGCCAAATTGATGGCGGTAGTGGTCTTACCGCTGCCACCTTTGTGGTTAACAACTGCAATTACGTTGCTCATTCATGTCCCCTGGAAAAAGCCTGGAACCGAATTCTCGACCAGCGTCGGGACATAGCCCGGCCGGGACATAGCCCGCCAGCTGATCAGGAACATTGGGTCGGAAAATAACCCGAAAATGACAGTGTGGTAATATAGACGCAAACGCCCCCACGTGAAAGGAAAAACCCATTTTCACGCCAAATCGTCCGCCAACGAAGACAGAATCGCAGCCTAGCTGAGGTTCAATTGCACCGCGAGGATCACTTCAAAGAGACTGAGGTGATCCACGGGCTCGAATTCCACTTCCGGCTGGTTGTCAAAGCTGGACTGCGGCACAAAGGTATCGACGTCAAACCCGGAGCGGCTGAAACGCGCTTCAGCCCGCAGGCTGAAATCCGGGCTGACTTCCTTCAGGTACCCCAACCCCAGGCGCAGTCCCAGCTGGTTCTGGTCCAGCTTCTTCTCGCGCGCCGCCGAGACACGATTGACAATCACGCCGGCCGATACGTAGGGATAGGAGCGCAGTCTAGCCAGGCGAACCTCGCCGGCCAGGCCCAAAGTCGTGATGGTCAGCCGGTCGTACAGGAAGACGGCACCCTGTTGGCCCTGGAGGGCTTCGGCGCCAATATCCATGCGTGACGAATTCAAATCCGCCCGCAGGGACCACATCTCCCCCATGTGCCGTCCGGCAAAAATCCCCATGGCGAAATTGTTCTCCAACGAGGCGTTGAAACGCGACGAAGTGAACGGCACATCCGAAATCCACGGCACCGCCGCGCCTGAAGTGGTCTCGATATGCCACAGGTCGCTGCCACCCTGAAAACCGGCTCCGAGTCCCACGAACCAGGGCGACCCGCTGTCGGAAACGACGGAAGCCTGTCCGACTTTCTCCTCCTTTGGCACGGGCTTGGGTTGGGGCTTGTGACGCCCGGTATCACTGCGGGTTCGATCAGATTGGGCGCTGGCCAACATGGGCATCAAGGCCAGACACAGAACAGCCAACAGCAGGGCGGTCGTGCTCTTTTTCGGGGTGCGGATCATCATGAAAACCCATCTCCGGCCACTGTCATGGCCGGGCAAAAGGAGGCACCGTTCAGGACTGGGGACCCTTGGTATTGAAGGTGCTGGCCACAGCGGCCATGCGGCGGAAAAAATTCATTTTGTCCATGCCCGGCGCGTAGGCCAGGATGTCCACGCAGTAGATTCGCCCCTGGGCGGGATCCGGAATGAAATAGCTCCAGAAAGGGCCGCCGCCCACAAATTTGGTGCTGTTCCAGGCCCCCTCCAGCTTCACACTCGCCACACCGCTGATATCGGCTTCTTCCCAGACAAAAGTTTCGGGTAGTATCTCCTCGTTGTGGAGCCTGGTGCCCATCTGCTCGCGCAGGCGACTGAGGATGCCGAAATTCGCCAGATCCCGCACTGGGTTGGCCGATTCGATCCAGCCGACCGAGATTCCACGTGACGGCCCGTTTCGCATCAATTCCAGACCAGAAAAACCGTCGGGCCGGTACTGGTTCTGCGTGTATTGGCCAGGAATCTCCATGAAGAAACCCAGATCTCGCCAATACTTGTCCATCAGCGCCAGCTGCAATCCGTCGTGCCGGTTGCGGCGCAGGATGCGCGACTGGTTGCTTTCGTTGAACAGTTCCTGAATCGTGGTGAGATTTTTGTTCAGCAGGCTGCCCAGGCTGTTGCGGTCACGCGAGGCCACGACGACCAGCAACTGGTAGGTGGACCAGGGGTCTTTGACTTGCACCACACCCCCGCCACCGGCGTTGATGCGTTCCCAGGCGTCCTTCGACATCAGCTTGCGGGCCTGCTTCTCGGCGCCGCTGCCGGCCCCGATATGAATGAGAAAGAGGGCATTCTTGTAACCCTTGGCCGTGTCCCAGCGGTCGGGGCCAAAGACATCGGGCTTGAAGTGGCCTTCGGGCTTGATCACAAAAGTGGTTTGGGTATTGAAGCGGCCCAGAAATTGGCGGGCCATGGGCTTCATGGCGTCGTCATTGACGACAACAGCCAGGTCCCCGTAGGACCCGGCTGCCATGAGAATGCCTTTTTCCTTGTCGAATCCGCAACCGCTGGTCAGCACTACTGCCAGCAGGGCCATTGCCTGAATCGTTCTGACCAACACCGGTTCTCCCCGTGACGGAAAAGGGCAGGCTGGCTGCACGTTCAGGAATATCCCGGGCAGCCCCTATTGTTCTTGCTGTAGATCTAGGGCCTCGGCACCACTTGTGTCAAGCTGAGCCCGCAGCAAACCATTGACGTGCTGGTATTGCAACAACGTGTTGGCCAGGCGCTGGTTCTCCACCCGCAGGCGCCGGATGGTGATCAGATCTTCGGTATTGGAACCAGACCAGCCACGATCCAGGAAGCCCGCATTGCTGTTGGCTGTGCCGCCGCCGGCCGAAACACGCCGTTGGGCTCCAGGCTGGTACAAGCCGCCACTGCTGGGCTGGAACAGCGCGCGCCGATCCGAAGCCACCGCAGCGACGGTCTGAGAGTCATTGATGCCAGCGACCGATCCGCCCGGCAGGCCCGCTTCGTTGGGACCGAAGAATATCGCCAGAGCCAGCACGGCAGCCAGTCCGACAGCTGTTGCGGCACCAAAGTTGCGCAACCAGACCCAGCGATCCTGGGTCTGCTCGTCACTCCAGGGGTAGTGCGATTCGCCGGCGCTCTGTTGCAGAGCCTGGTTCAACTTCAGCTGAAGTTTCCATTCGAAATTTTCGGGAAGCTCGGGTTCCGTTGCCGCCAACAAGCGTTGGCCCATCAGCAGGTCTTCGTGGAACTGCTGGCAGTCGGCACAGGAATCCAGATGGTCCCGCAATTTGCCCGTGGCGTCGGGCGGCAGGATGGCATCGATTTCCTGGCTCACATAATCCCTGGCTTTACTGCACCTCATGACATTCCTCCGCGTGAGCGTACGCTAGTCGTCGTTGTGTTGGTCATTGTTGTCATCTCTCTGGTTGCTCTTGTTCTTGTTTTCGAGTTTGTCCTGGGCCGCGCGGGCCTCAATCTGTTCCAGTTCCGCAAGCAGGCTTTCGTTGCGCAGCATGGGCTTGATCAGCGCCCTGAAGCGAGTGCGGGCCCGGTTGATGCGCGAGCGCACCGTGCCGAGTTTCAAACCGGTCACCTGCTGGATTTCTTCGTAGCTGAGTTCATCGACTTCGCGCAGCAAAAACGGGATCCGGTACTTTTCCGGAATCTTGGCCGTAGCTTCGTTGATCAACTCGGCCAGTTCCGCCCGGTGAATGCTCTCGGAAGAATCGGCCACCGTATCGGCCGGATCGACTGGCATCTGGTCGTCTTCCGGAGCCGGGTTCAGGCTGATCGTATAGGGCCGGCGCGACCGCTGGCGCATCTTGTTGCGGACCAGATTGGTGGCGATCGTGAAAACCCAGGTGGAAAATTTGGCAATTTCCCGATACTTGGCCGCGTGGATATAGACCCGGATCAAAGTCTCCTGGGTCAGCTCCTCGGCCAGGGTCGGATCCTTGACCATTCTCAGGATGAAACTGAACAAGCGCCCCTTGTAGCGGGACACCAATTCGTCATAGGCCTTTTTCTGGCCTTCCTGGACCAGGACAATGAGGTCTTCATCGCGGACATCAGAGTAGAACGCCCGGCGTGCGCTGGGGCTCCCCTGTACAAATTCATCGCGCGAAAAATTCACTGCTGTCTCCTTGATTTTGTCTGGCGGTTCTTGCCGCATTTGGGGTCTACATGGAGGCTGCGGAACAAGTTCCCGATAATTTGTCGGGCTCGCAAGGGCCTCAGGGCGTGAAGGTCATCAACTGAGCCAAGGGCCACAGGGGGACAAAAGCTTCGGGCATGGCGTAGATCACTTTTGCCGCTTCGGGGAGTTCAATTTCCAGGCTCCCAGGGCTTCGAGATGCCATAACATGCAGGGATGCAGGCTCTTCACCGATTTGCGCTTCCCACCTGAGCACCAGCATGTCGTCCCTGCCGCCGCGCCCGAGGCCCCGGGCGGCCTGCTCTTGCCGCCAGTGAAGTCCCTGTGGGGTTAAAGCCGGGGATTCGCCCAGGGTAGCCACGCGGTATTTTGCCGTATGGCCAGCCGACTGGCCCGCCCGCCAGCGCCGTGGCGCCGACTGCTCGGGAGGTCCAGCCACCAGGGCCGTTGTCACCAGTTGCGCAGCCTCAGCCAGTCCCGCCGGCGGATGACGCCACTCCGCCCCCCAGGCATTGATGGTATCGTCACTCTGACCCGTCAGAATGGCTGTCCACCCCTGCCCCTGCTGCTCGAGCAGTGGTTGCCACGTATCCGGTTCAGCCGTGGTGTGGCCTGCCCTCAGGACTTCGAGGCGCAGAATGCCCTCTGGACCCGCCAGCCAGAGCAGGGATCCCGTCTCTTGATAGGAAAATGCGGTGGCCCGATAGTGGGCCAGATAGGCGGTGCCCGGCAGGTCGAGTTCGTCCTCGGCCGCCCTGCTTGTCTCAACCAAAGGGCCAGCCAGTATGACTGCGGCAGTCAGGAAGGTCAGCCTCAGAAAGAGTCCCAGATTACGGTTCATGGCTTTCCGATTCCAGTTCGTCGATCAGAGTCTGCAGGCGCACCTTGTCGCCGCCCATGGCCAACGATCGCCGCAGGACATCCAACGCTTCGGTCGGCTTGCCCTGGGCCTTGAGCACCATGCCCAGATGTTCCAGTATCACGGGGTCATCGGGCAACACATTGACCGCCTGGATCATGTAGTCCAGGGCCAGTTCCAGGTTTCCGGTGCGGAAATGGATCCACCCCATGGAATCCAGGAACGCCCCATTGCCCGGCTCGGCGGTCAGCGCTTCGGTGACCAGCTCAGTCGCGAAGTCCAGATCGAGCCCTTTTTCCGCCAGAAAATACCCCAGCGAATTGGAGACTTCCGGGTGGTCGGGAAATTCCTGATGCAGAGTTTCCAGGTCCTGGCGGGCCTTGTTCAATTCGTCCAGATAATCGTGGCAAAGGCTCTTCTGCATCAACGCATTCATGCGCAGGTCCGGGTTTTCGGCGGCCAGGCTGAAACGCCAAACGGCGCGCTCATAATCCGCAACACCCTTGAACCCGTATCCCAGAATCAATTGTCCCTCGAAGTCCTGATCCGGCACCAGAGTCGAAGCCACCATCAGGTGGCGCCGGAATTCCGTGCGGCGTGTTTCCTGTTCTGCAGTCGGTTCTGCGGTGGTGAGATCCTTTTCCCAGACCACGAGCATCGCCCGCAGGTGCCCCAGACGGATCTCCGGATCCCTCGGTTCCAATTCGACAGCGTGGGTAAAATCCGGCAAGGCACCCGGCCAGTCGCCCGCCCCTTCAGTGGCTTTGCCTTTCAGGTACCAGCCCCGCCCCGAGTCCGGCCAGCGCACCAGGATGTCATCCACCAGGACCATGCCCTCTTCGGTGCGGCCGGTCCCCAACAGCAGACGCCCCAGCCAGAGGCTCGGTGCCAGACGCAACTCACCTGCGGCCGCCAGTGGCCGCAGAATATCCAGGGCCTTCTGCAGTTCGCGGCGTTGGGCATAGAAATCGGCCAACTCGACAACGAACGAGTCTGGCGGCATGTCATTGGCGGCCTGCCGAGGGCGTGCCTGCTCACTCTCATCGGTCGGCTCGGCAACAGCTTCGGAGATCACCAGACCGGCAAAATAGGTGTCAGCCTCCTGGGCCGTGGCCAGGGCTGCGGAGTCCTCTCCCAGGGCAGCCAGGGCGCGGCTCTTGACCAGCCACAGGCGCGGCACGTTGCGGTGATCCTGCAGGGCCTCGTCCATCAGGTCAGGAATGCGGTCTTCCTGCCCCGCGGCCTGCAGAATACCGGACATGCCCAGGTAAAGCCCCGAGCCCTGTTCGGGCAGCAGATGCAGTCCGTCGCGGTAGACATCCAAGGCCTGATCGGTTTTGCCATCGGCCGCCAGGATCTGCGCTTCGACATCAATGATCGAGTAGGTCACGTGACCCTCGCTGCGCAACTTGCGCAGATCTGTCAGGGCCTTGTCGGGCGAGCCGGACTTGAGGTGCAGGTTGGCCCGCTGGACCAGAAAATCAAGGGAATCGGGATAGGTGCTGACCAGCTGTTCGACCACCACCAGGGCGTCCTTGAAGTAGCCTTTGGCGGACAGGGCGGCCTGAAAATCCATGGCGATGTCCACCACATCGGGCTGAGCCCGGTAAGCCATGTGCAACAGCGGCAGGGCTTCGGCAACATTGCCTTCCTGGAGCAATTTGTGCCCCACCATGTAACCGGCGGCCACGCCATAGGGCACGTCTTCGTCTTCGACCACATAGGTGGCGTTGGAATCGGCCGGCGCGGTTTCGTCCTGGGCCAGTACCGGCCAGGCCACGCCCAGAACCAGCATGACAGCCACTAGGGCAAATCGGTTGGTCGCAAATATCATCTGGGGTACTCGCACGAAGAATCCTTTATTTGGTGCCGAAGGGATCCGCCGACCCCTGCTATGCGAAGTTGTTCAAACGTCCGGGTTGTCAACCGGTTCCGAGTCTTGTTCCAGTTTGTCGAGGGCCAGTCGCGCCGCCTGCTGTTCGGCGGTTTTCTTGTTGCGCCCTTCGCCGAGTCCCAGCACTTCGCCGTTGAACGACACCGAGACCTGGAAGACCCGGTTGTGATCGGGCCCCTCCACCTTGATGACCTTATACCGCGGCGGGCTCTTGTAGCGCGACTGAATGAGCTCCTGCAGGCGGCTCTTGTAGTTCCGCAACGACTGCCGCTCCAGGACGGTTTCACTGCTTTTGAGCACCAGGCGCTTGATGACCTCGCGGGCCGGGCTCAAGCCGCCGTCGAGAAACACCGCACCTATCAACGCTTCAGTCGTATCAGCCAGGATGCTTGAGCGTTGCCGGCCTCCGGTGGCGGCCTCGCTGCGGCTCATGCGGATGTTGGCCCCCAGGTCATATTCGATGGCAACCTCGGTCAGATGTGCCCCGCACACCAGCAGCGACTTCATCTTGGTCAGGTCACCTTCGGAGCGGTCGGGATACCTGTGATAAAGTTCTTCGTTGGCCACCAGGCCCAGCACCGCATCGCCCAGAAATTCCAAACGCTCGTTGGACTGCTCGCGATCCTGGCCGGTGACATGGATGTGGGAACGGTGCAACAGAGCGTTGCCGAGAAGGGATTTGTCATGAAATTCGTAGCCCAGTTTGACTTCGACCGCCACCAGGTTGGCGGCAATCTCGGCCTCGTTCTGCGGACCGCCCCGGCGCGGCTCAGGCTGGTCTACGGGAGTGCCCGGGAGCTCCCCCTTTGCAGGCGGAGCTCCGGAAAATATGGCCAGAACCTGTTGGATCAAATCCTTCAGTCCCATGGTTCGCAGCCTTCCTGGGGTCCGGACTACCTCCGGGCCTTGAAGCAGAGAGTGACGTTGTGGCCACCGAAGCCGAACGAGTTGGACAGGGCGTACTCCACATCCTGTTTCACGGCCTCGTGGGCACAGTAATCCAGGTCGCATTCGGGATCCGGGTTGTCCAAGTTGATTGTCGGCGGCAAAATGCCCTCATTGAGCGCCAGCACCGTAATGACCGCTTCGACTCCGCCGGCGGCTCCGAGCAAATGACCAACCATGGACTTGGTTGAGCTGACTTTCAGGTTGTAAGCGTGCTCGCCAAAAACCTTCTTGATGGCGCCGGTTTCGACCTTGTCGTTGAAAAAGGTCGAGGTGCCGTGGGCGTTGATATAGCCGATATCGCTGGGCTCAAGACCGCTGGTGCGCACCGCCTGGGTCATCGAACCGATCGCGCCAATACCTTCGGTATCCGGCTGGGTCATGTGGTAGGCATCGCCGGTGGCGCCGTATCCGGTCACTTCACCGAGGATTGTCGCCCCACGGGCGAGGGCGTGATCTTCGGATTCCAGGACCACGATGCCAGCCCCTTCACCGAGGACAAATCCATCGCGGTCGACGTCGAACGGGCGACTCGCCTTGGCCGGATCGTCGTTGCGCGATGAGAGAGCTTTCATGTTGGCGAACCCGGCCAGGGCCATATCGCAGACGGCAGCTTCGGCGCCACCGGTGATCATCACGTCAGCGCGGCCGAGTATGATCTGGTCATAGGCGGCCCCAATGGCATGGCCACCGGAAGCGCAGGCACTGACGGTGCAGTAGTTGGCACCGCGGAACCCATAGCGGATCGAGACCAGGCCCGCGGCCATATCCGAGATCATCATGGGAATAAAAAGCGGCGAGACGCCGCGGTGGCCGCGCTTCATCAGCTTGGAGTGCTGCTCTTCGAAGGTCAGCATGCCGCCGATACCCGAACCGATGATGACACCGGCGCGGTAGGAGTCTTCGAGTTCGGTGATGCCGCATTGTTCCATGGCCTGGACCGAGGCCGCCATGGCCAGTTGCACGAAACGATCAGCCTTGCGGGCCTCTTTCGGATCCATGCAGACGCCAGGATCGAAGTCTTTGATCTGGGCCCCAAAAGTGGTTTTCATACTCTCGAGATCAAACCCGTCGAGAGTGGCGATACCGGACTGGCCGGATTTGAGAGCTTGCCAGCTGGTCTCGCGGTCCAGTCCGACTGCGGTGACCATACCGGTCCCCGTAACAACGACTTTGCGTGCGGCCAAAACAGCACCTCCGGTCTGCGTGAATCACTATGTCGCCATCAGAAACGGACCTGTGCCCGCAAATTTCTGATTCACCAACATTATATGTATAATCAGACCCGGTCCCACCATTTTCTAGCGGGACCGGGCAATCTGTCACAAAAAGAAATCGGCAACTAGTCCAGGTTCGTCTCGAGATAATCGATGGCGTCCTGGACGGTCCGCAGTTTCTCCTGATCCTCTTCAGGGATCGTGATATTGAACTCTTCTTCGAGGTCCATCACCAATTCGACGGTGTCGAGTGAGTCGGCACCCAGGTCTTCGGTGAACGAAGCTTCCGGGGTGACCTGCTCGGGATTGACGGACAGCTTGCGCTGGATGATTTCGTAGACCTGTTCCTGAATCGACGCCATCAGGTTACCCTCCTGGGAAACGTGAAAGTTGAATTAACCAATCATGCCGCCATCGACCACCAGGGTTTGCCCGGTGATGTAGGAAGCCTCGGGAGATAAGAGGAACTTGACCACACCGGCCACATCTTTTCCCTCGCCAAAGCGCTTGAGGGGGATCTGGCTCAGCATCTCGGTCTGGACCTTCTCGGGCAGGTCGACCGTCATGTCGGTGGAAATGAAGCCCGGCGCGACAGCATTGCTGGTCACACCACGACTGCCCAGTTCCTTGGCCACCGACTTGGTCAGGGCAATGATTCCTGCTTTGGATGCAGCATAATTAGCCTGTCCGGCGTTTCCGGTCAAGCCAATTACTGAAGTGATATTCACAATTCGGCCCTCGCGCGCCCGCATCATAAGAGGGGTCACGGCCCGTGTAAAGTAGAAGGTCCCGTTCAAATTGATGTCAAGAGGCACCTGCCAATTCTCGGGGCTCATGCGC
>CAZLUL010000145.1:0-10505 GCA_964562635.1 uncultured Fibrobacteraceae bacterium | reverse complement strand
CGCCTGCAAACAGCGAGGACAACGTCAACGGCATCGACCCGGACGGGATTTACACCTTCAGCGATGTCGCGAACGGCAGTTTTGTCGTCGAGTGGAGCCGCCTGCCCCACTACAAACCCGAGATCCTCGGCCTGCAGACCTTCCAGGTCGTCCTGCAGGACCCCGCCCAGCACCCGACCGGCAGCGGGGACGGGGAACTGCTCTTCTACTACCGGCAGGTCAACAACAACGACTACCTGCGCATGTACGCCACGGTGGGCATCGAGTCGCCTGACGGCAGCGACGGCATCCAACTGAGCTACGGCAACGTCAATGCGCCGGGCATGGCGCCGTTGCAGCCGGGGTTGGCGGTTCGGATCACGACCGAGGCCCCGTCGCGGGTGCCGTTCGCGGTCCAGAATTTCGAGGCCGCTGCCGGGGACGGTCAAGTGACCCTCCGTTGGCAACCGGCCGACGACCGACCGGTCATCGGCTGGCACGTGGACCTTTTGCGCAACGGCGGGCGGGAACGCCTGACGGCGGCACCGCTGGCGGGAACGGCGCGGCAATTCACGGCCTCGTTGCCGACCGAACTGCAGGACGGGGACCGCTTCCTCCTGACGGCGCTGCATCCGCTGGGTGTCTCGACCGAACCTGGCGTGGCGACCGCTGCCATGGCCGGGGGTACCCGTCTGGCGCTCTATGCGGCCCAGCCCAACCCGGCACCGGGTTCGACGGCCCTCGGCTTTGCCCTGCCCCGCGATGCCCATGTGCGCCTGCGGGTCTATGACGTGGCCGGACGCCTGGTGCGCAGCCTGGTCGATGGCCGGGTGGCCTCGGGCGAAGGCGTGAAGATCTGGGACGGCCGAGACGATAGCGGACAACCCGTGGCCGGCGGTGTGTATTTCTACCGGCTGGAGGCGGGGGCCGATATCCTGACCCGAAAAATGATTCTGGTTCGTTGAGAGAATCCGGCAGACGGGTGTGGCCGCTGGTGGCTACGTCTGTCTCCGGCGTGACGATTGAGGGGGAATCGTGCAGCTGGTCCTGTTCCTGTTGTTGCTGGTGACGGCCCTGGGTGTGTGGGAGATGGCGCGCCATGTCCGGTACCGGCGTCGGATCCCGGTCCGCATCCATGTCAACGGCAGTCGCGGCAAGTCCTCGGTGGCGCGCCTGATCACCGCCGGCCTGAAGGCCGGGGGAATGGCTGTCGTGGGCAAGACCACCGGCAGCGCCGCCGCGGTGATCAATACCGATGGCAGCGAGACGCCCATCGTGCGCCGGGGCAGTCCCAACATCAAGGAACAGCTGAGCGTCTTCCGCCGCGCGGCCCGGCAGCAGTGCGAGGCCCTGGTCATCGAGTGCATGGCCGTGCGGCCGGACCTGCAAAAAGTCTGTGAACACTCCATCGTCAAGGCGACTCACGGTGTCATCACCAATGTGCGGCCGGACCACGTCGAAGTCATGGGGCCGTCGCTGGACGATGTCGCCGCCAGCCTGGCCGGCACCGTACCGCGGGGCAGCCATCTGTTCACCGCCGAAGACCGCTATGCCGCCTTCCTGGACCACCGCGCCCGGCGGGCGGGCAGCGCCTTCACCTGCAGCCGGGCCGAGGCGGTGACCGATGCCGAAATGGACCCGTTCAGTTACACCGAATTTCCGGAGAATGTGAGTCTGGCCCTGGACGTCTGCGCTGCCGTCGGGGTGGATCGCGAAATCGCCCTGGCCGGCATGTGGGACGTGACCCCGGATGCAGGCGCCATGACCAGCCGGAGCTACCGGGTGGCCGGCACCGACGGGTCGGTACGCGAGGTCGAGTTCATCAACGGTTTTGCCGCCAACGATCCGGACAGTTACTGCCGCGTCTGGCAGCGCCTGGGCCTGGACGCCAGGCCCGAACAGGTCGTCGTGCTGATGAACATCCGCGGTGATCGGCAGCGGCGCACTAAGGATTTGGCCCCGCTCTTCGGGCGCGAGCTCAAGGCCGCCCACTATGTGCTGGTGGGCGAAGACACGGCGCTCTTCGCGAGCCTGCTGCGGCGCGGCGGCATTGCCGCGGAGATTATTCACGACTGCAGCGCCTTGGCGGCGCCTGAACTGTGGCAACGGGTCGCGACGCTGGGTCCGGACGGTGCCCGCATCATCGGCGTCGGGAACATTGCCGGCATCGGCAATCGGCTGTTGGCACATCTGCAACAGCAACAGCAACAGCAGCAACAGGAGGCAGGGCAATGATCTATCAGAGCATCGGCCTCGGCCTCGTCGTCAGTCTGGTCTTTGCGGAAATCCTGGGCCTGGCGGCGGGCGGCCTGGTGGTGCCGGGCTACATCGCCCTGTATCTGGACCAACCACTGCGCATCCTGGGCACGATCCTGGCGGCCCTGGTCACCTATGGGTCCGTGCGGCTGGTGGGGCGTTATGTCCTGCTCTACGGCCGGCGCACCATGGTCTTCTGCGTCCTGGCGGGTTTCCTCTTCGGTTACCTGACGCGTTACATCCTGGTCTTCAATGATGCCCTGGGCCTGGGCGTGGATACCAGCGTGATCCAGTCCATCGGCTACATCATTCCCGGCCTGATCGCCTACTGGATGATGCGGCAGGGCATCGTCGAGACTCTCTGCACCATGATCATGGCGTCGTTCATCGTACGCCTGGCCCTGGTCACAGCTTATGGAGGCAAGCTCGTTGAGCTGGCGCTTGGATAATCGCCGCAGGTTCATCCTGCTGTTGCTGACCGTCACGGCCCTGCTGATGCAGTTCGTGCTCGATAGCACGCGCACCGCAACGAAGCAGTGGGATTATGACCTGCGCCTGGAGGCCGCAGCCCGGGCCGAGCGCGCCTTTGCTGCCGTGCGCCAACACCGCGGCTTGGAGGACGCCAGCCTCGATCTGGTCAATGACCCGGCGGGCACGGGCCTGATCGGGCCGGAAATCAGCCTGATCACCAACTCCACCGGGAACCTGGAAGCCAAGCTGACCTGCCTGAACCCAAATTTTGCCGCCGTGCTGGTCCAGTACTTCCGTCAGGCGGGTCTGAGTCCGGGCGACCCCGTGGCCGTGGCCGTCAGTGGGTCTTTTCCCGGCATGAACATCTGCCTCTATGCGGCGCTCGAGACCATGGACCTGCGGCCAGTCGTCATCACCTCGGTGGGTGCTTCGAACTGGGGCGCCAACAGCCCTGAATTCACCTGGCTGGACATGGAGACGTTGTTCCATAACGAAGGTCTTTTCACCACCCAAAGCCAGGCGGCGACCTTCGGCGGCGGCAATGACATGGGCCGCGGCCTGAGCCCGGCGGGGCGGAACCTGCTGCGCGAAAGCATCAAGCGCAACGATGTGCCACTGCTTGTCTCGGATGACATCGAGGATGCCATCGGCGCGCGCATGACCTTCTATGAAGAGGCGTCGCGGGGGCGGGCCTACAAGCTCTACGTCAACGTGGGCGGGGGTGTGGCCAGCATCGGCAATCGCCATAACAAGACCCTGCTGCCCAACGGGCTCACCTTCGACCTGACGGCCCACAACTGGCCGCGCAAGGGCACGCTGATTCTTTTCGCCGACAAGGGGGTACCCGTGGTGCATTTGCTGCGCATCACGAACCTGGCGCGGACCCACGGCCTGCCGGTGGCGCCGGACTACCAGCCCCAGCCCGGCGAAGGCGAAATTTTCATCCGCGAAATGTATCGCTGGCCCCTGGCTGCGGGCTTCCTGGTGGCCTACTGCCTGGCCTGCGTGTTGATTTTGGCGCCGGAAATCCGCCGCGGTATTTTCGACCGGCTGGGTCGCCGGCGGACCGGAGTGGCCGGTCTGGTTCTGGCGGCGCTGCTGGGCTCAGGCTCGGCGGCCGAAGCGGCCGATAAGTGGGTGCACCAGAATCCCATCTCCGACGGACCGGATATTTGTCTGCGCAGCGACGGGCAGGACTTCAGCTACCACCGGTTGCGGGTCGACGACGGTCCGGAATTCCGGGTCACGGGGCCGCGCCGGGTCAAGCTGATTGCCCGTCGGGTCGGGCCCGGATCCGAAGAATCTTTCAGCGTCGCGGTCGACCTCGATGGCCGTGAGATTTTGCGCAAATCCTTCCGCGCCAAGGCGCATGCCGGGATCGCCGTTTGTGGTGACGACCAGCCCGTGACGTCCCTGCGACGCCTCTATGTGGACGTGCCCAAGGGGGCGCACACCCTGCGTTTGCGGGGGGCGACGCTGCAGGGCGATGTCGTCTGCCGTCTCTTCCGCCAGAGCAAACGCCGATCCAGCGGCACGGTGCCCTTTGCCCCCGAAGGTTACGAAGAATTGGCCACGCTCCAGTTCGAGAGCGGCAAGCAGAGCACCTACTACCGCTTTCGGGCCGGGATGCCGCTGCGTTTCACGGTCACCGGCCCGACCACACTGCAGCTCTACACACGCCTCGATTTTGAGCGCGGCATGCTCGGCAGCCAAAAGTACAACCTCGAGGTGCGTCGGGACGGCGAAGTCTGGCGCACCTTCCACTACGACGCGACGCGCCTGGCCAATGCCTTTTATCCTGATCACCTGGCCATCCTGCCGGGCGTGCGCAAGAAGCTCCGTCTTCCGGTGCCGGCCGGACGTCATGGCTACGAAGTGCGCTGCGTGCGTCCCGAAAACTGTGGCCTCACGGCCCAGATCCGCATTCCCAGCAACGATCTGCAAGGACGGCCATGAGAATACCGGGCCGGAAGCTGGTGACTGTTTTTTCCGCAGTGTTGCCGGGGCTGTGTGTGCTTTTGCTGGGCGCTTCGCCCGCCTTTGCGGCCCGGATCATCCTGCAGGCCAAAGGTACTGTGGAGCAGGTGCCAGTCGGCCAGCCGGCCAAGAACTACCTGGTCGTAGGCGAGGCCGTGGTTGCGGTGCCCCTCAAGGGCCCGGGCACCCTGACGGGATATGCGCGGGTGGCCTTGCCGACCGAGGGCGCGGGCGAGACGGCGGGCGTTTTGCATCTGGCCGGAGTCCCGGGTGCCCCCGATTCGCTGGCCTTTGTCTTCAAGCCGTCCAGCAAGGCCGTCTGGGGTGATGACCGCGTGGGCCGCCCGAGCGGCGGCCGCAAATTCAGTTTTGAGGTGCCGGCGGGCGAGCATGTCCTGCAGTTGCGCAGCGAGAGTGCCACGGCGGGAGCGCTCCTGACCCTGCTTTATTACGAAGGGCCGGCCCAGCCGGGCCTCGAGGCTGCTGCCGCCAAGGCTAAGGCCGCCAAGCCCAAATTCAGGTGGGTCAGCAACGCCAGCCTCGATGTGATTTACAACGACAACATCCTGAGCAACAGCCCCGGCTACAACGACGATTTCATCGGCGGATTCTATCCCTGGAAGTTTATCACCGGGACGAAGGACGACCTCATTGTGGCGGCGGGCTTTGATGTCGAAGCCCGGTCTGACCTCGTATCCTGGGGCCAATCGCGCCTGAAGTTCAAGGTCAAGCACTGGCAGTACACCCACAACCCCATCAAGACCAACACGGATTTCCACTTCCACCTGCGCCAGTTTTTCGGCCGCAATCAGAGCCTCGAAGGCTACTTCCACTTCGCGCCCGAACAGTACATCCGCCAGTTGTCGGACCGCTCGCCCCTGTCCGACCCCGACGTGCCCATCAACTGGACGGAATTCCGTTTCCAGCGCAACGTCTGGAACCTGACCTGGCGTCAGAAAATCAGCAAGCGGTTCACCGCGAAAATTCTCTACGAGGAGAACTACCGCTACTACAACCAGCCATTCATTGAGAACGACATCACGGCCTGGGAAGTGCGCGGCAACCTGACCTGGAAGCTGAGCCGTGTGCTGACCTGGAACTTCGACTACAGCTACGAGGATGCCCAGGCCCGGGCCCTGGACGAACCGTACGAGAACCCGCTGACCTCCGACAATTCGGATGCTTCGTATGCCCGCGACCTGTACCGGATCGGGGTCGATATTCGGCACCCGGCCCTGCGGAAAGTGGTGGACCGGGTCAGCCTCAGTTTCCTGTTCATGGACTATTACTACACGACAACCAAATCCCTGGCCGAGGATCCTTACCACGCCGGCCGCCGGGACATGTTCTACAAGGGCACCGTCGAGGTGCGCCGCAGCCTGTCCCGCCAGGTGATGCTAAAGCTGGCTGTACGGCGCACCGAACGCGTCGTCGATTCGCCGTGGGAAGGCGACATCACCACCGATAAGGATTTCACCCAGTGGCTGTATTGGACCAGCCTCAACTACCGATTCTAAGGAGTCACCATGCGTTCGCGCCGCACTGCTCTGCCTTTTGCCCTGACCGTCGCCTTCCTATTGCTGGGGGCCGGATGCGCCCGACAGGACCTGTACGAACCGCCCGGGGCGCCGTTCGTCCGGGTCGGCTCGGTTGCCCTGCCCAGCGAGAACGAGGGTGTGGCGATCATGGGCCGCTACGCCTTTGTGGCCGGCGGGCAGGCGGGGCTGCACACCATCGACTTCAGTGATCCCAGCAATCCGCGCCTGGTGCAGACGATCAATACCCTGAAGTACAGCGAGAGCGTGGAAGTCGTGCGCACCTTCGTCGATCACCAGTTGCAGGACATTGCCCTGGTGGTCGAGGGCACCGAAGGCATCACCAGCTACGACATCACCGACCCCGCCGCGGTCACCAGTTTCAACAGCGGCACGACCGCCGTGTTCGGCAACCGGGTCTTTGTCGACGAGCCGGCTGATCCGGAGGAGCCCTACGTCTGTTATCTGGCCGAAAGCTGGAAGGGCGTCCGCATCTTCGAATCGATTCCGGCCCAAGCCGGGATCCTGGCCTACAACGGTGTCTTCGTGGGCACCAACGGCTACGCCGAAGGCATCGTCGTGCGCGACGGCTTTGCCTATGTGGCAGACGACGAGATGGGTCTGGCGGTGCTCGACGTACGCGTCCTGGATCTGGACTCTGTGGGCCTGGCCAGTTGGGCCGACAGCCCGGGCGAAGCCCTGGATGTGGAGCTGCAGGGCGACCACGCCTATGTGGCTGATGGGCCGGACGGCCTGGCGGTCTTTCGCATCGACGGTGGCGAAACACCGGTGCTCGTGGCCAGCCTGGCCCTGGATGGCAAATGCCGCGCGGTGGCTGTGCGCGATGATCTGTGCGTGCTGGCCGCCCAGGGCGGGGGCGTGCATTTTGTCGACGTGTTTGATCCGGCCAATCCGGTTTTCCTGGGCCGCATCCTGACCGGCTATGCCATGGATCTGGCGATCAGCAGCGAGGGTTTTGTGCTGGCGATCGACCGGGACCAGGGCCTGGTCATCATGCAGGGACCGGAAGCTTTCCGCGATGAAACGGCGCCGGCAGCGGTGCGTAGCCTGACGGCCGAAAGTTTCGGCGTCGGAGCCGTGCGTCTGAGCTGGTATGCCACCGGGGATGACCGCCTCGAAGGCCAGGCTGCGGCCCTGGAAATCCGCTACGCCGACGCGGCCATCACCGACGAGGCTGCGTGGCAGGCCGCGACCGCCGTACCAGACGTACCGACGCCCGAGGCTCCCGGCGCCGCCATGAGTTTTGTCGCGACGGAACTCTCCGCCGGGATGCATTATTTCTCCGTGCGCTGCCGCGACGAGGCTGACCATATGTCGGACCTGGGCAACACCGCGGGCGCCCAGCCTGGCGACGGAATCCTGCTGACCGATGCCAGCCTGGATCTCCTGGGTGGTACGACCAGCGACAATTACACCTACGCGGTGACCTACGTCTATCCCGAGGCGCCGCAGACGGCCGAAGTGCTCATCGACGGCACGGCCTATGCGATGAGTGAAGCGGGGGGCACAGCAGGCGAGACGCGCTACACTTACCAGACGACCCTGCCGGCCGGCGAACATACCTACGCGTTCCACTTCGTGGTGGCTGATCCCGAGGTGCCCGCCGCGACGACCGCTGCGGCCCAGGGTCCGGTGGTGGGCCGCCTGGTCTTTGCCATGGGCAGCAACGCAACGACCGATCCGCTCGACCCGGCCTTCGAGCCCGGGCGCCGGACCGACGAATGGCAGCACACCGTGGTGCTTAGCCACGACCTGCAGGCCGAAGACCATGAAGTGACCCAGGCCGAATGGGCCGCCCTGGGCCTGGGCGATCCCAGCGGCTTTGACGGCGCCGATCGCCCAGTCGAATCGGTGACCTGGCTGCAGGCCGTGGCCTACTGCAATTCCCGCTCGTCGGACGACGGTTTTGACCCGGCCTATACCATCGCCGGCAATGAGGTCACCTGGGACCAGGCCGCCGACGGCTGGCGCCTGCCCACCGAGGCGGAATGGGAATGGCTGTGCCGGGGCAACAGCGCAACGACCCTGGCTACGGGCCCGCTCGTGGGCCGGGTCTGCAACCTGGATCCCGTCCTGGACAGTCTGGGCTGGTATTGTGGCAACGCGGTCAGCGGCACGTCCGACGTGAGTCAGAAGGCGGCCAACGGGTTTGGCCTGCACGATTTGCACGGCAATGTCTGGGAGTGGTGCTGGGACTGGTACGGCGACTATCGCCTGGCTGATGCCAACGGCGACGGCGTGGTGCTCGATCCCCAGGGCCCAGCGGTCGGTAGCCAGCGCATCGTGCGCGGCGGCAGCTGGTACGGCGGCAGCGAGGACTGCCGCAGCGCCCGGCGCGCGGCCCGCTATCCCGATTCGGCGGAAGATGTGGTGGGGCTGCGCGTGGTGCGCACCCTTTTCTCGAAATAACAGGACGGGCCTCGAAATTATAGGACGGAAAATGGCCGAAAAACAGCGCATCACCTACATCGACGCCTTCCGGGGCCTGGTGGGCATCATGATGGCCCTGGGCCACAGCAATTATTATTTCAACTCGGCCTGGCTGAGCCTCGACCCGCTGGATCCCTTTTTTGACAACACGCCGCAGTTCCTGCTGCGTTACATGGGCTATCTCTGTGCGCCGGGCTTCCTGATGATGAACGGGGCCATGGTCCACTACGTCTTCCAGCGTCGCCTGCAAAAAGGGACGGCCGTAGCGGCGATCCGCTGGGGCCTCATCCAGCGCGGCCTGTTCCTGGTCGTGGTGCAACTGATCTGGGTGAACGCGTCGTGGAGCGGATTCGCCCGCTTGCGTCTGGAGCATCTGGGCATCATCGCGACCATCGGCCTGAGCATGATCCTGCTGGCCTTGATCGCGCGCTGGACCTGGCAGGCCCGGACCGCCGTGGCCGCTGCCATTTTCCTGGTGCACCCACTGCTGCTGAAGATTCCCTACGACCTCGACGGGCCGGCGCACTACCTGATGCAGTTCTTCGTCGACTCGGGACATTTCAACAAGTACCCGCTGCTGCCCTGGTTCGCCCTCGCGGTCGTCGGCAGCGTCATGGCCCACTTCTGGTTCGAGGTCTGGGCCGATCGCCCCGGCCGCCGGGCCCGCAATTCGGTACTGGCCGGCCTGGTCCTGATCGCCTTGGCCTGGGGCGTGCGCTTTGGGCAGGGGTTCGGCAATATTTTCGCCTGGGACTCCTTTTTCAGCTACTCGTTCTTCCTGGTGCAAAAGTATCCGCCCAGCCTGGCCCATCAGTTGTGGCTGTCGGGCACGGTGATCCTGGTGGTTGGGGCCTTCGATTTCATCTGCCAGCGCAGCCGGATCCTGATCCCGCTGACCAAGGTGGGGCAGGTGCCGCTGTTCTTCTACATGGTGCACATCCCGCTGCTGGCGATTTTTGCCCGGCGCTTCGGCCTGTTCTACCACGAAGGTGCCGTGCGGGAATCGCTCATCGGCTGGGTGGTCTTGCTGGTCGTGATGTATCCGCTGGTGCTGTGGTTCGGCGGCGTGAAGCGGCGGTCTCGGGCCTGGCTGATCCGGATGATCTGATCAAGACCGATCAGGACTGAAAGATGTCGAGATCGCGCCACCTGCCCGTCTGGACTTGCAGCGCGATCCCGAATCCGGCTTGGAAGAGTGATCATTTCACCCCATGTGGTGGCAACGTCCTAGTCATGATTGTTGGCATCCGGCCAAATGGTTTCGGGCGGGTATTCGTTGGCGTACCGCATGACCGGCACCACTTCGACGCCGCCTGCGGAGTCGGTTTCGATGTCAAAAACGTGCCACCATTCCGTGCCAGTGGCCCCGGTTGTCGGCACATCCTCGATGGCAAAATTCCAGGTTGTCAGATCGATGACGACTTCCACCGTGGCGCCAGAATTTTCGAGCACGATCTGGGAAAAGGTCCCGCTGTTGACCCAGAATTCACTGGTGCCTGTCACAAAATCCCCGATCAACAATCTATCCGGCCCGCCGAGCCCAAGCATGTGGGGCGTGAGCAGGGCGTACGGGGCCGCGAAGTGAACGCCGGGATTGGTGCCAAACACGTGGTACAACTCGTAGTCGGGATCTTGCCCATCATCCCAGGTCATGGGCACATAGAAGTGGGCGTAGAGATCGATCGCCGCACTGTCCCAGTCCAACTCCACGGTGGCGGTCGGGACAAAGTCGTTGAACGTGATGTCGAGGCTGAAAGGACAGTCTCCGCTGAGAGTCACATTGACCGCTTCGGAAACGGTTTCCCCATAGACGGCCCAGACCTGGAAGGGTCCGTC
>CAZLUL010000144.1:0-10524 GCA_964562635.1 uncultured Fibrobacteraceae bacterium | reverse complement strand
CTTGCTGGTGGTCGGAGGCGGCTACATCGGCCTGGAGTTGGGCTCGGCCTACGCTGCGATGGGGTCGAAAGTCTCGGTCGTGGAAATGACCGCGGGCCTGTTGCCCGGCGCGGACCGCGATCTGGTCTCGGTGCTGAAGCGGCGCCTGGACAAGAAATTTGCCGCCATCAAGATGAATACCAAGGTGGCGGGCCTGAAAGAAACCAAGACCGGCGTGACGGTGACCCTGGAAGACAAAAGCGGTGCCACGGAAGAGAAATTCGACCGCGTGCTGATTTCCATCGGCCGGCGGCCCAATACCGAAAATCTGGGCCTGGAAAATACGAGCATCGAGCTGGACGCCAAGGGATTTGTGCCCGTTGACGGCCAGCGCCGTACTCCGGAAGCGAACATATTTGCCGTCGGGGATATCGCCGGTGAGCCGATGCTGGCCCACAAGGCGTACGCCGAAGCCCATGTGGCGGTGGAAGCTGCGGCCGGACGCAAGGCGCAGTACGACCCGCGGGCCATTCCGGCGGTGGTCTTCACCGACCCGGAAATTGCCTGGTGTGGCATTACTGAAACCGAAGCCCGCGAGCAAAAGCTGAAGGTCAAAACGGCCAAATTGCCCTGGCGGGGAGTGGGGCGCACCCTGACTTTGGGGCGTGATGACGGCATCACCAAGATCATCACCGATCCCGAGACTGATCGTATTCTGGGCATCGCGGTGGCTGGTCCCGGTGCCGGCGAATTGATCGCCGAAGGTGTGCTGGCCATGGAAATGGCCTGCCTGTCTGAAGACCTGCGCAATACGATTCATCCGCACCCGACGCTGTCCGAAACGATTTACGAGGCAGCCGAGGCGCTGTTCGACCCCAAGGCCGGGCAATAGCCCGGCTGATTTAAGGAGACCTGTCATGGCCCGCATCTACACCCGCACCGGCGATGGTGGCCAAACCCATCTGGGTGACGGCAGCCGCAGTGACAAGTTCGCGCCCCGGGTGGAACTCTACGGTGAAGTCGATGAGCTCAACAGCCTGATCGGTTGTTGTGTGGCGACCCTCAAGCGCGTGGGCGTCGAGGGTTTCGGCACCTTGCCCAGTGACCTGCAGGATATCCAGAGCCGCCTGTTTGATCTGGGGTCGATCCTCGCGAATCCTGGTCTGTCCGCTGAGTGGGCGGCCAAGGATGCCGAGGCCCAGGATTTTGGGACCGTGGGCCTGGAGCACCGCATCGACGAGATGGACCGCAACCTTACGCCTTTGAAAACGTTTATTCTGCCGGGTGGGCAGGAAGGGGCGGCCATGCTGCACCTGGCCCGCACGGTGTGCCGCCGGGTCGAACGCAAGGCCGTGGCCCTGACCCAAGAGACGGACGTGCCCGCGGGCGCGGTGATCTATTTTAACCGTTTGAGCGATTTTCTCTTCACTGCCGCTCGGGCCGCCAATGCGGCCTCGGGTGTGCCTGACGTGCCCTGGGTGGGCAATTCGGGAGACGACTGATTGTTCCTCGCCGGCCTTTTTTCCGCTTTGCCCGGAGATTCCGGGAATAATTCCTCCGACCCGGGGGTAAGTGCCGCGTCCATGGGATCGGGCACCACAGAAGCTGCCGATCCCCAATCCGAACGATACGCTGCAGAACGCCGCACAGACCGCCGGGATATCGAACGGCACCTGAGTGGCGACAGCGGAGGATTTGAGGATCTGATGACGCGCTACCGCTCGCGAGCTTACGGCCTTGCCCTGAGTTTGACCGGCAACCACGACGATGCCATGGACGCCATGCAAAAGGCTTTCATCCGCATCCACCGGTCGCTCGGGCGGTTCCGCATCGACGAACCTTTCTTTCCCTGGCTGTATCGCATCGTGCGCAACACGGCCCTCAATCAAAAACGCGATGAGAAACGGCACCAGGGCGATTGTCCGTTGGAATGGGTGACCAAGTCCGATGGACAACCGGATCCGCTGGCCATCACGATGGCCGACGACCTGAAAGATCGCATCTGGCAGGGGCTGCAAGAGCTGCCCGAAGAGATGCGCGTCGTATTTCATCTGTATCACTTTGAAGGGCTGAAATACCGTGAGATTGCCGAGTCGCTGGGAGTTCCCATCGGCACGGTGATGTCCCGCCTGCACGCAGCGAGAACCAAGCTGCGTGAGGTGGCCAACCTGGAGGAATTATCGTGAACGGGAATGGGCCCTTTGACCCCCGCAAGGAAGCCCCCCTGCTCAGCGCCTACGTCGACGGCGAATTGAATGCCGCCGGTGTGGCCCGCCTCGAGGCTCATCTGGCCCTGCCGGATGCCGAGAGCGGCTTTGCCAAAGGTGAAATCGCGAAGCTGCGCCGCCTGGCGCAGGTGACCGATCAGATGCGCCTGAAGGAGCCGCCGGCCGAAGAGTGGGAAGTTTTTTGGGCAAGTGTTTATAATCGCGCCGAGCGTTCGCTGGGCTGGATCCTGCTGAGCATCGGACTGGTCGCCGTCGGCGCCTGGGTCGCCACCCAGTTGGTTCTGGCGCTGATCGCGGCTGAAAATCTGCCGCTGTTCGTGACCGTCGGTATTTTTGCCGCCTCGGCCGGCATGTTGTTCTTGCTGGTTTCGGTGGTGCGCGAACGAATCTTCAAACGCGGGCGCACCCGCTACAAAGACGTCATCAGATAGAAGGGAAACGCATGAACGGCAATATCCTCTGCACCACCACTCATGAAGTCGCCGGCAAGCGCATCGTTAAGACCGTCGGCCTGGTCCGCGGCAATACGATCCGGGCCCGGCACCTCGGGCATGATTTCATGGCGGGCCTGAAGAACCTGGTCGGTGGCGAAATTTCAGACTATACGAAGATGATCGCCGAGAGCCGCGAACAGGCTCTGGACCGGATGGTTGCCCAGGCCGAGGCCAACGGCGCCAATGCCGTGGTTGGGGTGCGCTTTGCCACCAGCGAGATGATGGAACATGCGGCCGAGTTGCTGGCCTATGGGACCGCGGTGGTTCTGGAAGACATCTAGGTTCGGTCGCGCCGCACCTAATCGACGAAGCCATGGGCGACGCCGAGATTGAGATACACCGAATCGTGCCCCTGTTCGGTTCGTCCATAGGAAATGGACAACGGCCCGGCAAAGGTCGTGCCGATCAGCGAAACAAGCCCCGCATACCGCAAGTCGTTCAAAGCCGGATCATCGACCCAGTACCAGGCATTGCCGGTTTCGAACTGCGCCCCGATGAACCAAGACGTGGCGTAGGGGCTGGTGGCGCTGGATAGCTTGCGGTACCAGGCCAACTTTCCCAAGCCAAAGACTTCACCGCGCAGTTGATCTTCCTGGAAGCCCGAAAGCCGGCTGAGGCCCCCGAGTGTGAAGAGGTCAAATTCGGGCATGCCCGTCTGGAAATCGGTGCCGCCTTTGAGGGACAGGTGCAAGGTGTTCTGGCCAAAGGTGTGGGCGATGCCGCCGCCGGCGCTGAGGCGGTGATAGTCGAGATCGGAACCGTAACCGCTGTCGGCCTTGAAGTATCTGGCCTGGGCTTGCCAACCGCGCCGAGGCAGAACCGGCAAATCCAGCATGTCAAAACTGAGCGAGGCGGTGTAGCCGCCGCGGGGGCCATCAAACTCGGCCAGGCTCAAGCCGGTGCGATCGCTGGCTTCGAGGTGCCCGTACAGCATACCGATGCGGGCCTCGCCATAGTGGGCGATCCGCAGGCCCAGATCGGGCCTCAATTCGGCTCTCTTAACTCGATAATCGCCCCACTGCTTGAGTTCAGCATACCAGGGGCGCAGTTCATAACTGACCAATCCGGTGAGGGCAACAAACGGGTAGCGGCGGGGCCCGAGGGGTTGGTAAAATTCACTCGTCAGCCCGACGAGATCGCCTATTTGCACATCGGTGCGCAGTTCACCGCCAAAAGTGTTGATCTCATTGCGGGTCCAGCGCATCCGGAAATTGAACTGGGATTTGCCACCCTCGCCACCAGCGTAGGAAATGCCGAAATTCAGGATGTGCGGCGCGTAGGGTTTGGGGATTGCGACAATGACCAGGTGGTAGGTGTCGCCGGTGGGCTTGAGGTGAAAATCGATCAATTCAAAAACACCAAAATCGAAGATGGCAGCCAGATCCGTTTTCAACAGTTCGAGATCCAGTTCCTGACCCAACGGTTGCTGGATGTTGTCCAGGATGGCTTTGTCACTGGCGACCGAATGGTTCTCCAGTTCCAGGCTGCTGATGATCAGGGTCGGGCGGACAGCGCGTTTGTGGCGCCGCAGATGGGCGATGTATTCTTCCTGACCGAGGGACAGTTCGCGCAGTTGGTGGGCTACCGCCAGGGCGGCTTCGCGGCCGGGGGCGATGGTCTCGCCGGCGCGTTTGAAATCGCGCGTGGAGATGCCGGCGAGGTTGGGTTGGATCACGATGTCGGCCAACGCGATCATCGGGTCCACGTTCTGGCGGGAGCTGATGTTGCCCTTCTGTTCATTGATGCCGCCGATGGTGTGCAATGAAGCGGGGTCGGTTTCGGAAGGCAGTGCGCCCACGTCCACGGCGATGACGATGTCCGCGCCCATGGCCCTGGCCACATCAACGGGCAGATTGCGCGCCAGGTAACCATCGACCAGTTGGCGGCCTTCCCAGTTCACCGGCGGAAAAACACCCGGGATGCTCATGCTCGCCCGAACGGCCTTCATCAGGTTGCCACGCTCAGGCACGAACATCTCGCCGGTCTGCAAGTCGGTAGAGACGGCGCGAAATGGTGTGCTGAGGTTGTCGAATCCGTCGTGGCCCTGCAGATACAGCGCGGGTTCCTGGAAAGCGAAACCCAGCTTTTGGCCTGATATCACACCGGAGGGCAGGACGATGCGGCCTTTCCAGCCCCACTCGATGGGCAAAAAGGCGGCGGTATCGTCCTGCTTGCGACGATAGATGCGTTGGGTGCGCTCGGGGCGGTCGTTGAACAGGTCGTCCCAATCCACCGCTTCGATGGTGGCTTTGATTTCGTCCGGTGATAGCCCCACGCAGTGCAACGAGCCGATGACCGAACCCATGCTGGTGCCTGCGACGTAGTCGATGGGCACATTCATTTCCATGAGCACCTGCAGGACCCCGATGTGGGCCGCCCCACGGGCGCCGCCACCACCGAGCACCAGGCCGATTGTCGGGCGGTCGGGAAGTTCCTCAGGGGAGGCCGGTTCAGCGGCGAAGCTGAAGGCCGGCAGAGTCAGGCCAATGAGCAGCCAGAAGGTGACCAACTGCCGCGAGAATCTATGGGGTGATCTCACTCATCGCCCCTTCAATCCACTGTTCGACCTCGGCAATGATGGCGCTGGCCTTGCGGTCGGTCGAGGCCATGGCTGGCCCGATGACCGTCTGCACGGTGCCCGGCTGGATCGTGAACCGGCCCGGGGTCCAATACAAGCCGGCATTGTGGGCCACCGGCACGACGGGGTATCCGGTGCGCGATGCGAGCATGGCCCCGCCGGCGTTGTACTTGCCGGCCTGTCCGCTGGGAATGCGGGTGCCCTCGGGAAAGACGACCACACACAAGCCCTTTTCGAGACGATTGCGCCCCTTGTTGATGACCTGGTTGAGGGCCTGCTTGGGACTGCCCCGGTCGATGGCGATGGCCTGGCCCAGCGCCAGCGCCCAGCCGAAGATGGGGATCAGCAGCAACTCGCGTTTCAGGACCCAGGTCTGAGCGGGAAAGATGGCCTGCAGGGCGAAAGTCTCCCAGGTGGACTGGTGCTTGCACATGATGATCACCGGCTCGGTGGGGATATTTTCCGCACCGCTGACCTGGTAGTCGACCCGGCACAGGATGCGCAGCATGGTGACGATGCTGGTCGACCAACGGGCCAGCAGACGCTGCCGAGGCAGGTGGGGCATCAGCAGACCGATGATCATCAATACCGGCAGGAAAAGCGTGGCCACGCCGATACCGATATAAAACAGCAATGAACCAATGAACTGCATGATGGGCGCCTGTCCGTTCCGGGGTTCCGTCAGATTTGTACACCACTCAATATGAATGACAATGCCATTATTTCAACCAAAACCCACGAAAAAAGAGGGACGCCGAAATTCGGCATCCCTCAATTCTAACCGCGTTTTGTCCCGATTTCTACTCGTCAACCATGCTGATGGCCTCTTCAGGGCAGGCATCCACACAGGCTTCGCAGTCGATGCATTCTTCGGCATTCACAAAAGCTTTGCCGTCGACCATGGAGATGACTTCGGTGGGGCAGGCTTCCACACATTCTTCACATGCGTTGCACTTGGCTTTATCGACGATTGCCGGCATTTTGGGATCCTCCTGAGAGCGGACAGTTGGGCCGCTGAAGCGGCCATGATTATGTTTGAAAGGTAATCAGTGAAAGTCGATTGTCAAATCAGGGATGATTGTCATTATCATTACAACATGTTATATTGCAGTAGTTTATCAATAATTAAAAAAACCGGTGACAATTATTTGTGCGGGGTTCGCTCAAAACCGGGACCACCGTTGCGCAATAGCAACGGCGGCAGGCAAAGCAGCAGCAGTCCCAGGTCCCGCCAAAGCAGCGACAGACCCACGGCATGACCGCCGTCGGTATTGAAGCAGCCGCAGGAAATGTCCAGGTTGCGCAACAGGGCCGAACCGATGCCGCCCATGAAGACCACGAGCATTGCCGCCAGGATCAGGGCGGCGCCACGGCGCCCGAGGCCCAGCACCAGAGCCGCGCCAACGACGAACTCGACCATCGGCAGCAAGAGCGCCGAGGGGTGCAGCAGGGCCATCGGCACGATCCGGTAGTGGTGGATGACTTCGGCAAAAGCCTGCGGGTTGGCCAACTTGTCCAGCGAGGCGTAGATGAAGACCCCGCCGACAATCAGGCGGCACAGCAAGACCAGCAGTCCGCTCATGAACCGGCCTCCTGATCAGTGACGGAGGTATCGCCGCCGCCATTCTGCCAGCCCGACAACCCACCCTGCAGAATGTGCAGGTTTTCGTAGCCGCGTTCCTTGAGGCGCCCGGCAATATTCGAAGTGCGCGTCAGATTGCCGCCGCCAAAGAGGATCAGGGCGTCTTCGGGAAACATGAAGTCGAAGTTCTCCAGCAAATCATCGTCAAAGGTGGCCGCGCGGATGAAGAGGGAGCCGGGGATGGTCTCGCCGGCGGCCTCATCGCGGGTGTCGACAAAGAGGTGCACGCCCTCATCGTAGAACACGAGGGCTTCGTCGACCGATAGCAGGGGCGCCTCGAGCTCCAGGTCGTAGACGGCCGCGTCGGCTTGCAGGGGCAACCGGTCGCTATTGCTGAACCCACCAGTATACCACCAGCCACCGGTGGCCAGCACCGAGACTATGAGCAACAAGCCGGCCTCCTTCAAGGAGACCGACCAGGGCATATTGAGGGCAAAACGGGATTCGGTGCGGGACGCATTGCGGGATGTCATGCTACATCCGGATCATGTACGTGACCGGGATTTCCAGCACGGGCGTGTGTTCGAGATTCGTATGCACCCTGATGGTGCCGGCCATGCGGCCGTTGGCCTTGATGGCCCGCTCGTCGGTCTTGGCGATGGGCTGGCCCTTGATCAGGACCTTGGTTTCTTGGTTGACGATGGTCTCGAGGAACTCGAGTTCTATTTCGGGCAGATCGCACTCGATGCCGGTGACCTTGAATTCGGTGCCCTTGCGGAAAGGCGCGATGCGCAGCGACTGCTGGAAGGACTTCTTGAAGCGGTAGGTGATCCGGGCCGGGCTGGCGGTCAGTTCCTGCACCACCCAGGCCTGCATTTCCAGATCGAGGGTGGGGAACTCGGCAATATTGGTGGTGACGCGCACGTTGTCACGCTGGCGGCCAGGGGCCATGGTGGCCGGCACGGTGACCTCGATGGCGGCCATTTGGGGATTGCCGTCCAGGTTGTTGATGATCTCGATTTCGAACAGATCCTTGCGGGTCTTGTCCGCACTGATGACCAGGGGGTCGTCGCCGGTGGCGGTCAGGGTGGCGCGGCGACTCATGGTTTCGCCCTGCAGGCTTTGGGAAAATCCGAGGCGCTGGGAAACCGGATCGATGATCAACGGCGTGTGCACCGTGGCGGAGATCATCACGTCGACGGTGGGGTTGAGCGGATCGTTGGTTTCGATGTGGACCACCTTGTGGACCCGGCCGCTGAATTTCTTGCTGCTGAACTCGATGACGATGTCGGTGCTTTCGCCAGGGGCGAGGCTATACTTGTTCAGCGTCGGGATAGTGCAGCCGCAGTCGGCATCCACGTTCTGGATCTGCAGGAGGCCTGCGCCTTCATTGGTCACCGTGACTTTGGTCGACTCGGTCTGCTGCTGTTTCATGTCACCAAAATCAAAGCTCATGGGGCTCACCGAGATAACCTGAGCTGAGGCGGGGACCGAGAGCAGGGTCACCAGAACGAGGGCCAGTGCGGCCGGGGCGATCAACTGTCGCATGAACAACCTTCCTAATGTGGGCGCACCTGCGTGGGGGCAGGAATTTTGAGTGGCTTATGTCATAATCATGGCCGCCAGAGCGCAAGTCCGGGGGCCGGCCGGAGTATACCCGGAAAGAATAACCCAGGTTCCGCCAATCTTGTCCCTTTTCCTTCCTGTGGCAAGACCTTAGGATGCAAACCTCAGGTATGGAGGTGCCATGTTCGACTCTCAAATCAGTTTCCGGAACGTGATCCGGGGCCTGGTGCTGCTGCTGGTGGTTCTGGTGGTGGGCACGGGGTGGTTCGTCCTGGTGGACGATTACACGATTGTTGATGCCCTCTACATGACGGTCATCACGGTCAGTACGGTCGGATTTCGCGAAGTGGGCGTGCTGGACGGGAGCGACCGGATTTTTCTGGTTTTTCTGATTATCAGTGGCCTGACGGTGCTGACCTATACTTTGGGCTCCCTGGGCAGGGTCATTGTCGAAGGATCAATCGAACGGTACGTCGGGAGGCGCAGGATGCAGCAGGAAATCGAGCACATGACGGGCCATTACATCATCTGTGGCCACGGGCGCATGGGTGAAATCCTGTGCGCAGAACTGAACGCGGAAAATGTGCCGTTTGTGGTGATTGAGGGCGATCCGGAAAAAGCCGAAGCTTTGGGTGAGCGGGGTTACCGTGTTGTCGAGGGCGATGCCACCGAAGATGACGTGCTGGGCCGGGCGGGCGTGACCCGGGCCAAGAGCCTGGTGGCCCTGGTGTCCAACAACGTGAACAACCTCTATATCACCCTGTCGGCACGGGAAATGTGCCGGGGCGTCAACGATGGGCTGTATGTGCTGGCGCGGGCGACGGACGGCGCCGCCAGTGAAAAAATCAAACGGGCCGGGGCCGACCGGGTCATTTCGCCCTACGTGATCGGGGGCATGCGCATCGTGCAGGCATTGCTGCGGCCGGCGGTCTATGATTTTGTGGACATCGCGACCCAGGGCGGGGGCTTGGAGCTGATGTTCGAAGAGGTGACCCTGAAGGTGGGCTCCCAGATGAATGGCGTAGCCCTGATGGATTCGGGCATCCGGCAGAATTACGATATTATCGTCATCGCCATCAAGAAACCGACGGGGCGCATGGTGTTCAATCCCGGGCCCAAGGAAGTGCTGGAAGAAGGCGATGTGCTGATCACGCTGGGTGATCGGGACCAGTTGGACCGGTTGTGTGGGGCGCTGGCCTGATTTATTTGGCTGCGGTCTGGTGCGGTTGGGCATTTCTTGACTATTTTGATCAAGTATTAGAGCCGCCAGCCGGGTGGCCCTGAACCGCATTTCCGGAGGAATGAATCATGGGCGAGAACATTCACACTAGTGCCACCGAAATGGTGGGCGGAACCCCCCTGGTGCGCATCAATCGCCTGTACACCGGCGGCAGCGAGATTCTGGCCAAGGTGGAGGGAAATAATCCCTTGAGCAGCATCAAGGATCGCATCGGCCTGGCCATGATCGAGGCCGCCGAGCGGGACGGTAAGCTGGCGGCCGGTGGGGAGATCATCGAGGCGACCAGTGGCAATACGGGCATTGGGCTGGCCTTCGTGGCCGCTGTCCGGGGCTATAAAATGACCCTGACGATGCCCGAAAGCATGTCTCTCGAGCGCCGGGCGGTGCTGCGGGCGCTGGGCGCCGAGCTGGTGTTGACCGAAGCGGCCGGCGGCATGAAAGGCGCCATCGCCAAGGCCGAAGAGCTGCTGGCCGAACGTCCGGGGGCCTTCATGCCCAATCAGTTTTCGAATCCGGCCAACCCCGATGTCCATTACCGCACCACCGCCGAAGAGATCTGGGCCGATACCGACGGCCGGGTTGATGTGCTGGTCGCCGGTGTGGGCACCGGCGGCACCCTGACGGGCACGACCCGACGCCTGCGGGAGCTGAACCGCAATCTGCAGGCCTTTGCCGTCGAGCCCACGGCCTCGCCGGTGATCGCGGGCGGAGCACCGGGGCCGCACAAGATCCAGGGCATTGGCGCGGGGTTCATTCCCGACAATCTTGATGTCAGCCTGATCACCGAGGCGATCAGCATTGGCAATGATGAAGCGATGGAAATGGCGCGGGCCGCCGCCCAGCAGGAAGGCCTGTTC
>CAZLUL010000143.1:0-10575 GCA_964562635.1 uncultured Fibrobacteraceae bacterium | reverse complement strand
CTCCGAGGCGCAGGTGTCTCCGGGGCATGACGTACCTGGTGGCCCCGGCAGGTACCCTCTTTTCCCGGTCGGTCGAAAATCCGGTCCTTCAATCAGAACCAAATGTTGGGTTCACCCCGTAAGTATCTACGCTCAAGCTAGTTACAAGGCTGCACAAAAAACACAATTTCAGAGGCACAACCTATTTATTAAGCTTGGGGCCTGTTTTTCTGGAGTTTTGAGTTTTGGACATCAGATTTGTGGCGACGCCGGTGGTCTGGGGAAAATTCCCCAATGAGCCCTGGGCGGGCCTCTTTTTGATTCCTGTATACTGTATATTCTGCCTGTATACTGTGTTCAGTTTAGCTAAGTGTTTATGCAGATCCCGTTAAGCAGTCTGTACAACATCAAGCGCATCCAAGCCCTCTTCCTGCTCCAAGCCCACCTTCACGAAGTCCGATATCTCCAATTCCGTCTCCAGGGACAAATTGACAGCCGGTTGGCTGGTCCGTGAGAGCGGCGTGCCCTCGGCGTCATGGGTCACGCGAACCAGAGGGCGTTCGGGCAGAGACCCCTTGGCCACCACCACAGCCCGGCGCTGGTCCGAAAGCACCACTTCACTGCCGGGCGGGTACAGGCCGAGGGCCCGGATCAACGCCGCAAGCATGTGGGGGTGGAAAGCTCCCTCATCGGCAACCATGATTTCGTAGGCCCGCCGCGGGGTCATGGGCTTCTTGTAGGGGCGGGCTGCGGTCAGGGCTTCAAATACGTCACAGACATGAATGAGCGCGGCGGCCGAGCTGCGGGTGAACCATTCGGGCATGGCGGGGTAGCCGCGGCGATCTTCGCGCAGGTGATGCCCCCAGGCGGCCGCCAGAACCACGGCGCTGGTTTCACCGTTGGCCAGTAGGACCCGGACACCAAGCACCGGATGGGTCTCCATGACCTGGCGTTCGTCGTCACTGAGGCGTCCGGGCTTAAAAAGGATTTCGTCCGGGACCCGGCCCTTGCCCAGGTCGTGCAACAGGCCGGCGGTGGCGATTTCGTTCTGCATTTCCTTGGACCAACCCAACTCACGGGCCAGCAATGCGCCAAGGGCCGCCACGCGAACCGAGTGGCCAATGGTGTAGCTGTCGAAGTCCGGATAGCGCATGAACTGCATGACGTCCAGGGCGTTCTGGTCCGATACGGCCACGAGCTCTGCGCCCCGGGCGCGGGCCAGGTCCAGATCGATGCGGTTGTCACCGTTGAGGGCCAGGTTGTTGGTCGCGACTGTTTCGTACAGCGCCTGGTAGACGCGCAACAGAGGCGCGAAGTCGGCGGCCATGAAATTCATCTGATCGTCTTCGGCGGCCTCTTCGTCTTTACCGCCGCCTTCACCTTCGCCGTCCTGGCCGCCTTCGGCAAAAGGAGTCGTCAACTCGATGTGATCGAGGCCGGCTGCGGCAAACATGGCGCGGGCGTCGTCCAGGCTGTCGAGGTCGTCCTTCAGTCCGGCGCCGAGGCTGAAAAATTTCACCAGGTCGCCGTGTTCGATGGGCAGGCGAAAGACAAAGCCGCCGCAACCGAGCCGCTCGGCGAACTCGATCAAAGAGCGCCCGGCGATCGACGGACCGACCAGATATTTGCCGTGGCGAATGAACTTGCTGCCGAACACACCGAAGGCGAACTCATCCTCTTCTTCGCCGTTGAGCATGGGGCGCACTTTTTCCACAAACTCGGCGCTGATGCTCTGCACCTTGGGGTGGTTGTCAAAATACATGCGCCGTTGGTTGATACCGCTGGCCAACAAAATGATCAGATCGCTGAATTGTCGTTCCATGTCAGTTGACCTCCTGGACGTCGGCGGTCAGGGCCTGTTCCGCAGCCTGGCGAGCTGCCGAGGACCAGGCCTTGAAGAAGATGAATTTCCGTTCGGAGATCACACGTTCCAGCACCGGTCGCGCCAACTCCGGCGCCAACTGTGCCAATTCGGTCAGTCCCTGCGGCACCCATTGCGCCTGGCGAGAGGCGGCGGTGTTCAGGGCGCTAATAATGGGCTCGGCCATGGGCCGTTTGACAATGTCAGGCAGGCACTGCTCGGCGCCGTGCCTGATCATGTCCAGATAGAGGCCCGTATTCCGGGGGTCGTGTTCAGCCAGCGCGGCCATCACGACATCAACCCGCGGCGAAACCGGTGTCTCCTGCAAGGCCCGGAAAAGCTCAAGACCCAGCCATGGTTTCAGAGGTGTGAGGTACAGGGCGGCCAGCAAGGCATGGGTGCTGGTCAAGGGTGCCAGGAAGATGTCCCGGGTGGCGGAGTCGGTTTGCAGGGCGGGCTGAATTTCCAGCCGCCGGCCCAGCATTTTGACCTCGCGCAACGAAAGACTGCCGGCCTTCATAACCAACGGCAAGACCATATCCCGCGGCGCTTTATCAAAGCCCAACAGGAGGTCATTCACGAGGTGGGGCCACAATTCGACAAGATGGTCTTCGCCGCCGGACTTCAGAAGCAGACCCCAAAAACGGGCCATCAGGTCGGGGCGTTTGCGGCGCACGGAGCTGGTGATCAGGGGTAACAAATCGTCCAGGCCTTCGGCGCCGTCTTCCCGGGCGACCGTCGCGGCGGCCTGGGCGCACAGTGCCAGGCTGGAGGTGGCGAAACCGGGATCGGCAGTCGCCTGTTGAACCACATCAACCATGGTGTTGCGCAAGGCCCGCGGCGGATCGGACCGCAACAGGTGCAGGCTGATGCCCAACTGATTGGACTGTGATCCGGAGACCGGCTCGGCGATCGTCGCTTCGGTGTTCTCCAACTTGGAGACAACACCGAGCAGCTCTTCGACGGACATCTTGTATTTTACAGGCTTGGTTTCCCGCACCTTTTTTTCGGTCTTTTTGCCGTCGTCCTGGGATGTGTTCTTCTTCAAAATCTGAAAGACCAGATCGACCGAGCGCCTATCACGGCTCAGGTCCAACGCCTGCTGAGCCTGGGCGATGAGCTTGGCCAGTTCGGCCGGGTCGGGATTCACTTCGACCAGGCGCTGCAAGGCTGTTTTAAGGTTGACGAGGTCGGCCTTGGTCACATAGGAGCCGTCCTGTTCGTTCTGCGGCTGCACGCCGAACTCGCGTTCAAGTTCGTCGAGGTTCTCCAGAATCTGGGTGACCATTTCCATGAATTCGCGCGCCAACAACTCGGATTGGGTTTCGCCCAGGGGTTCGGTCTGGGCTGCGTCTTCGTCGCCCCACTTGCCCAGCAATTCGTCGAGGGAAAGTTCGTCTTCGCTGTCGTCAGCTTTGTGCAGCACGGTGCAACTGACGGCGCGCACCGAGTCGGGCAGATTGTGAATGACAATTTCCTGGAAGGAGTTGGACTGCCCGAGAGATTGTTTGTGTTCCTGCAGCGCCGACAGGGCCTGGCGCAGGTCTTCGGGGCTGAGGGTGCCGTCGATTTCCAGGCGGGCAATATTCAAGGGCACCAACAATTCGTGCAAGAGGCGCACGTTGCGGTGGTGCGGGTCAAGGTTCTGCCGGCCAACCATCAAGCCTTGGGCCGTGATCTCGATGGCGACGTGATTGGTGGCACCGTCGATGACGCCAACGATTTCGTCGCGCGCCTTCATGGCCGCCTGCAGGTATTGGGTGTGCCCGGACGAATAGTACGCCCCGACGGTCAACAGTTTGTCGAGAGCCTTGAGCAGTGTCGCTGATTTGGCGTGCAAAGGCTGCCCCTGCAAATCGCAGATGGCGTCGTTGTTGATCAGGTTGGCTGTCATGCCGGCAAATCCTCATTTGAGTGCGAATATTGACCGTTCCTGGGAGAGAGAACCGTCAGCACAATATTCGGCAAATATCGAAAGCGCTTAACCATAAAGCCGGCAGGTGCTAGAATGGGCTGATAAACCCCAGATGGAGGCCATTTTGGACAAGGAAGAAAAAGACAACATTGAAGTCTACCCCGAAGCGCCGGACCTCAAGCGGGTGCGCGAGTTGCGCGACCGTATGCGCACCGACAAGGCGGAAATGGACGCGTCGGGCACGGGGCCGGATAGTCGGTTGAACCGGAAGGTGGGCAAAACCGCCAAGGACATCGGCACCTATACCCTGATCCCGAGCCTGATGGTGGCCGGACCAGTGGTGGGGTATTTCCTGGGCCGTTTGGTTGAAAAATATGCGGCGATCGAGCCCTGGGGCGCGGTGTGCGGCATGCTGCTGGGCGTGGTGGCGGCGTTCCGCCAGGTGTTCCTGTTGTTGAAAAGAAAAGGCAAACAAACGTGATTTTGGCGGCCCCTATTTCACCGCCGCTGCCAATACTTTCAAAATTTCGACCATGGCCAATGTGTCGAGGCCGCAGTAGGCCAACAATTGGGCCAACACCGCCTCCTTCTCCTCCGGTTCCATCTCTCCATAGATGACTTCTTCATAGGCGCGTGAGGCGTGGTTGCCGTCGGCAATGGCCAGGTCGTCGTAGGCCAGTGGGGTGATCGCGGGCAGAACGGCCTTCAGCGAACAGCGGCCTTTCTGGGCCGGATGGTGGTGCCAAAAACTGCGGAAGGGGACCATCAGGTCGACCATGCGTTCGTTCAGGCCGGACAACCATTCGGCTTCGGCCCGATACAATTCGGCGAGGTCGTTCAGCACGCCTTTTTCGAAGCCCATGGCCCAGGCCAGGATGGTGCCTTGGTCGCCAATGGCGTGCAGGGCAATTAATAATTCAGGACGCGGGTCGCCGGCCTCGAGAGCCAAAAATTCGACGTGGCGCGGTTCGGCGCCGGGGCTGTCCTGGATGTGCAGTGAAAATTGGAAGGGAATGCGCTGGTAAGGGTGCACGCCGGCAAACGGCGGCAGGGCGGGGTTCATGGTTTCAAAGTCGAGGTGGTGCAAGGGGTAAGCCAGGTCGTCGAGCCAGCGGCCGAGCAGTTTGACGTTGGTGTGGGGCTCGCCGGAAATGACCGCCTGTTTCTGGATTTTCTGTTGGTGGCTCAGGCGCTCATCAGGCACGTCGGCGATGGAGAACAGACCCTCGTCGAGATAGGCAAAAGCGCGCGCGCCGCTGTAGTACAAATCGGTCACGTTGTTCTCGGGCAGCACGGACCAGCAGTGGGGAATCAAGGGGCAGGTGTAGGGCGATTTGCACCGCTTGCCGATGGGCGTATCGGGGTCCGGTCCGGTGATCACGTTGAGCATTTTGTCCACCGTGCGCGGCACGTATTCGAGCACGCTGTGGGCGCGTTCGGTGATGTCCTCGAGATGGAAGTACTGCTTCACATCAAATTCTTCGCCGCGCACGTAGGCGGTGTTGACATGCATCAGGTAGAGGGTGCGCAGCACGATGCCGGCGCGGGTCAGGGCGTCATACTGGAAGGCGACATCATTGACGTTGACGTCCTTGACGCGGGTCGAAGATTTAACTTCGACGAGGTCCCAGCGGTTGGGCTCTTCTCCGGTTTCGTCCGGCACCGGCACCAGCACATCGACCCGGCAGTAGCGGTTGTCGACTAGGACGCTGGCTTCGAAGATGGGTACGCGCTCGGCGCTGGGTCGGTTCAACAACTCGGCGGTATCGCGATCGGTGGCCGCGAGGTCCTTGTCGTTCATGGGCACTTCGACCCCGTTGGGATAAAGCAATTTGGCCAAGTCGCCGATTTCGTGGCCGGTGTTGAAGATGTGCATCTGGCCCGGCGTGGGCTCGGGGATCAACTCGCGCTGGTTGAAGTGGGTCCAGAGCAGCTTGGGGCACTGCAGGCCGTTGAGGTATTTGGACTTCGAGATGTGCAGCGCCATGAGGGCCTTTCGGGTGCGGGTTGGGGTGAGGGTAGGTGGTAATGGGTTCGGGGGCAATGGGGGAACTGGGTGGCCATTGATGATAAAAGATCTCTCAAATATTGACGAGGCGGCAATTCTGATCTGATCAGGCCTACTTGGGAAAAAACGCCCCAATGAGGGGCGGTTTTATTTTCCACCGGGTTGTTTCAAATCTGCGGCAACCGATAGCAAATCACTTCGATGGATTCGGTTTCGTCTTCTCCGAGAGTCGCGGTGCCCGAACCCAGGCAAGCCAATCGCGCCACGACAAATCCCTTGATCAACAGGATGCGTCCGTCGCCCAGGAAGCGGAAGCCGTCACTGACCGAACTGCCTTCGCACACCAACCGCACTTCGCGCTGCCAATGGCCCTGGGCATCGTACAGGTCAAGGCTGAGGAAGGTGTCGTCAGGCAGGTCGCGGTTGCTGCGGCTGTGCTGCACCCACAGGCGGCCCTGGCCATCGATGTGCAGGGTGTTGATGGCGCGGTCGGTTTTTTTGAGATCAAACCGCGGCCAGGTATCGGGGTTCGCGCCGGCCCAGGACTCGAACAGGGTGCGCACTCGGCGCGTATCGAGTTTGTTACGGGTCCAGGTCTTGAAGTCGGGCCGCTCTATAACGCGGTCGAGGGTGCCGTCGGCGAGAAAGACATTGATGGCGTAATTTTCGCGGTCACGTGGCGTGTAGACGCGGCCGTCGGGGCCGAGGGCGCTGGCCAAAGGGAAGCTGGGCAGGAAGTCGTTTTCGTGAACGACGCTGTGGGGCCGTTGGATGCGCGAGACCTGTTCCATGTAGCGCACCGTCTGGTTGCCCTCTTGATCGATGGCCGCCAAAAAATGGGTGCGTTCGGTGAATTTTTCCTGCGGCAGGGAACGCGATCCCGCAACGATCAGGTGAGGTCCGGATGAAGCGGCCATGGTTTGCATGGTGAAGCCGCCAATTTTGCCGCCGCTCACGTCGACCATGATTTCACCGGCGGGCAGATCTTCAAAAGTGACCTTGGTGATTTTGCCCGGGAAAAATTCGGCCAGGCCAATGCTGCCGTCCGGCAGGCGCACCATATCGACCGGTCCGCGCACTTCACCAGGGCCGTCGCCTTCACGGCTGAGGGTCTTGACGAATTCGCCCTCGCGGTCAAAGACATGCACCTGGCAAAGCTGCTGGTCGGCCAGGTAGACCCGGCCCTCTTCGTCGGCCAGGGCCTCGACCGGCAGGCCAATCATGACCTCGTCGCTTTCGCCACCGCGGCGCCACAATTCTTCCAGTTCCAGCTCCAACATCGGCAGGGCGGGTTCGGTATTGCGGACCACGGTGTGGTCGTCCACCTGGCTGGTTTCGCCCGCGACGGCGGTGACAACCGGCAGACTGATGCCCAAGAGGATCAGGACGATGATTCTGGAGGCTGACATCTCTACTCCTGCCGGTGTGGTTGATGGCCGGTTGCGACGCTGAAATTGTACGCTATTGGAGGGTTTTGGTTGCGAGAAACCGGATTCAAAAAACCACCCACGGGAACATTTTTCTCCATAAGGTGTTTAAATAAAACACTTTGGCCACTAACCACCCCCCGGGGGGCGCCCCGCCCACCTGAACAACTTCGATTCTGCTTGATCTTCACCCCTCCCCTGTCAAGATTGGACGATACCCTGACTTCCACTCAAGCCCGCCCTTGCGCCAAGGAGACCCGATGCGCCTCGCAAATGCCCTGCTGCTGATTCTGCTGCTGCTGGCCACGACTGCCGGTATTGCCGAAGAAACCGACCCCTATCTCTGGTTGGAAGAAGTCGACGGCGAGAAGGCCCTCGAGTGGGTCACCGAGCGCAGCGGCAAGGATACGGCCGAGCTCGAAGCGGTGCCCGAGTTTGCCGAGATCCACGACAAACTGTTGGAGATTTTCAACTCCACCGATCGCATCCCCTACCCCGCGGTGTACGCCGACTGGTTCTACAACTTCTGGCAGGACGCCGATCATGTGCGGGGCATTTGGCGCCGCACCTCGTTTGACCAGTACATGAGCGAGACACCCGTCTGGGAAACCGTGATCGATCTGGATGCCCTGGCCACAGCCGAAGACGAAAACTGGGTCTGGAAGGGCGCCAGTGGATTGTTCCCGGACTACGGCCGGTTCCTGGTTTCGTTGTCGCGCGGCGGTGGCGATGCCACGGTGACCCGCGAGTTTGACGCCACAACCAAGACGTTTGTGCCCGACGGATTTTTTGTGCCCGAGGCCAAGGCCAGTGTCAGCTGGAAAGACTTCGATACGGTGTGGATCGGCACCGACTTTGGCGAAGGTACGTTGACCGACTCGGGTTACCCGCGCCAGGCCAAGGAATGGCAGCGCGGCACCGACCTGAGCACCGCCGAACTGGTTTACGAAGGCGAAGTGACGGATGTCTCGGCCGGCGTATACAGTATGCACACCTACGATGGCCGGTATGATCTGGCCTACAAGACCCCCGCCTTTTTCCGCGGCACGATGTCGCTGATGTTCGATGGCAAGTACACAAAAATGGAGATCCCCGAAGACGCCAAGGTCGAAGGCATTTTCAAGGGCCAGTTGTTGGTGGCCCTGCGCACCGACTGGGAAACCGGCGGCCAGACCTACCGGCAGGACAGCCTGTTGGCCATTGACCTGGTGGGCTTCATGAACGGCGACCGCAATTTTGAAGTGCTGTTCGAGCCCCAGGACCGGGTCGCGTTGAGCGGCGTTACCAATACGCTGAGCCACCTGCTGGTCACGACGATGGACAACGTGCGGGGCAAGCTTTACCAGTACACGCTGGGGACCGATGGCTGGACCCACGAAGAGATCGCCCTGCCAGGCCTGGGCACCGTAAGTATTGTGGGAAATGACGATTTGAGCGATGTCTTCTTCATCAATTACACCGACTTCCTGACGCCCTCGACCCTGTATCTGGTGGACAACGGCGAAGTTGTGATGCCGGTCAAGAGCACGCCCGAGTACTTCGAGACCGAGGGCATGAACGTCGACCAGTTTGAAGCGGTGTCCAAGGACGGCACAAAAATTCCGTACTTCATCTTCACGCCCAAGGGCTACGAGGCCGACGGCAAGAACCCGACCATGCTGTATGGCTACGGCGGGTTCGAAGTTTCGATGCGGCCACGCTACTCGGCGACCGTGGGCACCAGCTGGGTGAACCGCGGTGGCGTTTACGTGTTGGCGAACATCCGCGGTGGCGGCGAGTTCGGTCCCAAGTGGCACAAGGCTGCGGTGCAGGAAAACCACCAGACCAACTTCGACGATTTCATTGCCGTGGCCGAAGACCTGATCGCCCGCAAGGTCACTTCGCCGCGTCACCTGGGTATTGTCGGCGGCTCGCAGGGCGGCCTGCTGGTTGGCGGCACCTTTGTCCAGCGTCCGGAACTGTTCAACGCCGTGGTTTGCCAGGTGCCGTTGCTGGACATGAAGCGTTACAACAAACTGCTGGCCGGCGCGAGCTGGATGGCCGAGTACGGCAACCCCGATACCGACGACTGGGACTACATCCAGAAGTGGTCGCCGTACCAGAACCTGGACGCGAAGAAGGACTACCCGAAGGTGTTCTTCACGACCTCGACGCGAGATGACCGGGTGCATCCCGGCCACGCGCGCAAGATGGTCAAGAAGATGACCGACATGGACAAGCCGGTTTATTATTACGAGAACACCGAAGGCGGCCACGGTGGGGCCGCGAATATGAACCAGCGGGCTTACATGTGGGGCCTGACGTATGCTTATCTTTGGAAAATGTTGAGGTAGGAAAGTTCTCCCGGGAGAACTTTTAGGAGTTATTGAGGGGGCGCTGACACGGTGGTGTTGGCGCTCTTTTTTATTGCGGGTTGCTTGCTATGCCGAGTTCCCGGGCCGCGATGCTCAGGGCCTTGTCGCGAGTCCATAGCTTGCCAGCCATGAGCCTGGCCGAGGCCAACAGGTGCACGTCGACCCAGCCCAACCCGCGACCAATAAGCTTTTCGCGTTCGATGAAATGCAGCACTTCGTCATGGCTGGCCAGCGGTGCTGCGGGCAGGGCCTGAAAAAGCGAGAGGATCTCGGTACGATTGCGAAGGTTTCCACAGGCCAACTCCCCCACGACAAATGGGTGGCCTGCGACGAGCTCCTGCTCCAGCCGCTTTTGAAGTTGGGGGTTGCTGAGTCGCAGGTGGTCGATCCAGATCGAGGTGTCGACCAGGATCATGGCTGGTCCGTGGGGCGCCGGGGAATTTCACCCAGTTGGGGCTCGCTGCCACCAAGTTGGGCCAGGCGGCGCGCGCTTTCACGGGCGATCAAAGCCTGCAGCCCGAGCCGGACGAGGGAGGTTTTCTCCTGCACGCCGGTGAGGTCGGAGGCGCGGGACAGGAGATCGTCGTCGATGTTGATTGTGGTTCTCATGCATATGAGTATGCATAAATAGTATGCGCCTGGCAAGACAAGTCGTTTGGTGCGGGCGCAAAACCTGGGCAAAAACCGCACCGCAGGCCTGTATACAGTATACAAAAAAACTTAGATCATTTTGTTTTAATAAGATAACAGGCTGTTGTGTGGGGTCTGTGCAGAAAGGAGGAACAGCGCCCAAACACCCCCCAGGGGGTGATATTGAAACTCATATCCCACTAAGGCCCCGTCTTAAGGTCCGGTCCGCCCCAGCTTCTCCGCCCAATCAAACACCACCCGAATGCGAAAATGCTTCCGCAGCTGCGGGTCGCCATCGATGATGATGAAGTGTTCGCCATCGGGGGCGAGGGGCATGGTGCCGAGAGAGGACGGGTCCAGCTCAAAAACCTTGGTGGCCGTGCCCACCTGCAGGACGCCAG
>CAZLUL010000142.1:0-10643 GCA_964562635.1 uncultured Fibrobacteraceae bacterium | reverse complement strand
GCTTCGACTGGTCCATGAACATGCACATGGCCCGCACCGAAGTGTGGGAACGGCTGGACCGAATACGAGGTGACCTGCCGGACGACATGGGCGACATCCAGGTCTCGACCAACTGGGATTCGCGGGATGCTGACCAGCCCATCCTCGAAGGGCGCCTCAGTTCGCCGCGGGATTTGAGCGAAAGCTACGACCTGCTGGAACGCAAGATCATCAAGCCGCTGGAGCGCATTGCGGGCGTGGCCCAGGTGCGGCTCGATGGCGTCAGCCCGCGCGAAGTGCGCATCAACTTGCGGGTGGCCGACTTGGAATTGCACGGCATCGATGTGCGCGATGTGGCGACGGTGCTGCGGTCCGGCAATTTTGACCAGAGTCTGGGGCACATCACCACCGGTGATTCCCGCTTCGTGCTGCGCACGGTGGGCACGCTGGCCAAGGTGGAGCAAGTTCGCAATCTGCCCCTGCGCGCGGACGGCCTGCGGGTCAGTGACGTAGCCGACGTGGTCTACGAAGAGCCGCCCTTGGAATATGGGCGTCATCTGGATGGCGACTTTGCCGTGGGCGTGACGGTTTCGCAGGAGTCGAAGGCCAATACGGTCGAGGTCTGCGACGAGCTCGAAGCTGTGATCGCGAGCATGAACAATGATCCCGAGTTGGAGGGTGTGAACTTCCTGATCTGGTTCAGCCAGGGCCAGGAAATCCGCCAAACGTTGAAGGATTTGACCTACACGGGCATTTTTGGCGCCATCCTGGCTGCCGTGGTGCTGTTTGTTTTCCTGCGCCGCGTGGCCACGACCTTGGTGGCGGTGATGTGCATTCCGTTCTCGCTGATTGTCACCTGCGGCATCGTCTGGGCCCAGGGCCGCTCGCTCAATACGCTGACCTTGCTGGGCCTGATCGTGGGCATCGGCATGCTGGTGGACAACGCCGTCGTGGTGATGGAGAACATCTTCCGGCACCGCGAACTGGGAGCCGACCGCAAAACCGCCGCCCGCCGGGGCGCCCGAGAGGTGACGACCGCCGTGGTCGCCGCCACCCTCACTTCGGTCATCGTTTTCATCCCCTTGATTTTCAACAAGCCCAGCGAGATGAACATCTACCTCAAGGAGTTGGGCATCACGGTGTGCCTGACCTTGCTGGCCTCGCTGTTCATCAGCCAGACGCTGATTCCGCTGGCAACTTCGTGGTACATCAAATCCAAGCCCAAGCCGCGGGGCAAGTTGATGCTCGCCCTGGAAGAAAGATACCTGCGCGTGCTGAGCTGGAACCTGCGCCGCCGCTGGGTAGCGGTGATCGTCGGCCTGGTGGTGGTGGCTTCGGCGTACTACCCGATGCAGCACGTGGACATGAATTTCGATACCAGCCAGAGCGAACTCTTTGTCCAGGTGCGGTATGACATCAAGGACAAGATGAATCTCGAAAGCCGCGAAAAACTCGTGACGCAGGTGGAGCAGGCCCTCGAACCTCATCGCGAAGAATTATTGGCCCGTTCGATCTACAGCTTCTGGAATGACCGTTTCGCGCTGACCCGCATCTACCTGACCGAAGGCAAGGCCGACGAGGAAAACATCAATGCGGTGCGCAATTCCCTGCGCGGGTTGTTGCCCGAAATTCCCGGCGTGAGCCTCAGTGTGCAGGAAAACAACCAGGGCTGGCGCATGCACCGGGGGGCCAACCGGGTGGCGTTCCAGCTGGTTGGCGACGATACCGCAGTGCTGAAGCGTTTGTCCGAAGAAGCCATCACCCGGATGCAGACGATCCCCGGCTTGATGGATGTCGATTCGCGCCACAATGAGGCCCAGACCGAGTTGCACATCGAGCCGGACCGAGATCTGGCCGCGCGGTACGATGTTTCGGCCAACCAGGTGGCCCAGGTGGTGGGCCTGACCTATCGCGGCCAGCGCCTGCGCCGCTTCCGCACCGAAGACGGCGAGCGCGAAATGCGGATGACCCTGGACGAGACGGAAAACGAAAGCCTGGCCCAGTTGCAGAACCTGCCCTTAATCACTTCGACGGGCGAAAAAGTGCCCCTCGCATCGGTGGCGCGGGTGAACCAACGCGAGGGCCGGGAGCACATCCAGCGCGACAACCGGTTGACCAGCATGTGGGTCAACGCGCGCTATTCCACCGGCACCCGGGAAGATTACATCCCAGCGGTGACCGAAGTGATGAACGAGATGGAGTTCCCCTACGGCTATTCGTGGACCTTCGGCCGTTGGCAGGAAGAGCGCAAAGAGCAATCGCAGGAATTCATGACCAACCTGGTCCTGGCCTTGCTGCTGGTTTTTGCCGTGATGGCGGGCCTGTTTGAATCGGCGCGGCAGGCCTTGGCCCTGATGGTCGCCCTGCCTTTCGCCTTGGCCGGTGCGGCCTGGACGTTGTACCTGACCGGAACCGGTTTTGACCAACCGGCGGCCATTGGGCTGTTGCTTTTGATCGGCATTGTGGTCAACAACGGCATCGTGATGCTCGAGCACATCAACCAGTACCGCCGGCAGGGCATGGACCGCACCGAAGCGATGCTGCGCGGAGGGCGCGAGCGTTTGCGGCCCATTCTGATGACCGCCGTGACGACCCTGATTGGCCTGGTGCCCATTGTGGTGCAGAAGCCTTCACTGGGCGGCGTGTATTATTATTCGATGGCCTTGGTGATCATGGGTGGGTTGGTCGTCAGTACGTTCCTGACTTCGATCCTGTTGCCGACATTGGCGGCTCTGTCCGAGGATGGCTTTGACTCGCTGGGCGATTTTCTGCGGCGCATGTTTGGCAACCTCGCGCGGCGCAAAGCGGCGGACAAATAGCGGATTATTGCCGGCTGCGCCGTTCGGCCCGGGCCATCAGGATCATCAGCAGCGCTGTTGAAATGATGGCGCGCCAGGCGTACACCGTAGCGAGGGTGCCCTTGCTCGAGAGCAGCGAAAAAACCGGGGCCAATAACAACCCGATCCAGACCGCGAACGACTCCGTATTCTCCTGCGAATTCCACAACCTTTTGATGACCGGGAAATAGGCGATCACCAGGATCAGCTGGATCAGGCTGTGGGCCGTGGCGTGCTGGCGGGTGAGCAACCAGAAGCCCAGGATGGCCAGAACGGCAATCAGGCAGGCGCGGTCAAAACCGGTAAAACGGGTGCTTTTGTCACCGAAGAGATAAATGATGACGGCCACATAAATACACAGAAACAGGTCGGCCGAATTGAGGATGTTGTCCAGGAACGTGAAACTGCCGGCCGAAAGATAAGTCGACAGGCTACCGCCCACCGCGATGGAAAAGAAGACCCACATGGCCAGGGCCGGCTTGATGGTGCCCCGCCGGATATTGACCGTGTAGCGCACGGCGATGAAAAGGTTGATCAGCAACACCGCAGTGATGGACAGTAGTCTCACGGGTCACCTATTTTTCCGGAGCGAAAATCAGCCGCAGGGCCTGCAACGTCGCCGGATTGTAGATGGTATTGTGGTGCTCGTCGGGCATGGGCTGGTACCACCAGTTCAAGCTGTCGGGCGCGTGGTTTTCCAACGCGGCGGCCAGCCTTTCGACACCTTCGTGCATGTCGCCGCCTTCGTCGGCGATCGTGAAGTAGAAGGAGCGGTTGGCGGGGAAACCGGCGGCGTTGAGCAGGCCCGACGCCTCCCGGCTCAGGGTCATGTCCAGCCACCACAGCGAAGGACTGACCGCAACGTAGTGGTCAAAACTGGCGGGCGCGCGCAGGAACGTCTCGGTAATGAAAAGCCCGGCGAGGCTTTCGCCAATGATGGCGTCTTCGCCCGAGGTGCGGTAGCGGCCTTCGATGAAGGGCTTCACTTCGTCCTGCAGGTGTTGGCGGAATTTGTCGGCGCCGCCGTTGACCGGAATGTTTTCCAGATCGTAGGGCACTTCCGAAGGGGCGGTCAGTTCGTAATACCGGTCGTTGGTTTGTACGCCGACGAGGATGAATTCGCGGTACTGGCCGGAGAGTGAGGCGAGGGCGGACATGCCGGCCATGGGCACAAAATCCTGCTCGAAGCCGCCGTCAACGAGGTAGAGCACCGGATAGTCTGCCTGGTTTTCGTCGTAACCGTAGGGCAGCGATACGGTGATCGTGCGCGTCTCGCCGAACACCGGAGATTCCAGAGGGAAGGCCGAGCCGATTGTCAGTGGGGTTTCGCCCGCGAGTGGTGGTGGCGGAGGGGCCGTTTTATCGCATGCACAGAAAGTGATACTTGCTGCCACTAGTGAAACAAGAAGTCCCATAATTTTGCCCGTGCGCATGATTACCCCAATAGTAAGTTGCCGTTCAAGCCTCTTGCGCCACTGAATTTCGGCTGGGTGGAATCAACCACATCGGAAATTTCAGGTCCATCTTGTGGCATCATTTCTTGTAATGAATGTAGATATTCAGTACACTCCATATCCTAATCATATAATGCATGGTAATCGAAATCAGTCTTGTCCAAATATTTAGCAAGGAGTGGGTGTTTTGACCTTGCGCCAAATTATCGGCTTCGTTGTCTCGTGTATTGCGGCCATCAGTATTCATCCGTCTGGCTATTGGCGAGCACTGTCCATGTCAACCCCGGCGACCAGATTGGCGCGGCTGTTGCCGGCGCCGCTGTTGGTGATACGGTTCTTGTGCACTGTGGAACCTATTCCGAACAGGGTGTGCAGATGGGCAGTGGTGTGACCCTTCGCAGCGAAACAGGCGATCCGGATTGTGTTGTCATAGAAACAGACGGAACAAACCCCATCCTCACTTGTGAGGGATTGTTTGGCACAATTCGAATTGAAGGATTCACTTTTACGGCAAAACCAGGCGGATTGACGACCCCTGTAGCTCGAGGGGCCGGGATGTATATCAAGGATGCGGCCCTTAATGTTTCAAACTGTATCTTTCTTAATCTACGGGCAGGGTACGGAGGAGCGGTTTACTGCGGAGATGGGGCCGTACCTACTTTCAGCAGTTGTTCTTTTGAGGGAAATTCTTCAGTTGCAGTAGGTGGTGCTCTGAATTGCGTAGGGTCTTCGGCCCCTGTAATGGTGAATTGCCTATTCGTTGGCAACTGGGCTGAGGGCGGTGGTGACGTCATTAATGCGTCACAAGGCTCCCAGCCTTGGATGATCTCCTGCACTTTGGCAGACAACGGAGTGCATACTGGAGGTGCCGCCAGTCTGTTGGCCTGGAATGCCGGTAATATCAAAGTGAATAATTCGATTGTATTTAATCAGCAAGGCCAGCGTGAATGGTCGGGAGATTTTGGGTCAGTTCCGACAGTTGCCTGTAGTGATTTCAGCAATTGGCCGGGCTTGTTGGCTGATCAAAATGGTCAGAACGGAAATTTTTCGGCCGACCCGCTGTTTTGCGGAGGGGCAAGCAGCACTTCCCATTATTCATTGGATGAGTTGTCACCTTGTGTAGCTGCTGCGACCATGGGCTGTGGTCGGGTTGGAGCTTTTCAGGTGGGATGTGCCGTGTCCGGAGTCGAGGAAAATCCCGAAGTTCCCGGTCAGAGTATTGCGCTTGTGACCATGCTACGGGGCAATTACCCCAATCCATTTAATCCCAGCACAACGATAAAGTATGACCTTCGGGAGGAAGGCCGGGTTGAGTTGGCCATCTTTGACATGGCCGGTCGCTGTGTCAGGCGGCTTGTGGATGATGTGCGTCCGGCGGGATCCCACGAGGTGTTGTGGAATGGCAAAGATCATGAAGCCCGCGCCTGTGGTACTGGAGTCTATTTTGTCAGGTATGAGACCAAGCATAATCTGCATACGAGCCGGTTGTCCCTAATTAAATAGCCGCTTTTGCTGGAAGGAGAATCCGAATTGTCCACAATTACAAATAGTCGAAATTTGTTTGTCTGGGTGGTCGTAACAGGGGCCCTTCTGGTTGGTGGCGATGTTGGGGCTCAAGTTGTTTCTGCGGACCTCATGCCGACAGGACGGGTTGTCTATCCCGGTCTCAGTAACCAGGGATTTAAATTGGTGCCGCCCACGTTTAACATTGGCGCATTGGGATTTGACCCTGATTCTCCGGATGGTAGGCCCGCCCGGTATCGATTTTTGTTCAAACCGGCCATAAATTCTGAAGGAGGCTCTATACGCACCCCCTTCGAATATAGCCTCCACTATGAAGAGGTGCTGTCACTCGATGACCCCGAATGGTCCGATTGGCAGGATGTGCCAGTCGTGCAAGATGATATTAGAGTCCAGTTTGTGGACTTGCCGAGCGGTGAATATTTCTTTTTTTCGGTGCAGTTTATGGATCAGGATGGAGCGGTCAGTGATCCTTGGGGTTATCAGATCGGAACAGCCCATGTGAAAATTCTAGATCACAATTACCCGCTCACCGTGACCTTGATGGAAACGTTTTTGGGCACGACCCCGAGTTCGGAATTTACTTCCGAAATCGCGGGTGGTCAGCCGTTGAATTTTTCCTGGACTGCCGGCGCGTCGGGATATAATGGGGAGATCGTCTCGTATCGCCATGGCTGGGATCTGGTCTCGTCCGATGACCCCAATGACCCCGGCTGGGCTGTCCCGCCCGGAGTGTCGGAACAGAATCTCTATGCCAGCGAACGTGTATTTCAAGAGGGCAACCATTCTTTCACCTTGCGGGTGGAGGACGGTTTCCAGAATGTGCGCCTGATGGTGTGGAACCTGCGCGTGGTGCCGTTCGTGAGCCGGGATTTCCAGCATGAAATCATGGTGCTGGATCAGGTGGTTGATCACCTGGTGCAAAACTGGCCTGACCAGTCAGGCGCGCCCCGCAACGATGAATCCTATCGCAACCCATGGTGGCATTTCCTGGCCGATGGATCAGGTGGGGTTGCCAATATCAACTGGGAACGCGATTGGTTCGACCACTCGGACCAAATCAACTATTCGGACGTGGTGAAATACAAGGTTGTGCTTTGTTATGCTCAGTTCAACGATGGCGCCGAGGCCCATCAGATGTTCCGGCAATTCCGGGCCGTCAATGATGTGGATCGGTTTGTCTGGTTGACACCGTACCAGCAAAGAGGCGGCAACCTGTTCCTCGTCGGTGGCGGCAGCATGGAGTCGTTCATTGAGGGCAAGCCCAACTATATGGTGCCGACGATCTTTGACACCACTGAAGAGACCCTTGTGGTCGACGGCCAGTCATACGAGGTCGGTTTCGGAACCAAGGAACTGCCCAATGGCATCAGCGTGCAGCGTGGCCCGTTGATGTACCCGTACGCGACGGCCGGTATTTCTGCCTTGGATTGGACCTCTCCCAATACCAAGACCATCTACAATCGCCCTCATGTGGCTCGCTTTGACCGCACGGCCGATTGTGTTGGCCTCAAGGGTGTTGTGCTGGACGAAGCCTTCAAGAATTGGCATCTCATCGGCCCAGGTGTTGTCGCCGATACAATCTTCACCGAACCGGAAATTGATTGGCACGATGTTGTCGATGCGGCGGCCGATACGATGCGCTTGTTTCATCTGACGTTCCCTTTCCGTAACGATGAATTTGTCGATGCCAATATCAGTAGTCGCACGACGCCGATAATCCCGCAGGACTGTCCTTACGCGCCGGTATCGCCAGGGGGTATGTGTATCGAGCCAATGTTCCGTGGCATTTCCCGATTCGATTATATTCGGCAATACCGCTGGGAGCGTGGCGAGACCGATTGGCCTTCAAGCCGCTACGATGACTTTACGTTGGAAGATGGTTGTGGTCCCCTGGCGTTGACCAGCTATGAAGGTCTGCCGAACCGGAGTGTGCGTACCAATGGCCAAACCTACGGCTATTTATCCTACAAGGTTGTCGAGGACAAACCGGTCCATAAGGCGGATGTCTACTGGGGCTTTGATCCGTACCGCTTCGATCACAACGAAAGCCGCAAGGCGATTCGCTGGGTTCTGCAGTACTTCGGGCTGACAATTAACCAGTAGGTTGTGCCTCTGAAGATGGCCGATACACCTCGACAAGAGGAGATCATACGCCCTCCGCATCCAGGGGAGTTTGCCCCTCTTTCGCGGTGCTATGAGAAGTGGGGGTGGTGTCGCAGTGGCCAAACAATTCCGTCTAGTCATCGAAACCGATACTGGGGATGACACTTGCCAATATTGATTGAGATTCAATATGGCTGCGATGTGTGTTTGAGCCCCAACCCGAGCAGGTTCAAGATCCCCTCTTGCAACCTCCGGAGACTATGCTAGGCTTTCTGTATCCAGATCGCGCCTAAGCGCGACGGCTTTCTATGGCCTGGGCGGCCCGGGAAGCCGGGTGAGGTGGGTCTCACCGCGGATGACACGCCCGAGTAAGGAGGTGATCCAGTGGCTAGTGATAGATCCGGCTCAGTGGAGGTGGTGTCCCTGCGCTGACAGGGCCCTTCCAGCGAGTGGCTGACCAGGGGTTGTTCCGTAGCAGGTTAACCCAATGCCACCGAAGCTGAAGCTTTTGGGCGTCGGCGCCAGGTGCGTCGACGCCTTTTTCTTGGCAATTTTTTTGGCTATTTATTCTTCCGCCCGAAAAAAACTGGTCAAATCAGGCGTTTGAGTGTTCTTTGTGCGTGCAAAACCGCTGATTTCTTCAACTTGTCTGGAGCCCAAGTCCATGGCGACCAAGGACCCCCGAGAGCTGGAAAAGCTCCACAATATCGAAAATAGCGAATGGCGCGAATCCCTGGATTATGTCCTGCGTGAGCAGGGGGCCGGCCGCGTCCGCCAAATTCTGCGTCTGCTGCAGACCCGAGCCCAGGAGCAGGGGGTGAGCATCCCCTTTACGGCCAATACGCCGTACATCAACAGTATCCCGCAGGACCAAGAGCCGCTTTTTCCGGGCAACCGCGAACTCGAGCGCCGCAACAAGTCGTTGGTGCGCTGGAACGCCATGGCCATGGTCGTGCGCGCGAATAGGGAATTGCCAGGCATTGGCGGCCACATCTCGACCTTCGCCTCGGCGGCCACCCTGTGGGAGATCGGCTTCAACCACTTCTGGCGCGCTCGCAACGACGAGCAGCTCGGCGACCAGGTCTATTTCCAGGGCCATGCCTCGCCGGGTCTCTACGCCCGGGCTTTCCTTGAAGGCCGGCTCACCGAAAAAGACCTGACCAATTTCCGGCGCGAACTGGGCCCCGAGGGCGGCCTCAGCTCGTATCCGCACCCTTTCCTGATGCCCGATTTCTGGGAATTCCCCACCGTGAGCATGGGCCTGACGGCTTTGTCGGCCATCTACCAGGCCCGCTTCAACCACTACCTGGTCGATCGCGGCCTGCGGGCCGCCAGCGGCCGCAAAGTCTGGGCGCTGCTCGGCGACGGTGAAATGGACGAACCCGAAAGCCTGGGCGCGATCACCCTGGCCAGCCGCGAGAACCTGGACAACCTGATTTTTGTGGTGAACTGCAATCTGCAGCGCCTGGACGGTCCGGTGCGGGGCAACGGCAAGATCATCCAGGAACTGGAGGCCGCTTTCCGCGGTGCGGGCTGGAACGTGATCAAGGTCATCTGGGGCAGCGACTGGGAAGTGCTGCTGGAAAAAGACACCTCCGGCAAGCTGCTGCAGCGCATGGAAGAGGTCCTGGATGGCGAGATGCAGGGGTACAGCGTGTCCAGTGGCGCGTACGTCCGCGAGCATTTCTTTGGCAAGTACCCCGAGTTGCTGGAGCTGGTGTCCCAATACAGCGATGAACAATTGCACAAATTGCGCCGGGGCGGTCACGATCCGGCCAAGGTGTACGCGGCCTACAAGTCGGCCGTGGAGCACAAGGGCGAGCCGACGGTGATCCTGGCCCAGACCATCAAGGGCTATGGCCTCGGTGAGGCGGGCGAGGGCAAGAACATCACCCACAGCCAGAAGAAGCTGAACGAGGATGAACTGAAAAGCTTCCGCACGCGGTTCAACATTCCCATCAGCGACGAGGACATCGCCGAGGCGCCGTTCTACAAGCCGGATGAGGATGCGCCAGAATTGATATACCTGCGCGAAAAACGCGAAGCCCTGGGCGGCTTCATGCCCACGCGGGTGGACGCCACCCAGCCCATGGCCTGCCACACCGAAGAATTGATCCGCGAATATTTCGACGGTTCGGGCGACCGTGAACTGGGCACCACCATGGCCTATGTGCACATGTTGGCCAAGCTGTTGCGCGACCCGGAAATCGGCAAACTGATCGTGCCGATCGTGCCCGATGAAGCGCGCACCTTCGGCATGGAGTCGTTGTTCCGGCAGGCGGGCATCTACAGCCACGCCGGCCAGCTCTACGATCCGGTCGACAAGGGCAGCCTGCTGTTCTACAACGAGACCAAGACCGGCGCGATCCTGGAAGAGGGCCTGAGTGAGGCCGGTTCCATGGCCAGCTTCATTGCCGCGGGCACCTCGTACGCCAACAACGGCGTGAATACCATCCCATTCTACACGTTCTACTCCATGTTTGGCTTCCAGCGCGTGGGCGATTCGATCTGGCAGGCCTGCGACAGCCAGGCGCGCGGCTTTTTGATCGGCGCCACTGCCGGCCGCACGACGCTCGCCGGCGAGGGATTGCAGCATCAAGATGGCCACAGTCATGTGCTGGCCATGGCCCCGACCACGGTCAAGGCCTACGACCCGGCCTTTGCCTACGAGTTGGCGGTCATCGTGCACGACGGCATCAACCGCATGTACTGCCACGGCGAGACCTGGATCTACTACCTGACGGTG
>CAZLUL010000141.1:0-10654 GCA_964562635.1 uncultured Fibrobacteraceae bacterium | reverse complement strand
CCCCATCGGCCGGATGATCGAGCAGTTCGAGAACCTGATGTTCATGGCCAACGGCTATCACCACTCGACCATCGGCTACATGTCCGATATCGAGAACATCAGCCGCGACGACTGCCAGAAATACTTCGACGAAAACTACGTGGGTTCGAACATCGTGGTGACCGTCGTGGGTGACGTGAATGTTGATGATTTGAAGAAGTACGCCAAGAAGTACTTCATGGAGATTCCGGCGGGCAACCCCCAGCCGGTTGAGACCTTCGAGCCGACCCAGTTGGGCGAAAAGCGCATGGTCATGAAAGACCCCTCGCAGCCCATCTTTGCCGTTGGTTACCACATTGAAAACGTGCGCGATGCCGACTGGCCCGTGTACGAAGTGATCGGTGACGTGCTGGGGCAGGGCCGCACCAGCCGCCTGCACAAGAGCCTGGTCAAAGAGCAGCAAATTGCCGTTCAGGCCATGACGTTCCCCGGTTTTCCGGGCCAGAAGTTCCAGACGGGCCTCCTCATCTTCGGTATGCCGGTCAAGGACAAAACCGGCTACGACATCGAAGATGCCGTGTATGCCGAGATCGACAAGATCGTCGCCGAGGGCATCACCGCCGAAGAGTTGGAGGGTGTCAAACAACGCACCCGCGCCAATTTCATTCGGGGCCTGCAGGGCAACAGTGGCATGGCCAGTCAATTGGCCTGGTACCAGACCTTCCACGGCAACTGGCGTGAGCTCTTCAATGAAGTCGAACGCATCGAGGCTGTGACCCTGGAGGACGTCAAGCGCGTCGCCGGCGAAGTCTTCGTCCCGTCCAACCGGACCGTGGGCATCATTGAAACCGAAGATACGGACTCCTAGAGAGACCCACGGCCTCGCTTGGCGGGGTCAGGAAAGGAAACCAAATGCAACGCATGAATCGGAACACGGGTCTTGTGCTCCTGGTGTTCGTCTTCGCCATGATGGCTGTCGCACCGACGGCCATGGCCAAGAAACCCTGGGAAAAAATCAAGATTCCTGAATTGAATGAAATCGTGATGCCGACCTACGAACGGGTGGAGCTGGACAACGGGATGATCCTGTACCTGTCCGAAGACCACAAGTTTCCCCTGGTCGAGCTGAGCGCGACGATCGACGTGGGCAACTTCTACGAGCCCGCCGACAAAGTCGGTCTGGCCGGTATGACCGGTACGGTGATGCGCTCGGGTGGTACGGCGACCCGCACTGGCGACGATATCGACGAATTGGTCGAAGCCCGTGGTCTGTCGGTTGAAACCTGGATCGGTGCCTCCGACGGTGGCGCCTATCTTTCTGCCATGAAGGAAGATACGGACCTGGGCCTGGAGCTGCTGGCAGATATCCTGCGCAACCCGGTCTTCCCCGAAGACAAGATCAAGTTGGCCAAGGAGCAGGTTAAGGCCGGCATCAGCCGCCGCAACGATGAGCCTCAGGGCATTGCCCGGCGCGAGGCCATGAAGGCCGTCTTCGGTCCGGACCATCCCATGGCCCGGCACCCCGAATACGACACCATTGCCGCGGTCACGCAGCAGGACATGATCGACTTCCACGCCGACTGGTTCCATCCCGACCGGATGTACCTGGTCGTGATCGGTGACTTCGACAGCAAGGAAATGATCGCCAAGATCGAGGCCGCTTTTGCGGGCTGGGAAAAAGCGACCAAGCCCTTGCCCGCCGATCCGGAAATGCCCGCCTTCCCGCGCACGGTCAACGTGGTGGACAAGGACGACCTGACGCAGACCACGGTCTTCATGGGTCACAAGGGCATCCGGGCCGATGATCCGAACTACGCCGGTGTGCAGGTAGCCAACCGCATTCTCGGCGGGGGTTTTGCTTCGCGTCTGTTCAGTGAAGTGCGCAGCCGTCAGGGCCTGGCCTACAGCGTGGGCAGCAGCCCCGGTACGGGCTTCCGCAATCCCGGTCTGTTCGTGGGTTTCACCATGACCAAGACTGAGACCAGCGAAAAGGCTGCCTCTGCAGTGCTGAACGAAATGAACAAGATGATCACCGAAGAAGTGACGGACGTGGAATTGGCCCAGGCCAAGGACTCAATCCTGAACTCGGAAGTGTTCAGCTACGATACGAGCCGCGAGATCCTCGATCGCGCGGTCATGTTCGAGCGCTATGGTTATCCCAGCGACTTCCTGCTGACCTATCAGGAAAACGTGAAGAAGATGACCAAGGCTGATATTCTGTCCGCCACCCAGGCTGTCTGGCATCCCGATGACATGACGATTCTGGCGGTGGGCAACTACGCCGAATTCGACGCTGACTTCACGGGCTTCGGCCCGGTCACAATGGTGGACATCACGATTCCCGAAGCTTCGTTGGATATCCCGATGGCCACGCCGCTGAGCCTGGAGAAGGGTCGGGCGCTGATGATGGCTTCGGCCGAGGCCGCCGGTGGCATGAACAAGCTGACGGCCATGAAGGCCTACGCCGAAGTATTGGTCCTGGATGCCACGATTCAGGGCATGGACATGACCTTTACGATCGAAAAGACCGTGGTCTACCCGGACAAGGTGCACACCGTGCAGAAGACGCCCTTTGGTAATATGAAGAGCGTTGTCGCCGGTGACACTGGCTGGTCCGAGTCGCCCATGGGCAACAAGGACATGGAGCCGGCCGAACTGGCTGCCGCCAAGGAAGAACTGAAGACCGATACCATGGGCATCCTGCGCAACATGGACGACTTCACCTTCCAGGCCCTGGAGTCCCGGACGATCGAGGGCACGAAGTGCAATCCGGTCTATGTGACGGGTGTCGGCGACGACTACCGGATCATGTTCCTGGATGCTTCGGACAACAGCGTGGTCATGGTGCAGCAACCGGGCTTGAACCCGGCCAGCGGTGCGCCGGTGACCCAGAAGGTCTACATCGATGAGTACATGGAGACCGATGGGTTTGTGACCGCCAAGAAGGTTCGCATCACCTACGACGACGAACCGTTTGGCAGTGGCACGGTCGAATCGTTCCAGGCCGACCCCAAGGTCGACATGGGGTTGTTCTCCAAATAGTCTGATCTCGGCTGGAGCGGAGAAATTCCGTGACGGACAAAGGCGGTTCCCTCAGGGGAGCCGCCTTTTTTTGCATCGGTATTGGCGCTGGCCGAAGCGGTGATTGACCCCGGAGATACAAGCTGATAAAATCATGCAGTTCAAAATAATAGCTGCTTCACGGTCTACCCGAGAGATGAGAATTGAAGTGCGCGAGCTTCGCCATTCCTCGGGGGTGTCGCCAATGAAGCAGCTATGTTTTTATATCATAGCACATAAACTCGTATAAAATAAAGCAGAATATTGCATATAGTGCTGTGAGTGCTCTAAAGAAAAGAATAGTGCAACCCCCCGAATTCAAGGAAGAAGCGGGTATTTTGACGATGTGGCGAATACTGGAAGCCCGGGCGGGTATGATTTGCGGCGATTCGGGGATGCAACCTGCCGCCCCGAATGCCGTATCAGAGATGCCGTTTCCTTACGGAAACCCCGCGATGTTTTTACCCCGTTACCGGAGGAACCGCCATGTTGCTGGAAGCCATCATTCTCTTGTCTCTTCTGATGGTTGCCCTGAGCGTCGGCATGATTTTGCTGAAGTTCGTTTTTGCCGTGGTGCTGATTCCCATCAAGGTGGCGTTCTTTTTGACCAAGGGTCTGCTGGGGCTCCTGATTGTGGTGCCGCTGCTGTTGATTTTCGGTTCGATATTCCTGGCCCTGCTGCCGGTGGGCCTCGTGCTGCTGGTTCTGCCGCTGTTCCTGCTCGGAGGGGCGGCAGTCAAGTTCGCGAGCGGCTGATTTTCGGACTCGTTCTCGGTTTGGCCCTCGGCGCCGCATTGGTGCCGGGGGTTTCTTTTGCCCAGTTCCGGGCCGTCGAAGCCGACGCCAGGTCCGTGCCCTGGTCCAGCATCACCCGTCTGGCTCTCGAAGCCGGGGCTTTTCCGCCGGCCTACCGCCCGGTCACTGAAGGGGAACTGGCCCGGTTGCTGGCCACCGTCCAGGCCAAGGCTCTCAATGGCGAGGCGGATGGTTTGGCCGACGACCCGGAGTATGCCCGGCTGTTGTGGCTGTTGGACCGCTACGAACGTGGCGGTGGCGGCAAGAGCTTTCATGGTTGCCCGTGCAAGGTTCACCCGCCGCATCTGCGCCTGAGCGGCCGCGTGGTGGGAGGCTTTTCGGAGCTGGCCGACCCGGTGCCCTTCGAAGGAGGCCTCAGTTTTGCCGCCGGGCACAATGTTTATTTTGAGCCAGCCTTCGAATTTGCGGCGGGATCTTTCTGGGCCGCCGGCAACTTCCGTCTCGGCGGGCGTTGGGCCGATGGTGGAGTCGATTTCACCGAACCGGGTCGGGACAACGACCCGTTGACCTGGCCCGGATGGCACCGCGCCACGGGCCGCGAGGATGTCCGGGACGCCCGCCTGTCCAACGGCACCTGGCAGGGGCAGGTCACCCGGGCGCTGGTGGGTGCGCAATTGGGCCGCTGGGCGGTGAGTGCCGGCTGGGATCAACGCCGCACCGGTCCGGGCCTGACAGGCAACCTGAACCTGGACTACCAGGGCCGTCCCTTTCCCGCCCTGACTGCCCGCCGCACCGAGCCCTTCCAATGGCTTGGCATCATGACTCATCTGGCCCCTGATCAGACCCTGCTGCGGGCTGGTATCCTATCGGAACGCACCGTCACCTATCACGATTCGGTGGAGGACTACGCCAAACAAGCCCACCCCTGGTTCATGCAGTGGTTGGTGGGGTGGAATGTGACTTCCTGGTTCCGGGCCGACTTCACCCATACCGTCATGGTCACTGCTCGCGACAGCACACTTTGGCCAGATCTTTTGCAGATCAATTTTCCGTTGGTCGGCACCACCTGGCGGGAGATGGAAAGCGGCCCGATCACGGACCGGATATTTGCGGCTCAATTTGAGTTCCGCTGGCGGGATGCTCCCTGGCCGGTGTTGCCGTCCACGGCGGGACGGCTGTTTTGGGACTACGGCGGGACCGATTTTTTGCCCTCGGGGCCGGGTGGGGTTGTGCCTGAAATCTCGATCCCGGCCAGTATCGTGGGCTTCGAGTTGGTCAGCCCGCGCTGGGACCTGGCGTTCGAATACGCGGAATTGCAGCATGACAAAGCGCTGTGGTATACCAATGGTGGTTATCGCGAGGGATATTCCCAGGAGCAGACGCTCATGGGACATCCGCTCGGCGGTTCCGGCGAAGCGATCACCGGATTGGTTCGCCTGCGTCCCGGCCAAAGGGATTGGCAACTGGGTTTGCAGGGGAAGTTGGCGACCTGGGGCATGAAAGGGCACACGCCCGGCGAAGGTGAGCGGCGTTCGGTGGCCCTGACCTGGGGCCGCACGCCGCGGGCCGAGACGATTGACAACGAGGCCGCCCCGGCGGCACCTCTGCTGTGGGAAATCACGGCCGAGTGGAATCGGGAAATGGCGGACCCTGACGCCTTCCTGAATTTGCCGCCACCCGGGTCCGAGGTGGCCAGGAATTGGTGGCGACTGATTTTCAAGGTGGGAATCTGATGGTACGTACAAAGATCTGTTGCATCATGAATCGGGAAGAGCTGGAGCTGGCCGTGGCACAGGGTGCGGCAGCCGTGGGGTTTGTCTCCCATATGCCCAGCGGTCCCGGCGTGATCTCATCTGAAAAAATTGCCGAACTGGTGAAGGCGACGCCTTTTCCGGTCTGGTCCGAGTTGCTGACCAGCCAAACGGAATTGCCAGATCTGTTGGCGCAGCACAAGCGCCTGAAGCCGGCGGCCCTGCAACTGTGCCAACCCCTGAAGTTGGACGTCTTGGCAGACCTGCGTGAAGCCCTGCCCGGTGTGACTTTGGTGCATGTGGTGCACGTGAAGGATCGCTCGTCGGTGGACGAAGCGGTGAGATATGCGCCGGCCGTTGACGGGTTGCTGCTGGACACGGGCAATACCGAAGGCCCGGCCCGGGAGCTGGGTGGCACCGGTCGCACCCACGACTGGGCGTGGGATGCGGAGATCGTGCAGAAGGTGCAGGTGCCGGTGTTTCTGGCCGGTGGACTGACGGCCGCCAACGTGGGGCAGGCCATCGCCACGGTGCAGCCCTTCGGAGTCGATGTTTGCAGTGGAGTGCGCACGAACGACAAGCTGGATCCGGAAAAACTGCGCAACTTCATGGCGGCGGTCATGAACGCGGGCTGATCAGCCCCGTTTTTTCATGCTGCCCGTTTCTTCATACTGATGGTGAGCCGAAATTCGGCCACGGGGTCATCACCGAGCTTTTCCGGCACTGTGGCGGTCACCAGGACGGTGTCTTCTTCGCGCTCGCCACTGGCCTCGGCCTTGTCCAGCAGGGCTGCCAGCTTCTGGCCGTCGTTGCAGGTGAATACCACGGCCCCTTCAGCCCGCTTGAGAAAATCCGCCTGAAAATCCTTGAATAGAAAAGCGACCCGCGAACGCCGCGAGCGGATCAGATTCATCACAATCAGGCCGCCGGACACATCGGCGCCAATGCTCAGGGCGCCAAAGTACATGGATCGCAGGTGGTTTCTGGTCAGCCAGGTCAACGGCAGCCGCACCACGCACTGGTCGGCGTTGGCCACCAGCAGGCGCGGCCGGACCAGGGCAATCAGGGGAATCTTCCAGAAGGCGAACAGGCGCAGGGACCAGGTGGCTTTCAGCATGGTCATATCGGGCATGATATCCGCTCCATCAATAAGGGGGCGCTGGGATCGCCCCCCAAATATGGTCACTGCCCACAATTCAGACAACTGCTCAGATGGCGATGCACCCTTCGGCCGGACGGGGAAACGGATACACCTGGTGGACGTCCTTCAGCCCCAGCAGGGCGTAGGTCAGCCGTTCGATGCCGAAGCCCCCGCCGGCACAGGTGATTGCGGACCCGGACTGCTGTTGGGCCTGGAAAATGGCAAAAAACGGAGCGAAGTACTCCATGGGGTAGCCGAGTTCGAGCATCCGGGCCCGCAGGTCAGGCAGTGACCGGGTGCGTTCGGCTCCGGACAGGCACTCCACCGGGTGGGGGTTGTCGCCGCAACCGGGATAGACCACATCGTAGTTGAGATAGCGGCCGGTCTCCTGGTCGAGGCAGTCGTAGGCCTCGCGCTTGAGGTTGGTGACGATGAAGGGCAGGCCTTGCGCTTGTTCGGCCAGATGGCGCTCGACTTCGTCGTCATCAGTCAGGCCGTGGGCGGCTTTGACTTCGGCAACGTCATGGACGGCCAGGGGGGCGGGCAGTTCGGGCAACAGGCTGCCGCGCACCGCTTGCAGAGCGGGAGCCTGCGTCTGGTTCAGGTGCCGGTGCAGGCGGCTGACCAGCCCGCCGATGAAGCTGATCATCTCAGCCATCGTGGCGCCTTTCTTTTCGAAATCCACCTGCATGAATTCGGCGGCGTACTTGTAGCGTTTGGCCTGCACGCCCATCTCCATGCGGATGTTGGGCGAGGCCCAGAAAACTTGCTCGACCGGCGAAAGCATGACCATCAGGATCTTCTGCAGGATCAACGACTGGGTCACCGAGACTTCTTCGCCGTAGTAGTTCAGGCGCGCCGGAAAGGTCTGGTGGTTCAGGGGATCGGTGCAGCCGCTGAGCATATAGATGGGCGGATGCACGTAGCCGGCGGTGGCCAGTTCGGCGCTCAGGAAATGCTGGATTGCGGTGCGGACCGCCAGGATTTCCCGCAAATGAGGGCGCGTGAGGGCCGCCGCGGTGGCGGCGACCATTTCGGCGACGGCGGGATCGGCGAGGTCCACGGGGGCAATCTGATCTATGGCCAAGCGGGTTACTGGGGACTGGGTTTTCATGGCTGCTCCTGATCGAAAATGAACATGATAACTATCTGATAAGTATACATCGGCGTAAATATATGTCAATTAAGCAGTTAAAATGCCTTGAAAGATGTTGTATCGTTAAATATATTAATAAAAAGATGCGAAATAGATTAAAACGAAGGAAATAGTGGCCCATGGAATACAAAATCGATAGCCTGGATCGCAAGCTGCTGAATCTCTTGCGGGAAGACAGCCGCCGCCCCTACCTGGAAATTGCCCGCGAGTTGGACGTCTCCGGCGGTACGATCCACCAACGCATGGCCAAATTGAAAGAGGCGGGTGTGGTGACAGGATCCCGCCTGGTGATCGACTACGGGCGGCTGGGATACCGGGTTTCGGCTCTGGTGGGCGTGCGTTTGGCGCGGGCCAGCGCCGGAGCGGAGATTCGGGAGCAATTATTGGGAATCCCCGAAATCGTGGAATTGCACTACACAACGGGCACCTATAGTTTGTTGGTGAAGATTGTGGCGCGCGGCATGCAGGATCTGTACGAGCTGCTATCGGGCCGTCTGCAGGCTTTTGACGACATCCAGTCCACCGAAACTTTTGTGATTCTGGACACGGCCGTGCAGCGGGATCCCGAATTGTAGCCGGATCAGAATTTCCCCAACCAGCGACCCTGTGCTAAATTTGGCCAGTTGTATAGTGAACCCGCCGTTTTGACCGTCCGGACCGTGAGCCGGACCGAGAGGTGACCATGTCCGACCTGCCTGCCGCCACCGGAAATGCGACCGAACCCTATCGTCCGGACAATCACGTGCGCATCGTCACGGCGGCCTCGCTTTTTGACGGGCATGATGCGGCGATCAATATCATGCGCCGCATCCTGCAGTCCAGCGGGGCTGAGGTCATACATCTGGGTCACAATCGGTCGGTCAAAGAGATCGTCGATTGCGCCATCCAGGAAGATGCCCAGGGCATTGCCATCACCAGCTACCAGGGTGGGCATGTCGAGTATCTGAAATACATGTTCGACCTGGTGCGCGAATCCGGTGTCGAGATCCGCATCTTTGCCGGTGGCGGGGGCACGATTCTGCCCAGCGAAATCGACGAGCTGCAGAAGTACGGCATCATGCGCATCTTCTCGCCGGACGACGGGCGCGAGATGGGGCTGCAGGGGATGATCAATGACGTGCTGCAGAAGTGCGACTTTGCCGTGGGGCAGGCCCCGACGGCAGACAGCATGGCCCCGCACCTCAAAGGGTTGGCTGAGCGCGATCCGCGTGCCTTGGGGCGCCTGATATCCCTGGCCGAAAATCATCCGGCGCAGGAAGAGGAATTGATGGCGGCGGTGGGCACACCTGCTGCGGGCCGGATCATTCCGGTGCTGGGCATCACGGGCACCGGTGGGGCGGGCAAGTCGTCGCTGGTGGACGAATTGGTGCGCCGATTTTTGGCGGATTTCGCAGACAAAACCATCGCCATCGTTTCGGTCGACCCTTCGCGCCGGCGCAGCGGCGGGGCCCTGCTGGGTGACCGCATCCGCATGAACGCCATCGACCACCCGCGGGTGTACATGCGCTCGCTGGCCACGCGGCAATCCAACCTCGCGCTCAGCAAATACGTGCAGCACAGCATCAACATCTGCAAGGCGGCGGGCTACGACCTGATCATCGTCGAGACCAGCGGCATCGGCCAAAGCGACACCGAAATCACCGATCATTCGGACACCTCGCTGTACGTGATGACCGCAGAATACGGCGCCGCCACGCAGTTGGAAAAAATCGACATGCTGGACTTTGCCGATTTGATTGCCATCAACAAGTTCGATCATCGTGGCAGCCTCGATGCGCTGCGTGATGTGCGCAAGCAGTACCGGCGCAACCACAACGAATTTGCGGGGCCGGATGAGCAGTTGCCCGTCTTTGGAACCATCGCCTCGCAGTTCAACGATCCGGGCATGAATACGTTGTACAAGGCCATCATGGCCAAGATCGTCGAGCGCACCGGAGCCGAGTTGCACTCCCAGTGGGAAGTGACCGAGGCGATGAGTAAACGGGCGTACGTGATCCCGCCCGAGCGGGTGCGCTACCTGTCGGAAATTGTGGATTCGAGCCGCAGCTATGATCGCTTCGTGGCCGAGCAGAGTGCCCTGGCGCGGCAGTTGTATCAGCTGTCCGGCACCATCGAACTGCTGCGGTCGCGGGCTGGCAACGAAAGCGTCGCGGTTGAGGAACCGGGCGCTGGTGGCGTGGTGCGCGCCATCGCCCACGTGCAGGGCGAGCCGGAATATCTGCAGGACCTGATCAATCTGCACAACGAGCTGGAACAGCGCCTGGATGTGGAAAGCCGCCGCCTGCTGCAGGAGTGGCCGGCGATGGTCAAACGCTACCGGGCCGACAAATATGTGTTTCAGGTGCGTAACAAGACCATCGAGCAGGATCTGTTCACCGAGTCGTTGAGCCACACCCGCATCCCCAAAGTCAGCTTGCCGCGGTACGAAGACTGGGGCGACATCCTGCGCTGGTTGTTGACCGAAAACGTGCCCGGATTTTTCCCCTATGCCGCTGGGGTATTCCCTCTGAAGCGCGAAGGCGAAGACCCGACGCGCATGTTTGCCGGTGAAGGCGGACCCGAGCGCACCAATCGCCGTTTCCACTACGTGTCAGCCGGCATGCCGGCGGCCCGGTTGTCGACCGCCTTTGATTCGGTCACGCTGTACGGTGAAAACCCGGACCGCCTGCCGGACATCTACGGCAAGGTGGGCAACAGCGGCGTGAGCATCGCCACGGTGGATGATGCCAAGAAGCTGTATTCCGGCTTTGATCTGGCGGACTCGAAAACTTCGGTCTCGATGACCATCAATGGCCCGGCACCGATGATCCT
>CAZLUL010000140.1:0-10756 GCA_964562635.1 uncultured Fibrobacteraceae bacterium | reverse complement strand
GGATGCCGCCCTTGCAGGGCCCGCGCGCATCATTGTGCTGGATGCGGTAGCCGGCAAAAACCTGCACCTTGCCGTCGTCCATGCGCACCGGAATCTGGAAGTGGTATTCGCGCACGGGATTGCGCAACAGCTGGCGGGCGCCAGAGTCCAGGCCGATCAGATCGGCGATGCGGTCAAATTCCTGCTGGGCTACGGCGAAAGGATTGAAGGCGGCGTTGGCGGACATTTCATCATCTCCCGGGTTCGGATAGGGAACTGAGGTCAAGCCTCGGAATGCCGGGAATACCGCAAGTTGAGGGCCAAAGAGCCATGTTTTGGGAAAATTTTAAACTGTTGTGCGGCAGGTGTTTAAATGAGGACGAAGACAGTTTCTTAGGCGCTTCAAACTCTTATTATAGCATTTTTGCATCACTTACGACATTCAGTGAAGCGTATTTGCATCATATTGGGAAAAACCCGCGTTAAAAACACCCAAAGGCCCAAATAACCCGTCTATTCCTGATTCCGACCATCATGGGCCGGCAACAACAGGCCCAGCTTCCGGATCTTGCGCTGCAGCGTCGTCCGGTGGATGCCCAACTCCTGGGCCGCGCGGCCGCGGTGCCAGCCGACCCGTTCGAGCACCTGCAGGATGAACAACCCCTCGACCTTTTCGAGCCCCTTGGCCGCCGTATCATCAACCGAAGGCGCCATCATCTGTAACCGCCGGGGCAGATGCTGAACATCGATGACCCGCTCGAGACACATCACCCAGGCGTGCTCCAGAATGTTCTCCAACTCCCGCACGTTGCCCGGATAGTTGTGCCGCATCAACAACTCCAGCGCTGCCGACGAAACACCGGTCACCCGCTTGCCCCGCGTCAAGGAAAGCTGCTCGGTGAACTTTTGAGCCAGTTGGGGGATGTCTCCCTTGCGCGCGCGCAGGGGCGGGATCTCCAGGTTCAGAACATTGATCCGGTAGTACAGGTCGCGCCGGAAGGTGCCCGCCGTCACCATCGCCGGCAGGTCGCGATGAGTCGCGGTGATGAAGCGGATGTCGCAGGGAATAGGCACCTGCTCACCCAGACGTTCGTACACTTTTTCCTGCAGCACGCGCAGCAGTTTCACCTGCACCCCCAGGGGAATGTCACCGATCTCGTCCAGAAACAGGGTGCCGCCCTGAGCGGCAGCGAAACGACCGGGCTTGTCGCGGTGGGCACCGGTGAACGCGCCGGCCTTGTAGCCGAACAGTTCGGATTCGAGCAGAGTTTCGGGCAACGCGGCGCAGTTCACGGTGATCAAGGGGCCGTCGGCCCGCGAGCTCAGGCGGTGGATGGCCTTGGCGATGAGGTTCTTGCCGGTGCCGGTTTCGCCGAGAATGAGGATGCTCGAATCACTGCGCGAAATGGTCGGCAGGATCTCGAACAACTGCTTCATGTTCGGGTCGCCGGTCAGAATGTCGCGGAACAGTCCCGCCGGATTGCCTGTGGTCACCTGTTGGCGCGTATCGGCAAGGTTGACAAAGGTGGCCACGCCGCCGATCACCTGGCCCTGGTCATCCTTGAGCGCGGCGGTCGATAGGGTGACCGCAAGGCGGTGCCCCAGGGAATCCTGAAAATGGGTTTCGAGACTGACTGTCGGCTGGCCCGACTCCATCGCTTGCCGCAAGGCGCAGCCCTCGCCCCCAATGTCGACCCGCAAGACTTCACGGCAATGGCGACCGACCGCCCGGTGGCGCGGCAGGTCCAATGCCGACAGGGCCGAGTCGTTGATGGCAGTGATCCGGTAATCGATGTCCACGGCAAAAATCCCCTCGGGCACACTGTTGAACATTTTCAACAGCAGCTCGGGAGGCACGTCCCGTTCCGGGGATCGGCTGGCAGTCGGATTACGCTTGTCAGACATCGGTCCCAATCCTTATCTGATAGGGGAGAACCCAAAATTGGCCCATATCGGCGCCAAGGTCAATGAAGCGAAGTGGCGCCGACGCCAAAAAGCTGGCACAATCGAGCCAACCTCCCCAACGACATCCAACAAGGGACTCCTGATGACTACGCCTCTGGACAACCACCGCCGCCGCCTCGACACCATCGACGCCCGCCTGCTGGAGTTGCTGCGCGAGCGCAATGAACTGGCTTCGGAAGTGCTCGAAACAAAAATTGCCGCGGGTCTGCCCATCTTCGCCCCCGAGCGCGAGCAGGCCAAGGTGGCCTCTTTCCGTCAGGCCGCCGCCGAGCAGGACCTCGACCCCGAGTGGGCCGAAGATTTTCTGCGCATGGTCATGAGCAGTTCGCGAGCCCAGCAATCCCGCGCCAAATTTCCCCAGTGCCCCGGCGGCGCCCGCACCGTGCTGATCGTCGGTGGCGGTGGCAAGCTGGGCCAGTGTTACGGGCGCGCCTTCACCGCCAGCGGCCACACCGTGCGCGTGCTCGAACTCAAGGACTGGGACCGCGCCACGGAATTGGCCACCGGTGCCGACGCCGTCATCGTGGCGGTGCCCATCCGGGTCACCGCAGAGGTCATCGCCCGGGTGGCGCCCTTTCTCGCACCAGGCACGGTTCTGGCCGACTTCACCAGCCACAAGGCGGGCCCGCTGAAGGCCATGCTCAAAGCCCACCCCGGGCCCGTACTCGGACTGCACCCCATGCACGGGCCGGATGTGGCAAATCTCTCGAAGCAGTTGGTGATCGCCTGCCCCGGCCGCCAGCCCGAGGCCAGCCAGTGGTTGCTGGATCAATTCGAATTGTGGGGACTGCGCCGGCAGGAACTCGCGCCCGGAAAGCACGACCGGATCATGCACCAGGTGCAGGGTCTGCGGCATTTTGTGGCGCTGCTGCACGGCTCGTTCATGCGCGCGAGCAATCTGGCTCCGGCTGACATCCTGGCCCTCAGCAGCCCCATCTACCGGGCCGAACTGATGATGACCGGACGCATTTTTGCCCAGGACGCCGAATTGTACGCTGACATCGTCTTTGCCAACAACGAGCGGCGGACGCTGCTGTTGGACTTCCTGCAACACCATGAACATTTGGCGGCCCTCGTGCGCGACGACGACAAGGCGGGTTTCATCCGGGAATTCGAAGCCATTGGCGCCTTTTTTGGGGACTTTGCGGAGCAGGCCCGCACCGAAAGCGGCTACCTGATCCACCGGTTGGCAGACCGGTTTGTCTAGCAGCAGGGCACCGTATCTTTGACAACGCACGCCCGGCGGTGCTAAATTTCAGGAACCAACCCAGGATCGGACGCTCGGGCGCCGGTCGGTTCGAATCTCCTTGTCCATGACCCATACGAATTGCCGGCGGCAGGCACGCCCCGATCGGGCCGCCCGGAAAGAAACCATGTCTGAGTCCGCTCTCGAAACCGCCCTGCGTTCCCGCGCCACCGACAACTGCGAACTGTGCGGCAGCACCCCGGACGGTTGATAGCAACGGCGCCCCCTTGGCGGACGGCGACTCGGTAACCCTGATCAAGGATTTGGACGTCAAGGGCACGTCATTTGTCGCCAAAAGAGGTACCTTGGTGAAGGGGGTCCGGCTGACGGACAATCCCGAACATGTCGAAGGCCGCGTCAACAAAGTTTCCATCGTATTGAAGACCTGTTTTTTGAAGAAGGCCTAGCCTTCAACCACAGACCGCTCAACCTGATCAAGGATTACCACATGTCTGCAATGGCCAATGGTCAAGTCTCCGGCGTCCTCGAAATCCTGCCCAAAAACGGCGGCTACCTGCGCGATCCCAAAGCGTCCTTCGCGCCAGCCCCCACTGATGTCTTCGTGCCCCAGAAGGCGATCCAGAAATTCAACCTCACCACCGGTGCCCTCATTATCGGCACGACCGAGAGAGGCAAATCAGGACCGGTGCTCAACAGCATCAACACGGTCTGTGGCGTTTCGCCGCTGGAATTCTCCGAGCGAAAATCGCTGAAGGAAATGACCGCCCTGAATCCCGAAGAACGGTTTGATCTGGGCAAATGCGGCGACGTCTCCATGCGCATCATCGACCTCATCGCGCCCATCGCCAAGGGCACCCGCGGGTTGATCGTCTCGCCGCCCAAGGCCGGCAAGACCATGATTCTCGAAGGCCTGACCCGAGCCATCCGCGAAGATTCTCCCGAGACCCGCATCGTGGTGCTGCTCATTGACGAGCGCCCCGAAGAGGTCACCCATTTCCGCCGGGCCACCAACGCCGAAGTGCTGGCCAGCAGCAGCGACCAGAGCATCGCCGACCACGTGCGCCTGGCCCAGATGGCCATGTCCCAGGCCGTGCGCGAAGTGGAGTGCCACCACGATGTGGTGGTTCTGATGGACAGCATCACGCGCATGGGCCGCGCCTTCAACCAGAGCGGCAAGGGTTCGGGGCGCACCATGAGTGGCGGCCTGGATTCGCGGGCCCTGGAAATCCCCCGCAAGTTCTTCGGCATGGCCCGCAACATCGAAGGCGGCGGCTCACTGACGATCATCGCCACCGCCCTGGTCGACACCGGCAGCCGCATGGACGACATGATCTTCGAAGAGTTCAAGGGCACCGGCAACAGCGAGATCGTGCTGGACCGCAATCTGGCCGAGAACCGGATCTATCCGGCCATTGACCTGCGCGCCAGTGGCACCCGGCGCGATGAATTGTTCTTCAACGAGAAGGAATACGAGGCCCTGACGCTGTTGCGCCGCCGGGCGGCCTCGGCCTCGGCCAAGCCCGCCATGGAGGGCATGTTGAAGTTGATGGAAAAATGGGACACCAACGCCGCACTGCTTGAAGGATTAGCAGGAGATTGACCCCACCTGCCGCCCAGCCTGTATCTGCCTGCCGCCGCGCCCTGCAAGGGGCCAAAGACGTGTCACCCATCCTGCTGGGCGTCATCCCGTTCGGCATGATCGCCGGTGCCAGCGCCATCAATGCCGGCTTCAGCACGCTACAAGCGATGAGCATGTCGGTTGTCATTTTTGCGGGCGCTTCGCAACTGGCGGCCATCGACCTGCTGGCGCGGGGCGCGGCCGTCCCGGTGGTCGTGCTGACGGTGCTGGTGATCAACCTGCGCTTCATCATGTACAGCGCGGCCCTGACGCCCCACTTTTCGCACCTGCCCACCCGCTGGAAAGCCCTTGTCGCCTACCTGCTGACCGACCAGGCCTTCGTCGTGGCCGTGAACCGCTACCAGGCCGAGCCCAAAATGACCGGACGCCGCTGGTACTACCTGGGCACCGCCATGATCCTCTGGATCACCTGGCAGTTCGGCACCGCGGCCGGCGTCTTTCTCGGCACCTTGGTGCCAGCCAGCTGGGAACTGGACTTCACCGTGCCGCTGGTATTTGTGGCCCTGCTGGTGCCCACTCTCGATGACCGCGGCAACCGCGTGGCCGCTCTGGTGGCTGGCGGCGTGGCCCTGGCCGGACAGGGCCTGCCCTACAACCTGGGCCTGATCCTGGCGGCTTTTGCCGGGATCGCCCTGGCGCGCTGGGTGGAGATCCGGCACGAGGCCCGAAGCGAGGTGCAGGCATGAGCTACGGATCCATCTGGCTGGTGATCGGCCTGGCCGGCCTGGGCACTTTCCTGACCCGGCTTTCGTTTTTGGCCCTGGTGCGCAGCGACAAGGTGTCCGAGCCTTTGCGCCGCGTACTGCGCCTGGTGCCGGCGGCGGTGCTGGCGGCCATCGTGCTGCCGGCGACCTTTCCCCTGTTGGGTGAAGCCGGATGGGCTGGCGGATTTGACTGGCCACGCCCGGTCGCGGTTCTGATCGCTTCGCTCGCCGCGTGGCGCACCCGCAACATGTTTGTCACGATTGCGGTGGGCATGGCTTGCCTCTGGCTGTTCCGCGGGCTTTCCCGCTGGCTGACCTGAACCTTTTGAAGGAGTCGACATGATCCCCTACTACCAGATCAGCGCCTTCACCCGCTCGGTCTTTAGCGGCAACCCCGCCGGCGTGTGCCTGCTCGAAAGCCCGTTGCCCGCCGACACCATGCAACAGATTGCCCACGAAAACGATTTGGCCGAGACGGCGTTTATCCTGCCGCGCGAAGACGGCCACTACGACCTGCGCTGGTTCACGCCCACCCTGGAAGTCGATCTCTGCGGGCACGCCACCCTCGCCAGTGCCCACGCCCTGTTTGCGTCGGGCCGCGAAACCGGCGACCGCATCACCTTCCACTCCCAGAGCGGACCATTGATCGTTTCGCAAGCTGGCGACCGACTTGTGCTGGATTTTCCATCCCGACCCGCCACACCTGTCAGTGGGGGTTTCGAAGCCGTCGCCGCCGCCATCGGCATCACCCCACAATCAGTGGCCAACGCCCGCGACATGCTGGTGGTGATCGAAAACGAAGCCGCCCTGCGCGATCTGACGCCTGATATTGCCGCCATTGCCACTCTCGACACTTTTGCCGTCGTGGTCACCGCACCCGGTGACGAAGTCGACTTTGTATCGCGCGTATTCGCCCCACGGGCCGGAGTGGATGAAGATTCCGTGACCGGCTCGGCCCACACCACGCTCATCCCCTATTGGGCCGCGCGCCTCGGCAAGGAGGAACTGACCGCCCGGCAGATCTCGCCCCGTGGCGGTGAGTTGTTCTGCCGCCTGGAAGGTGACCGGGTAAAAATCGGGGGCTATGCGGTGACCTATTTTGTGGGTTCGCTGTCTATCTGACGAGCGGGGCGGCAACCGCATTGACAGCGCCCGCCGATATTTTGTATAATCCTGTGACAAGACCGCTTCAATTGCCCAGCGCCAAGAAAGGCCCATGCCGTGAGTCGCCGCTTCAGCTACAATACCTACGCGGATAATATCCGATTTGCACGCCGATTTTATTTTGGCATGTCCGCGAGGTTGTGCGGCAGTGCACGTGGCGAACCCTGATTCCGGGCTCACCAACACTGACCAACAGCGACCCCGTCCGGATTTCACCGCGACGGGCTTTTTTTTGTACTCCGGAAAAGGATCGCATCATGTCAGGCGAACTGCAGCCACCCCGCTCCCGCATCGACGAAATCGACCGTCAACTGGTCGAATTGGTCGCCGAACGCATGAACGCCGTGCGCGAGATCGGCAAAAGCAAAAGCACCGACACCGAGGCACCGCTGCGGGATCATAGCCGCGAGCAGGAAGTCCAGGCCCACTGGCAGGACGAAGCCGAAACCCACGGCCTGTCCAGCTACTTCACGGGCCGCATTCTGCGTGAGGTGATGAACTACTCGCGCCGGGTGCAGGAAGAACTGCTGGACCGCAGCCAGGACGCGACCCATGTGCGGCACCTCAGAGTGGGCTTTCAGGGCGTCGCCGGCTCGTACAGTGACCTGACTTTAACCAAGCTGTTTTCGGAGCGCCCCCAGTGTCGGCTTGAGCGCAAGGGCTTCAGCTCCTTCGCCCGCGCGGTTGATGCCCTGGAGAACGGAGATCTCGACTACGCCCTGCTGCCGATCGAAAACACCATCGCCGGTAGCCTCAACGAAACCTACCAGTTGTTGGCCAATCGCCAATTGAGCATTGTCGACGAAGAAATCCTGCCCGTGGACCACTGCCTGGTCGGTCTGGCCGGCGCCGACGTGGAACAATTGCGCGTCATCCGTTCGCACCCGGTGGCCCTCCAGCAGTGCACCATCTGGCTCAACAAGCTTTCCAATTGCGCGACCGAAGGCACCACCGACACCGCCAGCAGCGCCGAAATGCTGCTGGCCAACAACGACCCCCACGAGGCCGCCATCTGCTCCGAAGAAGCGGCCGGACGCCTGGGCCTGACCATCCTGCAGCGCAACATCGCCAACCAGGCCCACAACTACACCCGCTTTGTGCTGGTGGGCCGCGACCCCGAGCCAGTCGACTCGCGCCGGCCAGCCCGGATGTCGTTGATCCTGATGGTCAATCACCGCCGCGGTTCGTTGGCCAAGTGCCTCGAAGCCTTCGCCCGCCGGCAGATCAATCTGACCAAGCTGGAAAGCCGCGCCAAACCGGAAAGCCCCTGGGAATACCAGTTCTATCTGGACATCGAAGGTCATCGGGATGACCCGCGCATCAAGGAAGCGCTGGACGAAATCTCGACCCACGCCAATACGCTCAAAGAGTTGGGCTGCTATCCGCGACGCAGTGTGTTTGGCGAAGATCTCGTGCCCGAAGAGCACGTGGCCGAAGAAGTCGTGGCCGCACCCCAGACCACATCCCAGGCGGAGATCAAGGTGGTCAGCAACTCCGGCTTGCGACGCAGCGGTCGCAAGCCCGCCCACGAACCGAGCATCGTGAAAATTGGCGGCGTGCCGGTGGGCGCCGGACATTTCATGCTCATCGCCGGACCCTGTGCGGTGGAAACGCGAGCCCAGATCACTGCCGGCGCCCGCATGGTGCGCGAAGCCGGCGGCCAGGTGCTGCGCGGCGGGGCCTTCAAGCCTCGCTCCAGCCCCTACAGCTTTCAGGGGCTGGGCTTCCCCGGCCTCGAGCTGCTGTGTGAAGCCGGCGCCGCCTACGAACTGCCGGTCATCACCGAGGTGCTGCGCCTCGAGGACGTCAACCGCATCGCCCAAAGCGCCGACGCACTGCAGGTCGGCGCCCGCAACATGCAAAATTTCGAATTGCTCAAGAAGCTGGGCAAAGTTGACCGCCCGGTGCTGCTCAAGCGCGGGTTGAGCGCCACGGTGGCCGACCTGCTGGCAGCGGCGGAATACATCATGGCCGGTGGCAACCAGCAGGTGATCCTCTGCGAGCGGGGCATCCGGACTTTCGAGACCGCGACCCGCAGCACGCTCGACATCAGCGCCATTCCAGTGCTGAAGGAACGCACCCACTTGCCGGTGATCGTGGACCCAAGCCACGCCGCTGGGCGACGGGAACTGGTGTTGCCGTTGGCGGCCGCCGCCGTCGCCGCCGGGGCCGACGGACTCATCGTCGAATGCCATCCGGATCCGGACAATGCGTTGTGCGACAAGGAGCAAGCGTTGACTCGGGAAGACCTGGACGAACTGGTGGCCATCATCAAGGGCCTTGGCCGCATGAACTAGGATATAATTCGGGCACCGATTTCGCTGGCGGGGTCGGTGCCTTTCTCCTTATGATCAGGGAAAGATCCTGTGCCACTGTCAAAGGGGGAATTTTGTCATGCAAACCGGAATCCGCACGCTGGTCCTGCTGAGCATCCTGATCCTGGGCGCCACCTGCGCCCTGGCCGAAGTGACCATCACCACCGACAAGACCGCCTATCTCACCGGTGAGGTCGTCCAGATCACCATCCAGAATCTGGGCCCCCTCGGGGCCGACTTCAACTCCGCACCGTTCGTTTCGATCTACAACGCCGACACCGCCGAATGCATTTTTGGCTGCATCGGGTTGGCCGTCATGACGCCTTTTCCGGCCGGCACCACCGTTATCCTGAGCCACGACACCGGGGAATTTTCTGACCCGAATGGTACCTACAGCGTGTTCGTGAACATGCTCGGTCCGCCGATTTTTGCTCAGTATACAGTGACCGGTGAAGTCGGGGTCGAAGCGCGGAGCTGGGGAGCGATCAAGGCCTTGTATCGGGATTGATCTGTCGGTGTCAGCCTTGTGCCCTATACCGCCACAGACGACGGGCGCCACTTCTGGACCACGGCAGCAAGGGGTTTGTGATCACGGTCTACCGCAGTGATTTGACCACGCATTTTTCCCAACCTGGACCGCGACGACCTGTTTCTTTTGTGGTGTCACGATACCCATTTGTGGCTATGATCCCCACACTGCAGCCACCCACGTGGCGGCGGATGTTGGCTCAGGGACTGAAACCAGTCAAGGGGATTCATGAGCGAGATCACGCAGACGGTTATGAACTGGATCCAGTCCCACCTGGGAATTGGATCCGGGCAGTTGGGAGACCTCGCCCTGACCCTGGCGGTCTGGGGAATCGTATTGGTCGCCCGAGTGGCCTTTGGGCGCGCGGTCGAGCATCGGGTCACCGACGTGCAGCGGCGATACATCGTCAAGAAGACCCTGAACTATGTGCTGGGGTTCATTTTTGTCTTCGCCACCATAGTGATCTGGTTCGGTGGCCTGACCGGTTGGTCGGCCTATCTGGGCCTTGTCTCGGCCGGCCTCGCCATCTCCCTGCAGGATCCGCTGTCAAACCTGGCGGGCTGGATTTTCATCAGCATTCGCAAACCATTCGAGGTGGGCGATCGGATCGAAATCGGAGACCATCGCGGCGACGTCATTGATCTGCGGTTGTTTCAATTTTCACTCGTGGAAATCGGCAACTGGGTGAACTCCGATCAGAGCACCGGACGCATCATCCACGTTCCGAACGGTTGGGTGTTCAAACATACGACGGCCAATTATACAGCCGGATTCAAATTTATCTGGGACGAGATTCCGGTGATGGTGACCTTCGAAAGCGACTGGCGCAAAGCCAAGGAGATCCTTTCGGATATCGCACAGCGGCATACCGTCATCAAGGATGACGAGGCCGCCGAGGAAGTGCGACGCGCCAGCCGCAAATACCTGATTTTCTTCCAACATCTCACACCGATCGTCTGGACCTCTGTCGCCGACAGCGGTGTGGTCCTGACCATGCGTTACATCAGCGAACCGCGTAGCCGACGTTCCACTGCGGCCGTCATATGGGAAGAAATTCTGACGGCGTTTGGCAGCGAAGATGGTATCGATTTCGCTTATCCGACCACGCGGTTTTACCACAACCTCAATGAAGGCAAACCCGCAGCAGGGGGCCCGCCCCGAGCTCACCACGACCCTGGCGGGCCCGCGCTCTGAGGCCAACTTGCGGCCGATCAGTAGACCAGACAAGAGGCGGCCCCGGAGCACAAATTGCTC
>CAZLUL010000139.1:0-10798 GCA_964562635.1 uncultured Fibrobacteraceae bacterium | reverse complement strand
AAGCTGTGCCCGTGCCTTCCCGCAAGGTCCCTGTGTTCAAGGTGTCCAAGATGCTGAAGGACAAAGTGGCTGACGCCATGTAGATAGCCTTGCGGATGCCTTCATCCGGGGTGTCTGTGCAGAAATTGAACCGGTCTTCCGGCCTCGGCCTGGGGGATCGGTTTCCTTTTTGAGGCCTGTGCTTCATATTGTGGGCAATTCGCGAACCTGTTCAGAAGTTCGACTCCCGGAGGACCAACATGTCCGGCTCCCCCCAGAATGGTGATGCGCGTGGTGATGCGCGTCGTGATGCGCGTGTCGATATGCGCAGCGACACCGTCACCAAACCCACACCTGCCATGCTCGAGGCCATGCTGAAGGCCGAAGTGGGCGATGATGTCTTCGGTGACGATCCCACCGTCAAACTGCTGCAGGAAGAAGTCGCCGCCCGCCTGGGCAAGGCCGCGGCGCTCTATGTGCCGAGCGGCACGATGAGCAACCAACTGGCTCTCAAGTCCCAGACGAGCCCCGGTGATCAGGTTGTCCTGGAAGACGGCGCCCATATCTATCGGTATGAAGGTGGGGGCCCTGGCATGCTCAGCGGCGTGCAGTTGACCTGTGTGCCGACACCGGACGGCCTGTTGAATTGGGAAATGATCGAAGCGGTGCTGAATCCGGACAATGTGCACTACGCGCCTCCGTCCCTGGTTTGCCTGGAAAACACCCACAACCGGGCGGGCGGTCGCATTCTGCCTCAGGACGAAGTTGTCCGGATCGGCGAGCAGGTGCACGCCCGGGGTTTGCGGCTCCACCTGGACGGCGCTCGCTTGTGGCACGCCCACGTGGCGACCGGCACCAGCCTGGCTGAATTGGCCGCGCCGTTTGATACGGTGAGCGTGTGTTTCTCCAAGGGGCTCGGCGCACCGATAGGCTCGGTGCTGGTCGGTGACGAAGAGACCATTGCCAAGGCCCTCCGCTATCGCAAAATTTTCGGCGGGGGCATGCGGCAGGTGGGCATCCTGGCGGCGGGCTGTCGGTACGCCCTGAATCACCATCTGCAGCGCCTGCAGGAAGACCACGATCGGGCCCGGGCCCTGGCCGAAGGGCTTGACCATCCGCAATTGGCGGTCAATCATCCGGTGGACACCAATATTGTCATCGTGGATGTGTTGCCGGCCGCCAGTGACACCTCCCTCTTGGCGCATCTCGAGGCGCGGGGTATTCTGGCGGTGGGCTTTGGCCCGGGCCGGGTGCGCCTGATTCCAAATCTGGAAAATTCGCAGGCTGACGTGGATCTGGCCATTGCGGCGCTGAACAACTGGCCGGGCAGCAACCAGTAGGAGACGGCAGATGAAAATCGTCATCATCGGCGCCGGTTCAGTCGGCTTTCAGCTGGCCAAAACCATCAGCCGGCGAGAGCATGATGTGGTCCTCATTGATCGGGACCAGGAGCAAATCGACAAGGTCTCCGAACACCTCGATTGCCGGTTTGTCGTCGGCAGCGGTGTCAGTCCCCAGGTCATGCGGGAAGTCGGCATGTCCGATTGCGACCTGGTGGCCGCAGTGACCGACCGGGACGAGATCAATATCATCAGTTGCCAGACGGCCCATGCCCTCGGGGCCAAGATCAAGGTCGCCCGGGTGCGGCAGGAAGACTACTACCAGGACCACCGCCTGATGCTCGATGGCATCGACATGGCCATCAATCCGGACCATGAGGCGGTGCATGCCATCCGCGAGGTGCTGTTCAAGACCGGCGCCACGGAAATCCACGATTTTGCCAACGGCAAAGTGCGCATCATCGGCGCGAAGGTCGAAACGGACAGCCGGGTCGAAGGCAAGACGCTGATCGAATTGAACAAGGAACTGGGCGCGCGCATGGCCCTGGTGATCACCATTGTGCGTGGCGAAGAAACACTCATTCCCACCGGGCAGACGGTTATCATGGCCGACGACAAGGTCTTCATGGCCGGCTCGCGCAGCACCGTCAATCGTTCCCTGATCTATTTCCAGGCCCACAAGCGTCGCCTCACACGCGTGATGATCGTCGGCGCCAACGCCATGGGGCGCGAGCTGGCCCGCGATCTGTTGGCCGCCGGCGTGAAAGTGAAGATCATCGATCGCAACGAGGAAAAATGCCGGCGCGCCAGTGAACAACTGCGCCATGCCCTGGTCCTGCACGGAGAAGGTTCGGACACCGACCTGCTCGAGTCCGAAGGCGTGGCCGAGATGGACGGTTTTGTCTCGGTGGCCAACGACGAAGAAACCAACATCATGGCCTGCCTGCTGGCCCGTCACCATGGCGCGGCCAAGACCGTTTGCCTGGTGGATCGTCCGGACTACGTGCCATTGCTGCCGTTGCTGGGTGTGGATGCGGCCATCTCGCCACGTTTGTCGACTTCAAACTGGATCAGCAGATTTGTCCAGCGCGGGGCGGTGGTCAGCTCGGAAAGCCTGGGCTTCAGCGGTTCGGAAATCCTGGAATTGAAAGTCAGCGAGAAATGCTCCTGGCTGGGAAAAAAGCTGATGGAACTCGATTTTCCCAAGGACGCCGTCATCGGCGCGGTGCTCAAACGGGGCCGGGTGCTGACGCCCATGGGTGGGACGATCCTGGCCGCTGGTGACCAGGTGGTGGTCTTTGCCCTGCCTGACGGCGTGGACGGCGTCGTGAAGTTCTTCTCGGGCGGCGAGTCGTGAACTATCGCTCGGTCCTGAAGGTTCTGGCTTTCCTGTTGCTGGTCACGGCGGCCTGCCTGTTGCTGCCCGGACTGGTGTCGGCGCTGTACGGTGATGGAGACTGGCCCCATTTCCTGGCGGCAGCCGGCCTGGGTGCCCTGATTGGTGGCGGCCTGTTGCTGCTGGTGAAAGACGCGCCTGACCTGCGGGTGCGCGAAGGCTTTGCCGTGGTCGCCTTCGGCTGGGTCGTGGTCGGCCTGCTGGGTGCGATGCCCTACTGGCTCAGCGGCCAGATTCCCTCCTTCACCGATGCGGTGTTCGAATCGATCTCGGGCTTCACCACCACCGGCGCCACGATCCTGACGGATATCGAAAGCCGCAGCCACGGCACGTTGTTTTGGCGCGCGCTGACCCACTGGCTCGGGGGCATGGGTATCGTCTTGTTGGCCCTGGCCATTTTGCCGTTGATGGGTGTTGGCGGCATGCAGCTGTTTCGGGCCGAAGTGCCCGGTCCGGTTGCCGAACGCCTCACCCCCCGCATCCGGCAAACGGCCAAACTGCTGTGGGCGGTCTATTTTCTGCTGACGATGCTGGAGACCATCGCCCTGATGATTGCGGGCATGGGCCTGTTCGATGCGGTCTGCCACAGCTTTGCGACCATGGCGACCGGAGGCTTCAGCACCAACAACGCCAGTGTTGGCGGGTACGGATCTCCGGCCATCGAGTGGGTCATTACGGTCTTCATGTTCCTGGCCGGCGCCAATTTTTCGCTGCACTATCTGGCTTTGACCGGTCGGGTCAAGGTCTACGCCAAGGACGAGGAGTTCCGTTTTTACGGTTCGATTATTCTGGCGAGCGCGGTGCTGATTACCGCGGCGCTGCTGGCCATTGATTATTACCCGACCCGCCTGGAGACCATCCGGCGGACCTTGTTTCAGGTGGTTTCGATCATCACGACCACGGGTTTCGGAACGGCTGATTATTTGCAATGGCCACCGTTATCCCACGCCATCCTTTTGATCCTGATGGCCATCGGCGGCTGCGCCGGGTCCACCGGCGGCGGCATCAAGGTCATGCGCGTATTCATCCTTTTGCGCCACGCCAAATACGAAATGAAGAAGATGCTGCATCCCCGTGCGGTGTATACCCTGTGGTTCAACGACCGGGCCCTGTCGCCGGCCCTTTTGACCAACGTTCTGGGTTTCTTCCTGCTGTTCATGTTGGTCTATGTCACCGGTGTGGTGCTCCTGACCATGGGCGGCCGCGACCTGGTGACCAGCGTCGGCGCCACGGCCGCCACCCTGGGCAATGTCGGCCCGGGCCTGGGCGAGGTGGGGCCGGCCAGCAACTATTCGGGCATGCTGGACTGGGAAAAATGGCTGCTGATGATTCTCATGCTCATCGGTCGCCTGGAAATTTTCACCGTCCTGGTGCTCTTTTTACCCGAGGCCTGGCGGCGCAGTTGAGCGCCGGGGCCCAATCGTCAACCAGAAGTAGGAGTCGAACATGAATGGGATCGATCCCGCCCTGGCCGCTGAACGTTGCGCCGAATTTGTCCGGTCCACCATGGAAGCTGCGGGGCACAAATCGCTGGTGGTGGGCCTGTCCGGTGGCATCGATTCGGCCGTAGCGGCCGGTGTGGCTGCGCGGGCCATTGGAGCCGAAAATGTGCGGGGTGTGATGATGCCCTACAGCACCAGCAGCGCAGCTTCTTTGACTGATGCCGAGGCGGTGGCCAAGACCCTTGGTATGGCCGTCGAAAAAGTCGAAATCACGAGCATGGCCGATGCCTTTCTGGCCGAGATGGACACCGAAGACCGCGTGCGTCGGGGCAACATCATGGCCCGCTGCCGCATGATTGTCCTGTACGACCGCTCGGCCCGCGATGGTTCGTTGGTGCTGGGCACCGGCAACCGCACCGAAGGCCTGTTGGGCTACACGACCATGTACGGCGACAACGCCTGCGCCTTGAATCCCATCGGCCAGCTCTACAAGACCGAAATCCGGGCCCTTTGTTCGTACCTGGGCCTGCCCGAGTCGGTGCTGACCAAGGCGCCCAGCGCCGACCTTTGGGCAGGGCAATCCGACGAAGACGAACTGGGCGTCACCTACGCCGAGGTGGATCGTCTGTTGGTGCACATGGTGGACGAGGACCTGGGCGGGCGGCAGTTGACGGCTCTGGGCTTTGCCGAAGAGCTTGTGGTGCGGGTGCAAAAACGAGTACGCGCCATGGCCTTCAAGCGCACTTCGCCCCCGGTGTGCACATTTCCGGGTCGTGTGAACCCGGACCAGCCGGCCTTTGGTGCTCCGGCAGACAAAGACGGTGGCTTCCATTGAGTGCGGATGACCACCCAGCCGCGCCGGTGATGGTTGCCCTGCCCGAGATCGATTTCCCGGCCGGGGTGTGCCATTTTGTGGCCACGCCCATCGGCAACATGGCTGATATCGGGTTGCGCGCGTTGGCGATTCTCGCCGCCGCGGACATGGTTTATGCCGAAGACACCCGGCACACCCGTCCACTTTTCAAGCGCTACGGTTTGACGACGCCTCTGGCCAGCTACCATGACCACAACAAGGAACGGGTGGTGCCGCAGATCATCGAGCGGCTCGCAGCCGGGGAACGCATCGCCGTGGTCAGTGACGCCGGCATGCCCTGCATTTCGGATCCGGGTTTCGGCTTGGTCAAGTCCTTGCTGGAAAAGGAGTTGCCGTGGACGGTGATTCCCGGCCCTTCCAGTACCCTGGCGGCCCTGATCCTGTCCGGATTTTCACCGGACCGATTCCTCTATTTGGGGTATGCTCCGCGCAAGAAGGGCCAACGCCGGTCATTTTTGACCGAGGCCCTGAGCGAACCCGGTACGGTGCTGATTCTGGAATCCTGCCACCGGATCCGTTCGACTTTGGAAATACTGGCCGAATTGGCGCCTGAGCGTACCTTGGCCATCGCCAGGGAAATCACGAAGCTGCACGAAGAAGCCCCGCGGGGGACGGCGGCCGAGTTGCTGGAGATTATGGTCGGCCGCAAGCTGAAGGGCGAGCTGGTGCTTGTCCTGCAGGGGCTGGGCAAACGAGCAAGCCTGGATTCCGGGCCGGGCGACGGCCCGCCCGTATCAGATCAAAGACAGGAAAAACGAGACCGACGCAGCGCGCGTGAAAAACGCCGCAAAGGAGATCAGACATGAGCTTCACCGAATTCAAATTGAACGCCAGAACCAAGGTCAAGCCCGTGGTGCTGGTGCTTGATGGTGTGGGCATGACCCCGCTGACTGTCTCGGTCATTGGCCTGGCCATCACCGCTGTGTCGGGCCTGATCGTCGCGCGGGGCAACCTGTTTTTGGGGGCGCTGGTTTTTGTCATCGGATCGGCCTTCGACATGCTCGATGGTGATCTGGCCCGCCTGCAGGGCACGGTTTCCGAGCGGGGCGCTTTTCTGGATTCGTGTTTTGACCGCCTGGGCGAGGCCTTTCTTTTTGCTGGGCTCACCTGGTACTACGCCAATCGTCCCTATGGCGCTGACGCCACCGCCCTGGTCCTGATCACAGCTACGGTTGTCGGTAGCCTGACCACCAGTTATGTGCGGGCCCGGGCCGAGGGTGTGGGCGAAACCTGCCTGGTGGGTTTCCTGCAACGCACCGAGCGGGTCATTCTGCTGACGGTGGCGCTGTTGTTGGGCCGCTGGGCTGTTGTGCCGGTGCTGTGGTTCCTGGCGATCGCGACTTTGGGCACCACGGTGCAGCGCATGATTCATGTGGCGGCCAAGTTGCCTGGACCCCAGCCGGCGCGGAAGCCGGGGGAGCCTGCGGCGCAGGACAACGCTGAGGACAATGCTGAGGACAAACCTGAGGAAAATCCTGAAGACATTCCCGAGGAGATTCCCGAGGAGCCCCAGGCGTGACACCCCGCAGCAACGAACAGGCCGACCTGGCCGAACACCGCGGATTGCTGATCACGTTTGAAGGCCCCGAGGGCAGCGGCAAGACGACTTTGATCCAGGCCATCGCCGAATTGATGACTGAGCGTGGCGAGCAGCCCATGGTGATTCGGGAGCCCGGCGGGACCGACCTGGGTGAACGAATCCGGAACATTCTGCTCGATCCGGCGTCTGAAGGCATGTGCGGTGAGACGGAATTGCTGCTCATGGTCGCCAGCCGGGCCCAACTGGTGCGGGAAAAAATCGCACCGGCTTTGGCGGCGGGCATGATCATTTTGTGCGATCGTTTTGCCGATGCTTCGGTAGCTTATCAGGGCTACGGAAGGGAATTGGGGGAATCGACCGTCGATTCCCTGAACAAGGTCGCGTTAGGCGACTTGCAGCCGGATCTGACTTTTTTATGCCTGCTACCGCCGGCTGAAGGCCAGGCCCGCTTGCAAAACAGAGCCACTGACCGGCTCGACCGCGAAACTGCCCAGTTTCACCAAAAGGTGTACAAAGGCTATCAGGCTATGGCGGTTTCCGGAGATTTGCGTTTTAAAGTAATAGATGCCATGGCCTCGCCGGCCGAAATGCTGGCCGAGACTTTGGGGCATCTCAAGAGATTGGAACACGGATTGCTCAAGTACCTCTAGTTCCTCCAGACCGGTATTTTCGCACCGCTCCACAACGCCAGACCAAGGACAGAACATGAACGTCATCCAGAGCTCGAAGTCCATGCAGGACAAGATTTTCCATAGATTCAAGAGCCTCGTATTCCTGCCCGTATTGCTGGTGGTGCTATTGGCATCGGTGGCCAATGCTGCTGAGGATCCGGCAAAACGCCGCAAGGAGTTCTACGACAATCTCAAGATCATGAGTGAGGTCTACGAGCGGGTCATCAACAATTATGTCGATGAAAAAGACCCCAAGGACATCATGGAAGGGGCCATCAAGGGCATGCTCGAGGGCCTGGACGAGCACTCCAACTACTTGCCGCCGCGCAATTACGAAGATCTCGTGATGAGCACCGAGGGCGAGTTTGGCGGCCTGGGCATCACGATCAATATTCGGGATCACTTTCCGACCGTGGTTTCGCCCATCGAAGGCACGCCGGCCTACTACATGGGCATCCAGGGCGGCGACCAGATCGTCGAGATCGAGGGCGAATCGGCCAAGGACTTCACCAGCAACGAAGCGGTGAAACTGTTGCGCGGCAAGCCCGGCACCGATGTGAACATCACCATCCAGCGCCCCGGCGTGGAAAACCCGCTGCCCTACACCATTACCCGCGACATCATCAAAATCGAGAGTGTGCCCTACGGGTTCATGATCGATGACATCGGCTATATCCGGATCCAGAATTTTGCGCGCTCGACCCAGGACGAAGCGCGCGCCAAGCTCGACGAGTTGACGGCCGCCGGCATGAAGGGCCTGATTCTGGACCTGCGCTTCAACCCCGGTGGCTTGCTGGACGCGGCCCAGGGCGTGAGCGAACTGTTTCTCGAAAAAGACAACCTGGTGGTCTTCACCAAGGGACGGTTGCGCAGCCAGAACCACAGCTTCTACAGCGAAGTGCGCGGCAACGTGTACAACGACGTGCCGATCATCGTGATGATCAACGGTTCTTCGGCTTCGGCCAGCGAGATCGTCTCGGCGGCTATTCAGGACCACGATGCGGGCCTGGTGGTGGGCAAGACCAGCTTTGGCAAGGGTTCGGTGCAGACGGTGTTCCGGCTCGATGAAGACGAGGCGTTGAAGCTGACCACGGCGCGGTATTATACGCCCAGCGGTCGCAGCATTCACAAGACGCGGCCGCGTCACGGTCAGGAAGGTCCGGTGGAAGAAGAACAACCGGCTGAAACTGCCGAGTTGGATCCCGATCCGGCCGACAAGGAAATGCACCGCTTCAACAAGGAAAAATTCTACACCGACAGCGGACGGGTGGTCTACGGCGGCGGCGGCATCAACCCGGATATCGAAATCGATCAGGATTTCCTGACCGACTTCGAGGTGGCCGTCGAGCGTGATGGTGCCCTGTTCAGTTACGCGGTGGACTACGCGACTGACCACGAGGACATCTCTGAGGACTTCGAGCTCAGCGACAGCGACTACCGACGTTTCAAGGAATTCCTGGCGGGACGCGAAAAAATTGGCGAGTACCTTGAGGTGTTCGAGCTGACCTACAGCGACTCCCTGGTCGACGCCAATTCGGACTTCATCAAGCGCGGCGTGCGCCGCGAATTGGCCCGCCGGGTGCATGGCCCGACGGCGGCCTATAAGGTGGCCATCGAGGCGGACACGCAGTTGCACGAGGCGCTGGACCTGTTCCGCAAGGCCAAGACGCTGCCTGAGCTGCTGGCCCGGGCTGAGGCCTGGAATGAAGAGCAGATGAGCAAGGTCGCCGCTGAGGAGGCTGACGAGGAATCGGAAGCAGTGCAGAACTGACCGCAGTTCGCGAGAGCTCACGCACTCGATGCACCGTTGCCATCTTCAGCCTTTGCGGCGCTACGGGCTGTATGTTGATAATTTGGGGACCGCCTCCCACTGCCTTCGGGTATTGGGGGGCGTTCTGGTATGTGCCACCGCAAATGTGCGGCCGCTGCCACTTTTCTCCCCGTCCGATACGCCCAGCGGGGCATTTGTAAAAACATCCGCCCTCACGGACGCGAGTGGTCAAGCCAGATGGTTGCCCGCCGGGGGCCTAGCGTTTGGAATTCGAATATCGCGGTGCGAGCCTGGGTGAATTCGAGACCGCAACCATGGAGAGAGAAATTGAACCGCAACCTGGGACTCATTTCGATCGTCGTGCGGGACTACGACGAGGCCATCAATTTTTACGTGGAAACCCTCGGTTTCGAACTGCTCGAAGACACCGATCTGCCGGACGAAGAGAAGCGTTGGGTTGTCGTTTCGCCTGGGGGAAGTGGGGGCGCTCACCTGCTTTTGGCCAGAGCCTCCAACGATGAACAGCAGGCCCGCATCGGTGACCAGACCGGAGGACGGGTTTTTCTTTTCCTCTACACCGACGATTTCAAACGCGACTACGACTCTTTTCGCGCCCAAGGTGTGGAATTCGTGCGCGGGCCGAACGAATTCAGCTACGGAACGGTGGCGGTATTCAAGGACATCTGCGGCAATTTGTGGGATCTTGTTCAACCTAAACACGGGCAGGATGACGGAAAAAAATAGGCGCCGCCACGAACGCTGACCCTGGAATGGAAATGCCGAGGGACAAGAAGTCCGGCAACCGTTACAATGCCGCCGAATTCATAGCCTTCACAAACCGAGGAGTTGTCCCGCCGTGCAGACCTTGCCGCCAAGCTATATGGTTGAAATTGCCCAACAGTTGTCTTTCCTGAGTGCATTTTTGGGCGGTTTCTCAGCCGCGGTATTCGTGACGTTGCTGGTGGCGGAGTCTCCGAAGAGGAGCGCCGGCTTGGCCATCGGCGCCTCGGCGGTTGCGGCGTGCTGTTTCGTGGTCGCGGTCATTTCCTTTGTGATGGTGGCCATCGTTTTGAATCCCGATGTTCCCAGCAACGTCAGCGCCGAATCCTCCGTTGATCACGCCCGAATTGTGGGCTTTCTGGGCTTTGTTGCCGGTGTATATGCCTTGCTGGCAAGTGTTGGCATCAGCGGTTGGGTGCGCTCACGCCGGCTTGGCGTGGTGACGTCGGTTGTCGCGGGCGGCAGCGCGATCCTGGTATCGTGGGCATTTGCCGGATTTGGTTGAACCAGCGCGGTTCGATGGCGAGCAACATTTTCCGACCAATAGCGTCTGGAATGCCACAACCGCACCCCCAACCCCGAAAGAATTCCATGATTTCATTGCGACTGATGTCCCTCCTGTTGGTTTTTGCCGTTCTCTGTCCTGCCTTGGCCGCTGCCCAATCGCCACCGGAAGCTGCTGATCCCAACGCCGGTTTCATCCATGCGACTGTGACCTGGCCCAACGGCGAGAGCAAAACCGGTTTTCTGCGCTGGAGCGACGAAGAGGCGTTTTGGGATGATCTTTTCCATTGCGGCTATCGGGATCTGGTTTGGGGCGAGCACGCGGACCTTGAACAGCTGCGGAAAGAACGGCGCCTCGCATTTTATAAGTCCCACGGACTGTTCGAGCGCCTGGCCTATTCCCTGCACGAAGACAAAGAAGACCCTCTGGGCTGGCGCATGTTTCTCAGCCGATTTGGCGACTTGCGCAGCATCGAGGTTCATGACGGCGAAGACGATTTT
>CAZLUL010000138.1:0-10989 GCA_964562635.1 uncultured Fibrobacteraceae bacterium | reverse complement strand
CCTGGGCCATCACCTTCCAGGTGCGTCCAAACAGGTTAAAATCGTTCACGTACGAGGTGCCCAGGAAGGTCGACAGAGAACCGAAGACCTGATTCAGCGATACGTTGTAAGCCTGAGCCTTGACGCGGTCAATCTCGATATAGAGCATGGGCACCGAAGCGCGCAGGTTCTGGTTCAGGCGCGTCAGCACCTCGCCCTTATTCCCCTCCGCAACAATATCCAGCGCGGCCTGCTGCAGTTGCAGGATACCAGCGCCCCCGCGGTCCTGCAGTTCAAACGAGAAGCCCGCGGCACTGCCGAGGCCCATGATGGGCGGCGGCAGGAAGCTGAAGATCAGGGCCTCCTGGATACCGAACAGTTTTTTCTGCAAATCGGCCATGACCGCTTGAACATAGAGATCCGGATCGCCACGCTCACTCCAGTTGTCCATCGTCACGATGCACATGGCGGCGTTAGGCGACTGCACGCCGTCCAACATCGAATAACCGCCCACGGTCAGGAATTTGGCGACACCGGGAGTTTCGGACAGAATGGCGTTGATCTTATCGGTCACTTCCCGGGTACGGGTCAGGGAAGCGCCATCAGGCAACGAGGCGTTGACGAAGAAATAGCCCTGATCTTCGTCAGGCAGGAAGCCCACCGGCACGCTCTTGACACCGACAACCATCAGCGCCATCAGGCCCGCAAAAACCAGCATCGCGAGGGACGACTTGCGCAATAGAACGGCCACGAAGCCCTTGTAACTGGCGGTGCTTTTCTCGAAAAATTCGTCGAACTTGCGGAAGAAGATCCACTTCGGTTTGTTCGGGTCCGCGTTCTTGAGCAGCAACCGGCAAAGGGCCGGGCTCAGGGTCAGGGCATTGATCGACGAGAAGATCGTGGCGATGGAAATCGTGATGGCAAACTGCCGATACAACAATCCCGTCAAACCGGGCATCATCAGCGTCGGGATAAAGACGGCCAACAGCACTGCCGTCGAGGCGATCACCGGGCCGGTCACTTCGCCCATGCCCTCGGTGATGGCCTTGCGCGAGTCCCAGCCCTTGTCATTCATCAGGCGCACGGTGTTTTCCACCACCAGAATCGCGTCATCGACCACGATGCCGATCACCAGCACCAAGCCAAAAAGAGTCAGGTTGTTGATGGACATGCCCATGCCGTTCAGCACGGCAAAGGTGCCGATCAACGAAACCGGAATCGTGATGGCTGGAATCAGCGTCGCGCGGATATCCTGCAGGAAAATCCACACCACGAAAATCACCAGCAGAATCGCCACGATCAGCGTTTCGACCACTTCGTCGATGGAGGCCTGGATGTATTCCGTCGCGTCGTACAACACTTCATATTCGAGATCTTCAGGAAAGTTGGCCGCCAGCTCATCCATGATGGATTTGATGCCCTCCGCCACACCCAGCGCGTTGGACCCCGGTAACTGATAAATACCCATGGCGATGGCCGGACTGCCCGAATGTTCGGCATACCAGCTGTAGGCCAGCGAGCCCAATTCGATGGTGGCCACATCACGCAGGTAAAGAATGTCGCCGTCCGCGCCGGTCTTGATGACGATTTCGCCAAATTCCTTCTCGGTGAACAGCCGCCCCTTGGTGATGATGTTGTACTGGAACGGCAGGTCGCCCTTGTTGGGCGGGGCTCCGATTTTACCGGCAGCCACCGAAACGTTTTGCACCCGGACGGCGGCCAGCACTTCCTCGGATGTCATACCACGGGCCTTGAGTTGTTCCGGATCCAGCCAGATCCGCATGCTGAAATCCTTGGCGCCAAAAACGGTGAGCGAGCCGACACCATCAACCCGGGTCAACTGATCCTTGATGCGAGTAGCGATATAGTTGGAGATGAAAAGTTCGTCATAAGTGCCATTGGGCGAACGCAGGCTGACAACTTCCACCATGGCCGTGGACTTCTTGTCCACTTTCACACCCTGGCGGGTCACTTCCTGGGGCAGCAACGGTGAGGCCACATCCACCCGGTTTTTGGTCATGACCTGGGCCATGTCAACATCCGAGCCGATGTCGAAGCTGACCGTCAGGTTCAACTGGCCCTCGGAATCACTCTTGGAGTCCATATAGATCATGTTCTCCACGCCGTTGACCTGCTCCTCGATGGGCGCGGCCACCGACTCGAGCACCGTCGCAGCATCCGCACCGGGGAAAGTCGTGCTCACCGAGATGGTCGGCGGCGTGATATCCGGCATTGATTCAATGGGCAACTGGGGAATGGAGATCCCGCCCACGATCAGGATGAGTATGGAAATCACCAGCGCAAATTTGGGCCGGTTGATGAATATGCGGCTGAACATTCGCTCAGGTCTCCTTGTTTAGTTTCCTGCGGCTTGCTTCTGCATCGCCGCGAACTGTTCGGCCGTGAGCGGGGTCACCGGCATACCGGGTCGGGCAAACATCAGGCCATTGACGATGATGGTCTCGTCGCCGGTCAGGCCCTCCCTGATGTGGATCAGGCCCTCGCCCTGAGGCATGCCCAAGGTCACGTATTTTTGGACGACGATGTTGTTTTCGCCAACGGTCAGGATGTACTTGCCACCCAGGTCACTGCCCAGCGCCACTTCGGGCACCAGGATACCGTCAGCCATTTCTTCGCCCAGGAGCTTGATGCGGACAAACAGACCGGGGAAAAAATTCAAATCTTCATTCGACAGGCGCACCCGCAACTCGATCGTTCCGGTGCTGCGATCCACTTCGTTGTCGATGAAGTCGATGACGCCAGCAAAGGGAAAACCCACGTCAGTGGCGCGAGCCACAAAAGCCTCGCCGCCGCCTCTGCGACGCTCATCTTCGTCCACGATGTCTTCGCGAGTAGCCAGATACTTCAACACCAGCGATTCAGGTGCGTGAAAATAGACATAGATGGGCTTCAGTTTGTTCACTCGGGTCAGCAATGTCGGGCCGCTCTGACCCACGAGGTTGCCCGCATCGACAAGGTTGCGGCTGGCCACCCCGTCAATGGGTGAGACCACGCGGGTGTAGCTCAGGCTCAACTCGGCGTCGTCCAGATTGGCCTTGGCATGGGCCACCGCGGCGATGGCCATGTCCCGATCGGCCCGCGACCGATCAACATCCATTTCGGAGACTGCCCGGCTCTGGCTGGCCTTTTCCACCCGCTGCAATTCAGCCCGTGTGCGCAGCAGGTCGGCCTCGGCCGACTGCACGCTGGCCTGGGCCGCATCGCGCGCCGCCTTGTATTTGGTGTCTTCGATGGTGAACAACAGCTGGCCGGCGCTCACGCCGCTGCTGGCCTCGAATTCCACTGTCTCGAGATTGCCAGCAACGCGAGCCACCACCTCGGCCGATTCCACCGCGCGAGTCGAGCCGGTAAAAATGATGTAGTCGCGCACCGGCGCCTTGGTGATTGACGCCACCGTCACCGGCGGAGCCTGCCTGACCGGCGCCTCTTCGCCGCCACCGCAGGAAACAATCCCCAGCGAAAGACAGGCCAATCCCGTCACCAAAACAGTCTTGGCGAACATATCCTGAAGCTTCATCACTCGACCTCTTCTTCCTGGGCGGTATCGCCAGCGGGAGTTTCAGATTCGGTATCGGCCTCGGCCCGGCGCGCCTGCTCGGCGCGAGCCAGATCATCGGCGACATCAGGTGCCGTCTCGGCCAGGGACCAGCCCCCACCCAGGGAGCGGTTCAAATCGATCAGATTGGTCACGACCTGGCCCCGGGATTGGGCAAACTGATCCTGCTGGTCGAACAGGACCCGCTGGGCATCCAGGTAGTTTTGAAAATCAGTCAGGCCTTCAATGTATTGGATGTGCACCAAATCCACCGATTGCTGGGACGACTCGACCGCCGTGGTCAACAAGCCGTAGCGGATTTCCTCCTGGCGCAGGGCCACCAGGGAATTCTCGACTTCGGCCAAGGCCCTCAGGACAGTCATTTCGTAAAAGGCCAAGGCCTGTTGGGTTTTGGCCTCTTCGACCTTGATCTGGCCCCGGATTTTCCCGCCGGTGAACAAATTCCACTTCACGCCCGGCACCAGGGACCACCCGGTGTGGCCACCCTCGCTCAGACCGTCAAAAGTTACGCTGGTCAGATTCAAGACCCCGGTCAGTGAAAAACTCGGGTACAAATCGGCAGTGGCCACGCCAATGCGGGCGTTCTGGGCCGCCAAATTGCGCTCACTGCGCCGCACGTCCGGCCGGCGCCGCAAAAGTTCGGCCGGTAAGGCGACGGCCACTTCGGTGCTGGGCAGTTTCAAGCCGTCCTGCGGCGCCAGTTCTTCATCCAGGGCGCCAGGCATCTCGCCCAACAGGATGGCCATCTGATTCAGGGACGCCTCCAAAGCCGTTGCCAACCGGGGGATCTTCGCTTCGGTATTGGCCAGATTGGACCGCGCCCGCGTCACATCCAGCAAGGGCACCAGCCCCGCATCTTCCCGGGCAACGACGATGTCCATTGTTTCGCGCTGGCTGGTCACGTTGTCCCGGGCAAAATCCAGGCGCATCTGCAGGGATCGGATATCCACGTAGGTGATCGCCACCTCGGCATACAGCGAAACCATCACATCGCGGTAGTCTTCAATGGAAGCTTCCACCTGGGCTCCGGTGGCCTCGCGGGTGCGCCGCACGCGCCCGAAGACATCCACTTCCCAGCTGGCGCCCAGTCCGAATTCCCAGTTGTTGCCGGGGTTGTTGCCCCCGATTGCCAACCCGCCCTGGGGCCCGTTTTCGGCAATCTGGGTGCGGGCGAAGCTGCCCGTACCCTGCACTTGGGGATAGTAGTCGCCGCCGGCAATCTGGTGATAAGCCCGGGCTTCGCGAATCCGCGCAATGGCCCCCGCCAGATCGGGGTTCGCCTGCCGCGCCCGCACAATCAATGAGTCGAGCCGGGCATCACCCATGGCGCTCCACCAATTTTCAATAACTGGGGTTTCCCCCAGAACATCTTCGGCCGCCGCATTTTCCCAGGCGTCGGGCACCGCGGATTCCGGTTCCACGTAGTCAGGCCCGACAGCACACCCGTTCAGCAGGATCAAGGTCCCGCCAAACGCCACGGGCGCCAGACGCCGTATATGGCGAACCATACGGCGGAAGTTCATCGTGAGCATCTCTCTCCCATCAGGAAGTCTGCTGAAATTTGTCGAAAGGAAATATCCCTCAGCCGCTACAATACGGTATCAGAATTGCCATACAAGAGCTTAAAGGATTTTAGCGCAGCTTTTTCTGCCGCATGACCTGTTGCAGCAGATTGGCCACATCCCGATTTTCGGGAGCCAGGCGGGCGGCCTCGGCCAGGTCGGATTCGGCCAGGTCCAGATCGCCGGCGTGAAAATGCATCAAACCCCGGTTGTACCAGGCAGCGGCCAGGCTCTTGTCCAGCTCAATGGCCTTGGTCAGGGCTTCGGCGGCACCGGCCTGATCATCGGCCATGATCAGCGCCAGGCCCAGATCCGACCAGGCCCGGGCCAGATCCGGTTTGGCGACCAAAGAGCGCCGCAGGTGAACTGCGGCGCGGGCGTGGTTCTGTTCGACCAGCATCAGGTGCCCGATTTCCGCTTCCAGTTCCGCCACCAAGGCATTGTTTGGACCGAGGCCCGCCACGGCGGCCTCCAGATCAGCCATGGCCCGGTCGCTGCGCCCGGTGCGGGCAAAGACCAATCCGCGCACCCGCCGCACATGGGGCTTTTCCATTTCCAGCCGCAGGCAAATCCCCGCTGCGTTGACGACCAATCCGCCCCAGAGTTCTTTTTCTGCGGCGGTGGTGGCCGCTTCAAACCGATCAAAGGCATAGGCCAGATAGGCGGACAATGACCCGGTCACGTAATACTGATCAAAGGCCATCCAAAAGGGCAGGGTTCGAGTTCCGGCCGGATCGCTGATCCGCTTGTGATTGATCTCCGTCAGGCAGGTAATGTTGCGCAAGGGCAAGGCAGCGGTGGATTCGCGATACCAGCGGCGCGCAAACGACCATTCCCGGACCCGCTCGGCGGCGCGGCCCATATCCCGGTAACATTCGGCGGCATTGCGCTGATTAGGCCGCAGGGTGTAGCAATAGTTGTAGGCCGCCCGGTGCCGCTCCATGGCCGTATCGAGATTGAACATGACCCAGGAGATGTCCGCGGAGAATTCGTCTTTGCGGCCCAGGTCGGCCGCAATCTGGTGGGCCATGCCGCGTTTGCCCTGCCTGGCCTCCAGCAGTCCCCGGATCCTCAGCACTTCGGTATTGCCCGATTCCACGATCAGGGCGGCCCGAATCCAGGGCATGGCTTCGCGCCACTCGCCCCGGTCATAGTGCAACCAGGCCCGTTGCAGAGCCGTTTCCAGGGCCGCATTATTGCCGTAGTCAAAGCCCCGCTCGGCTTCCAGCCACGTGCTACTGTCAAACTCGCGCACTGCCGCCGCCGCATTGGTCAGGCTCGTATCGGTCGCCAGGTAGTCTCCCAGCCGACGCCACACCTTGGCCAACCGCAACCAGATGGCCGGATCGTCCGGGGCCACCCCCGCGGCATTGGTCAAAGCCCGGATGCGCAGATCAGCCCGGCCAGCGCCGTCCGCCTCAGTCAGAAATCGTCGGGCCAGCCGGCGCCGAGCCTGTTGCTCAGCATCCGGCAAAGCCAGAAATTCGTCCAGGCCGAGGGAATCTTCGGTGGCCGAAAAGCCCATCGCTACCGGGCCCCCACAGAGAACAACCGGCGTGCCGGCACAGCCCACCAACATTGGCAACAGGGCCATGGGAAGCAGAAAAAAGCCCCACCACTTCCAGGAAGTGGCGGGGCCGAGAAAATCGATAGTCTTCACTGTGATCTTACTTTTCGGGAACCGGGTGGGCAATTTCGGCCCAGCGGTCAGCGAAAACGAAGTCGGTGAAAGTCGGGCTTTCGGCGTTGTGGCACTTGACGCAGAACTCTTCGCTCTTGTCGCGGGTCATGCCTGCAGTGGCCGAAGCTTCGGGATCCTTCATGATTTTTTTCGATTTGTAGTCGGAACCGGCACCGTGGCAGGATTCACAGCCGACGCCTTCGCTGTCAAGATACTTACCCTTGGCATTGATGACCACATCACGGCCCAGGAAAGCCTGAGTCACGTGACACTTCAGGCAAGCTTCTTCTTTCTGCGGATCGCCGAGACCTTTTTCGGTGGCAATCGCCTTGGCGGCGTCGGTGCCGAGAGTGGCAAAAGCACCCGCGTGCTTGGAGCCTTCCCACTTGGCCCACTGGTCACCGGTTTTGGCTTTGTGGCAGGTCTTGCACTTGGGGGCACCAACAATTTCGGGAGCGGCGAAGGCGACCGAGGCCATGCCCAACAGGAAAATGCCCACCATGACTAGGGTAATGGACATCAACGCTTGCTTCTTCATGATTCCTCCTCAGCGGCGCCGCGAGACCAATCGGTCGGGCACCAGATACTTTGATTTGCTTCTGAGCGAACAATAGCTCTTCGAACAGCCGTTGTCACTCTACTTGTCATAAAATTATCAACCTGAAAAGTTCCCTCAATTTCAGTTTTTTTGACCTTTGGGTCAATTCATCAATCGATTGAACCAATTGCCCTTTTCGACGGCCTCTGTCGCGATGATCGGCACACTGCCCAATACGATCCCATCGAGTTTAATGACGGCCTGTCCCACTTCAGCGCCGGCAGCAACCGGGGCCTGAAATTCTTCCGGCAACCGGATTTCCAACTCCAAGTCCTGCTCCCGGTTACGAGGAACACTGACTTCCAGCGACTCGCCATAAGTCACCAGTACGGACTTCTTTTTGCCGCCTTTGATGCGCAGGGGCTCGGCCAGAGGTTCGCCGGCATCGGCAAAGACAGGCACCTGTTTGTACATATTGAAGCCGAAAGACAGCATACGGGTCGTTTCGGTGGCCCGCCCCTTGTCGGTGGGGCAGCCCATGACCACGGAAATCAGGCGTTTGCCCTTCTGAATGGCCGTGGCCGTGACGCAGAAACCCGCGGCTCCGGTGTAACCGGTTTTCAGGCCATCAAGGCCGCGATAGTTGCCCACCAGCTTGTTAGGGTTGTAGAGGGTGAATTTGCCGTCGCGGAACGGTGCCGTCTTGGTCGAGGCCCACTCGAGCGCCCGGGGATGTTTCACAAGTACGCGAGCCAGGGTCGCCATGTCGCGGGCCGTGGTCATGTCCGACTTTTGCTTCCACGCCGGCGGCAGGCCGTGCACGGTGTGAAATTCGGTATTGGTCATGTCCAGGTCGCGGGCCTTGATATTCATCAGGTCGATGAAGGCATCGGTGGACCCGGCCAGATGTTCGGCCAGGGCCACGGCCGCATCGTTAGCCGAATGAATGGCCAGGGCCATCAGCAATTCTTCGACCCGAAATTCTTCGCCATGCTTCAGATAGACCTGCGAGCCCCCCATATTGCTGGCATTGGCCGAAACCTTGACGATTTCGTCCATTGTCATATCGCCCTCGGCAATGTGCTCCAGGACAATGAGTTCAGTCATCATTTTGAGCATTGAGGCAGGCGGGCGGCGCAGGTTTTCTTCATTGGAAATCAGGGTCAGGCCGGTGGCCGCGTCGATCACGATCGCGGACTTGAATTCGCCCTTCAAACGCGCCGGAAACGCATCGGCGGCCGGAATATCTGCCTGGCTCAGGGCCGAACTGGCCAAAAACAGGAAAGTCAACAGGGCCAACAGGATCGGCATCTGGGGGCGGTGAATCAGCTCCGTCTTTCTCATCATTCTATCCTTAAACTGGGTACCGGAACAGGCGGCCGGATGGCGGGCATTTGCAGCTGGCTCCGGCTCCTCCGGAAGTCAGGGGTACCTGAGCAGAAATATCAGGCCCGGCCGCAAAAGGCAAGGTCTCAACGAGCGGAGACTTTACAAACCCGGCGCAGATTGGTTACCTTTTTGGACATCGACTACCAAACCCGAAATTCAGCAAGGTACTGACGGCATGAATAACTTTTTGACGCCCAAAAGTTCCCTCTCGCTGCTGGTACTGACGCTGCTGGCCATGGGACTTTGGCCAGCAAGCGCTCACGCCTACATCGACCCGGGCACCGGCAGTTTCGTGATCCAGGGCATCATCGCCGCAGTGGTCGGCGCGGGCTTTGCCATCAAGGTTTTCTGGCACCGCATTGTCTCGGCCCTGACCGGCAAATCGCCCGCCGAGGACGACGATGACGAATAGTTCCGCCGACGGTGCGTTGCCCGCCTCGTTCCGTGACCCCAGCGGTTTTCTCTTTCGGCACAAAGGCCGCCTGTTGCGGCAGGTCAATGCCAGCTATGCCGCTGATCTGGCGCTGTTGCACGAATCGGGTTTGTACGAAGCGCTGGTCGCCAAGGATCTGCTGATCCCTCACACCGAGGCGCCACTGGAGCTGGCCCCCGCGCCCGGTGCAGTGAAAGTGCTCGCACCCGAGCTGGTGCCTTTCATCAGCTATCCCTACGAGTGGTCCTTCACCCAGTTGAAAGATGCGGCCCTGGCCACGTTGCGCATCCAGCGGATGGCCCTGCAGCACGGGATGAGCCTGAAGGACGCCAGCGCCTACAATATTCAGTTCCACCGGTGCCGCCCGGTGTTGATCGATTCTTTGAGTTTCACGGCCTACCGCGTTGACGAACCCTGGGTGGCTTACCGCCAGTTCTGCCAACATTTCCTGGCCCCGTTGGCCTTGATGGCCCATCGCGATGTGCGCCTGGGCGAACTGCTGCGCACCAACATCGACGGCGTGCCCCTGGATCTGGCGGCGCGGTTGCTGCCCTGGCGCACGCGCCTGAACCCGGGCCTGATGATGCACATCCACCTGCACGCCCGCAGCCAACAGAAACACGCCGACAGCCACGACGAAGCCAACAGCGCCAAAGCCAAGACCACCAGGGTCAGCCGCAAATCTCTCGACGGTATCCTCGACAGCCTGCGCGGCGCGGTGCGCAAACTGCGGTGGCAACCGGGCGGCACCGAGTGGGGCGACTACTACGAAGACACCAACTACACCGACACTTCGCTGCAGGAAAAGCGCGATCTGGTGGGCAGTTTTCTGGACCTGACGGACAGCAAACTGGTCTGGGATGTCGGGGCCAACAACGGGTACTTCAGCCGGGTCGCCAGTGAGCGGGGCATCCTGACGATCGCTTCGGACATTGATCCGACGGCGGTGGAAAAAAACTGGCTGGCCTGTCGCCGCGGGGCCGAGCCGCATCTGTTGCCGCTGGTGATGGATTTGACCAACCCCAGTCCCGGGTTGGGTTGGGCACACAGCGAGCGGGACAGTTTTCTATCGCGCGGGCCAGCCGATACGGTGATCGCCTTGGCTTTGATTCATCATTTGTGCATCAGCAACAATGTGCCGTTGCCACGCTTGGCTGAGTTTTTTGCGACCGCCGGGCGGCAATTGATATTGGAATTTGTGCCGAAGAACGATTCGCAGGTGAAGCGGTTGCTGGCATCACGGGAAGACGTTTTCCCGGACTATCATCTCGAGGGTGTCGAAGCCGCCTTTGCCTCGTTGTTTGAGATGACGAAAAAGGCCCGCATCGCGGGGAGTGAGCGGACCTTGTTCCTGTTTACGCGGCGGTAAGGACAGGTCAACAACAGGCTGTATACTGAATTGTCCGCGGTTGAATTCAGCCCACCCGGCGTATAAGATGTGCCCCATGAGCAACTACCGAAAACCTCCGCGCCGCCACCGCCTCGCCCGCCTGGAAATCCTCCACGAGGACCAATACCTATTAGTAATATGCAAAGACCCCGGCCTCCTTACGTCAAGTTACAAAACCGACAAAGCCCGAACCGCCGAACGTTTGCTCACGGGCTATCTGCGCAAAGGAAGCAGTCGCTCGTGGATACGTGCCTATACCGTCCACCGACTCGATCGCGACACCTCCGGCCTACTCATCTTCGCCAAAAGCGAAGCCATCCGGCAGAAACTCCAGGATAACTGGAAAGCCGTAGAGAAACGCTACACCGCCGTCGTGCATGGAAGTATCGATGAGAAGAACGGCAAGTTCGCCAGCTATCTGGCGGAGAATGATGACCAGG
>CAZLUL010000137.1:0-11015 GCA_964562635.1 uncultured Fibrobacteraceae bacterium | reverse complement strand
GCCGATCCCAATCACCTTCGTCGCGGAGGTCGCTCTCATCCTTGAACACGCCCAGGGGGAAAACCTTGAGCATGTCGTCGACAAGCCAATCGCGGGCGTGCACCGGATCCATTTTCCAACCGGTCGGGCAGGCGGAGACCACTTCGACGAAGCTGTAGCCCTTGCCTTCCGCCTGAATCTGGAGGGCCTTTTTGATGGCCTTGCGGGCCTTCATGATGTGCTTGCTGTGACCGATGGCCACCCGTTCGATGTAGGTCGGGGCCGGCAAGGTCGCCAACATCTCGGCCATGCGAATGGGGTTGCCGTGCATGAGTTCCGTGCGTCCCATGGGCGTTGTTGCCGAACGCTGCCCAATCATGGTCGTGGGCGCCATCTGGCCACCGGTCATGCCATAGATGGCATTGTTGACGAAAAAGACGGTGATGTTTTCGCCGCGGTTGGCCGCGTGGATGGTCTCGGCCGTGCCGATGGCCGCGAGGTCACCGTCACCTTGGTAAGAGATAACAATGGCCTTGGGGTTGGTGCGCTTGACGGCCGTGGCCACCGCCGGGGCGCGCCCGTGGGCGGCCTGGAAGTTGCCACAGTCGAAATAGTAGTAACCGAAGACCGAACAGCCGACCGGCGAGACAAAAACGGTCTCTTTGGTCAGGCCCAGTTCCTCGAGGGACTCGGCAATCATCTTGTGCACATTGCCATGACCACAGCCGGGGCAATAATGGGTCGCTTCCTTGGCCGGTCCGCCCTTGCGCTCAAAGACCTGATAGAAGCCGTTGGATTTTTCAAAAGTTTTCACGACTGGACACCTGCTTCCATGATCTTCTTGAATTCGTTCAGCAGCTCGTTGCCACTGGGGACCATGCCGCCGCAACGGCCGTAGAAGTGGACCGGCACCTTGCCGTTCACGGCCAGGCGCACATCCTCGACCATCTGTCCGGTGGACAATTCGACGGCCAGGAAGCTGCCGACACGGTCGGCCAATTTGCTGATGATCTCGGTCGGGAAAGGCCAGACCGTGATGGGACGCAGCAGGCCAATCTTCAGGCCCTCGGCCCGCGCCTTGTCCACGGCGGAATAAACGATGCGGCTGACCACACCGTATGCCACCACGACCATCTCCGCATCGTCGGTCTTGTACTCTTCGTACCGCACCTCGTTGGCCATGATTTCCTTGTACTTGGCGTCGAGCTTGAGGTTGTGGGCTTCCAGATCCTCGGCTTCCAATACGATGGAGCTGATCAGGTTGCCGCTACTTTCGGGCGTGCCCTTCACTTCCCAGCTGCTGTGGTCGTACGCGGGGGTCACCGCTTTGGGGATCTCCACCACTTCCATCATCTGGCCCGTGATGCCGTCGGCCATGATACAGGCCGGGTTGCGATACTTGTCGGCCAGGTCGAAGGCCAGCGCCGTCAGGTCGCACATTTCCTGGGCCCCGTTCGGCGCCAGGCTGATCAGGCGGTAGTTGCCGTGGCCCCCACCCTTGGTGATCTGGAAATAGTCGGCCTGCTCGGGGGCGATATTTCCCAGTCCCGGGCCGCCGCGCACGATATTGACCACGACACAAGGCAGCTCGGCGCCCGCGCAATAGCTGAGGCCCTCCTGCTTGAGGCTGAAGCCGGGGCTGGACGAGGCGGTCATGGTGCGCACACCCATGCCGGCGGTGCCATAAACCATATTGATGGCGGAAACTTCGCTTTCGGCCTGGATAAATACGCCACCGAGGGCAGGAAAGTGCAGGGCCGCTGCGTGGGCCACTTCACTGGCCGGCGTGATGGGGTAGCCGTAGTAAGCCCGGCAACCAGCCGCGAGGGCGCCCACGATGATCGCATCGTTGCCCTTCATGAATTGTCTGGCCATGGACATTTCTCCCGTAGTTGGAATCCGTTGGAATCGGGTCTTTTTCAGCTTCGTCAAAGGCGGCCGGGTTTGCCCGGGACAGCCTACGGTTTGGTCACTCGAATGGCGCCCGGCTCGGGGCAAGCGTAGAAACAGAGTCCACACCCGGTGCAATCGACACCGGTGTAGAAAGCCGGGTGGTAACTGGCCAAATTCAGCTTTTCGCTGATGGCGATCACGCTCTTGGGGCACACGTCGATGCAGAGCTGGCAACCTTTGCAGAGCTCCCCGTTGACCTCCATGAAAGGCACATCAACAGCAGTCTTTTCGGTCATGGGAATCACCTCTCGGGCGCGGGTGAACAGAAAACAAACGTGTTATCCGAATAACATAATAGATCACCGCATCTGGCCCAAAGAATTGTTTGCCAGTGCGGTGACCTAATGTTAACCGGATATTTCAGGTCTTATTTACGGCCAATCCCCTACCGATCCTGGAAGCTGGGTTTCCGCTTTTCCATGAAGGCAGAGCAGCCCTCGTGGGCATCTTCAGAAGCCCCTACAATGCCAAACAGGGCCGCTTCGAGCCGGCAACCGCTGTCCTGATCGACCAGCAGACCGTCATTGACCGCCTGCAGAGCCAAACGCAGGGTGAAGGTGGACTTCTCAGCCAGGGCCCGGGCCACGATCTTGACCGCATCGGCCAATTCGGCCTGGGGAAACACCGTATTGACCAGGCCGATGGCCATGGCGTCCACCGCGGTGATCATATTGCCCAGCAGGATCATTTCCAGGGCCCGGCCCCGGCCCACCAGGCGGGAAAGGCGTTGGGTGCCACCAAAACCGGGAATCAGGCCCAGACCGGTTTCAGGCAGGCCCAGTTTGGCGTTGTCGCTGGCATACCGGAAAGTGCAGGCCATGGCCAGCTCGCAGCCGCCACCGAGGGCAAATCCATTGACGGCCGCAATGACCGGTTTGCCCAGATTTTCGATCCGATTCATCAGACCCTGCCCCCGGGTCGCCAGACGTTCACTATCGGTGGCGTTCATGGCGGCCATTTCCCCGATGTCGGCGCCGGCAACGAAGGCTTTTTCACCGGCTCCGGTCAAAATCACCACCCGAACAGATTCGTCGGCACCCAAATCAGCAAAACAAGCGTCCAATTCGCCAATTGTGGCTCCATTGAGGGCGTTCATCTTGTCTGGCCGGTTAACAGTCACCGTAGCAATGCCTTCGGCGACTTCGCACAAGATATTCGTGTAACTCACGGTCTTATTCCCTTCAATTCAGGTGGATTGGGTTAAAAAAATCTCACCAGCCCATAGTAACAGACAGGAAAAGCCACAAAAACCCCCAAATCCTGTTTTTTTTGATGTACAAGCGCAATATTGCTTGGTATCGTGCCCAGTGAGTCTGTTTTAGCCTGTTCACATCATCAATCTGGACGCAAAACGGGATTTTGCTTTGCAACTGGTTGTCCGGCCTAAAAACCGGCGGCTGCGGCTGACGGTGAGCCCTCGGAAAGCGTGCAGATCATGATTTCTGACGGTATGGAAGTGCCCGTGGGCTTCGACCTCGGCTTTGGTGTCTTCAAGCTCGAGCCTTACGCTGATGGCATTCCCATCATCGATTGTGCTGTGGGCGTGGAAGAACTGATGATGGGTAATGTTAAGGCCATGTATAGATAATTGCCGAATCGGAATATATGGACTCCCCTGCGGGGATCCTGAAAGCGGGCAGGTCTTGTGACCTGCCCGCTTTTTGTCTATGATGGGCAGGTGGTTGCTGGGTGAAAAGGGGCCCCCGGTGGAGTTTTCTGTCTGGCGGAGCTCTTCGGTGAACCAAGCCCAACAGGAGGTGACTGATGGACATTTTGCGTTCGGTGCTTTTGCTGCCGATGGTGGTCGTCAGTGGCCTGGCAATAGTCCTCGCTGTCTACCTTTACAAGACTCGCCACCGTTTGCAACAGGCCCAGGCGCAGGAATCCGAGCACCTGAAAAACACACTCCAGCTGGAAAACCAACTCAGTCAGGCCCGCCGGATGGAAGCGGTCGGTATCCTCGCTGGAGGTATCGTCAACAACCTGAACAACCTGTTGGCCGTGATCATGGGCCACACCCGCATGGCCAAACACGAACTGCCCCCCACCTCCAAAGCCCAGGAAGAACTCGAACGGGTCATGAAAGCCGGCCACATGGCCAGCGATCTGGTGCGAGAAATCAGCGATTTCTACCGGCAGGCCGACCAGGCCCGCAAACCGACCGACCTGCTGCCTGTGGTGCGCGATACGGTCAAACTGTTGCGGGACATTTTGCCGTCAACGGTCACGGTGATCTCGGACCTGAAGCCGGGCGGGCCAGTGCTGGTGACAACCACCGGCGTGCAGCAGATGCTGATGAACCTGTGCAGCAATGCCCTCAATGCCATGTACCGCCAACAGGGAACCCTGGAGATCAGCCTCGCCGAAGAAGTGGTCACCGGCTGGCACAAGGCCGTGCCGCAGGAATTAGGGCCCGGCAGCTACGTGCGCCTGTCGGTGCGCGACGATGGCAAAGGCATGGACAAGGAAACCCTGGACCGGATTTTTGAATCCTATTTCACCGGCAATGGCAAAGGCGACAAGATGGGCATTGGCCTCAGCACGGTTTATCGAATTCTCGAAGCCCATGACGGTGTGACAATCGCCCGCAGCCAGATCGGGCGCGGCACCACTTTCGACATTTTCTTCCCCTTGATCGCCTGGAGCGTGACCACGCCCGCGACGGGACCCGAAGCGGTCGAGAGCGAAGTTGAAATCGCCCACCCCTATCTGGCACCAGTGACCTCATTGTATGGACCGGAAGTGCACGATTCCCAATACGCCGGACTAGACACGTCAGAGAACACGCCAGAGACCGCCAGCAGCAAAGCCACTGTCCTGTTGGTCGATGACGAAGAAATGGTCTGTCAGGTACTGACCCGGGGCCTGCAACGGCTCGGCTACCGTGTCATCGCCCACAGCGACAGCCGCAAAGCCCTGGCCGATTTCACCCAGACACCGGATATTTTTGATATCGTGGTCACCGACCAGATCATGCCCCACATGAGCGGCGTGCGCCTGACCCGCAAGATCCATGACCTGCGGGCCGACTTGCCTATCATCCTGTTCACCGGCTTTCGAGACAGCTTCAACGAAAACCAGGCCCGCGAAGCCGGGGTCAGCGAATTCATGCTCAAACCCTCCAGTCACCGCGATCTGGCCGACCTGATTGACCGCGTGGTCCTGCGTCGCAACGAAAGCCGCAGCTGACGCCCTGTTTTTAGCTCACTCCCGGTTCCAAATTCCCGCCTGACGACGTATTGCAAACTTGAGCATTCCCGCGACAGCCGTTAGAATGCGGCACAGATACTGAGATGCGAAACCCGTTGATCTCTGCCATCAATCACGCCTGCCGAGGAACGTCATGTCCAATTCCAATCACGACAAACTTGCCCACCTGTCCGAATTGCGGGCCGAATCCCAGGCTGGCGGTGGCCCCGCCCGGGTCGCAAAGATCCACGCCAAGGGTCGGCTGACCGCCCGCGAGCGCATCCACCTGTTGCTCGACGAAGGCAGTTTCCAGGAAACCGGCGTCTTCGTGCGGCACCGCAGCCACGAAATGGGCATGGACAAGAGCCGCCCCATGGGCGACGGCATGGTCACCGGCGTGGGCCGCATCGACGGCCGGCAGGTCTATGTGTTTGCCCAGGATTTCACCGTCTTCGGCGGTTCGATGAGTGAAGCGAACGCGGGCAAGATCTGCCGCCTGATGGACCAGGCTCTGGAAAACGGCTGCCCGATGATTGGCCTGAATGACAGTGGTGGCGCGCGCATCCAGGAAGGTGTGCGGTCCTTGGCCGGATACGCCGAGATATTCTGGCGCAATACCATGGCCAGCGGGGTCATCCCCCAAATTTCCGCGATCCTCGGACCCTGCGCCGGCGGCGCCGTCTACAGCCCGGCCATCACCGACTTCACCCTCATGGTGGACCAGACCAGCTTCATGTTTGTCACCGGTCCCAACGTGATCAAGATGGTCACCAACGAAGATGTGACCTTCGAAGAACTCGGTGGTGCCATCACCCACGCCACCAAAAGTGGGGTCTCGCATTTCACGGCCGCCAGTGATGCCGACTGCCTGCTGATGACCCGGCGCCTGCTCAGCTTCCTGCCCCAGAACAATCTTGAAGACCCGCCGCGCATCGTGCCCAACGATCGGCCGGATCGCCGCGAAGAAAAACTCAACTCCATTGTGCCCGATGACAACCGCAAACCCTACGACATGCTCGACGTGATCGGGCTCATCGTCGATGAGGGTGACTTCATGGAAGTGCAGCCGCGTTATGCCCAGAACCTGATCTGTGGCTTTGCGCGCCTCGACGGCCAATCAGTCGGCATCGTGGCCAACCAGCCCAAGTTCCAGGCCGGCGTGCTGGACATCAACTCAAGCATCAAGGGCGCTCGATTCGTGCGCACCTGCGACTGCTTCAATATTCCACTGATCGTGCTGGAAGACGTGCCCGGTTTCCTGCCCGGCACCGACCAGGAATACGGCGGCTTGATCAAGCACGGCGCCAAACTCTTGTACGCCTTCTGCGAGGCCACCGTACCCAAACTCACGGTGATCACGCGCAAGGCCTACGGCGGCGCCTACGATGTCATGAACAGCAAACACATCCGGGCCGACTGGAACGTGGCCTGGCCCGGGGCCGAACTGGCCGTGATGGGTTCGGAAGGCGCCGTAAACATCTTGTATCGCCAGGCCCTGGAAAAGAGCGACGATCCGGAAGCCGAACGCAAAAAATTGACCGACCAATACAACGAAACCTATGCCAACCCCTATATCGCAGCGGGGCTCGGCTATCTCGATGACGTGATCGAACCCGCCGAGACGCGGGCGCAGTTGATCATGGCGCTGAGCAATTTGGCAGGCAAGAAGCAGAATCTGCCGCCCAAAAAACATGGCAACATTCCCCTGTAACACGCGGAGTCGATCTTGAAGAAATTCACAAAGGTATTGGTGGCCAACCGCGGCGAAATTGCGGTGCGCATCATCCAGGGTTTGCAGGAAATGGACATTGCCACGGTCGCGATCTATTCGGATGTCGACCGCACCGCGCTCCATGTTTTGATGGCGGACGAAGCGGTCTTCATTGGCCCCGCGCCCGCGGCCGAAAGCTACCTGGTGGGCGAGAAGGTCCTGGCTGCCGCGCGGCAGACCGGTGCTGAAGCCATCCACCCCGGCTACGGTTTTCTGTCCGAGAACGGCGCCTTCAGCCGGGCGGTCGAAGAGGCCGGCTTGGTCTTCATCGGCCCCACGGCCGAAATGATGGAAGTGATGGGCGACAAGCTGGCCTCACGGCGAAAGATGCGCGCCAGCGGTGTGCCGGTGGTGCCCGGCACCGACGAAGCGGTGACCGACCCTGCAGTCGCTGTCCTCATTGCCGAAGAAGTCGGCTACCCGGTTCTGCTGAAGGCTTCGGCTGGCGGCGGCGGCAAGGGCATGCGGCTGGTGCGCGAAGCCGGCGAAATGGCCAGCGCCCTGCGCCAGACCATGGGCGAAGCGGGCAGTTCTTTTGGCAATGACGCGGTCTTTGTCGAGAAGTACATCGAGAACCCCAAGCACATCGAAGTGCAGGTGCTCGGTGATGGCGCCGGCAACGTGGTGCATCTGTTCGAGCGGGAGTGCTCAGTGCAGCGTCGGCACCAGAAGGTGATCGAGGAGTGCCCCTCCCCTTCGTTGAGTCCCCAATTGCGCGAGCAGATTTGTCAGGCGGCCGTGCAGACCGCTGCGGCCATTGACTACCGCGGTGCCGGTACGGTCGAATTCATTCTGGCTCCCAATGGCGAATTCTATTTTCTGGAGATGAATACCCGGCTGCAGGTCGAGCACCCCGTGACCGAAATGGTCACCGGGACCGATCTCGTCCGGGCCATGGTCAGGATCGCCCAGGGTGAAGGCATCTGCTACCGGCAGGAAGATCTGGCCATTCGCGGCTGGGCCCTGGAATTCCGCCTGTACGCCGAAGACCCCGGGCGCAATTTTGCGCCCAGCATTGGTCGCATCGAGGCCCTGACCCCACCCCAGGGACCTGGCGTACGCCTGGACACCGGCATTTACGAAGGCTTTGATGTGCCCATCCACTACGATCCCATGCTGGCCAAGCTCATTGTCTGGGGCGAAGACCGCGAGCAGGCCATTGCCCGCGGCAAGCGGGCCCTGCGCGAGTTCACCCTGCACGGCCCGGTGCACAACCTGTCCTTCCACCTGTGGGCCCTGGACCAACCGTCCTTTGTCGACGGCACCTACACCACCGCCTTCGTGGAAACGGAATTCGAGGCGGACAACTACCTGCCGGACCTGGATGACGATACGGCCGAAGCGCTCATTGCCGCGGCCGCTCTTTTTGAATCCATGCGGCGCGCTGCCCCGGCCGCCGACACGGCTGGGGCCACCGGCAACCAGACCAGCAACTGGCGGCTCAATGCCCGCCGCACCATGACCGGCAACCGCTAGCGGACCGAAAGGCAACATTGTGTTGAAAAAGAAATACATCCTGAACTTTGATGGGACCCAGCGCGGCGCCGTCGTGGCCCTCGATGGTGCCGAAACCCAGGTGCAGGTCGATGACGGCGAGTTGACGCCGGTGAACTACCACCCGGTCCTCAATGGCAAGGCCATCTCCATCCGCTTCGGGGGCAAACTGCACCTGGTGCACCTGACCGGCGTGGATGGCAAAGGCAAGGTACAGGCCACGGTCGCCGGCCGGCCCATTGTCCTGTCAGTCATGGACGAATTGAAGGCCCAGGCCCTCGAAAGCCTCGGCGGCGCCGCCAGCGGCATCATCGCCGCGGACATCCCTGGCCTGGTGGTGGAAATCAAGGTCACCGAGGGCCAGCAGGTGAAGGTGGGTGATCCGGTGATCGTGGTTGATGCCATGAAAATGCAGAACGAACTGACTTCGGCGGTGTCCGGCATGGTGGTCTCGATCCCCGTGGCGGCGGGCGATCCGGTCAATCCGGGCGACACATTGGTCATTGTAGAACCTGAAGTGGTTGGTTGAGGCGTTTTCCCGCCCCAAATGGCCGATTGGGCCCTCATTGAACCGAGCCCTGGCGGGAGTCGGGGCTTTTTTTGTCTCGACCTGTAACCTGCCCGCCGATCGTGCGTCTTTCGACATACAATGAAACGCCAAATCTACACAGAACTCCTTGCGAGCCATAAAGACCGGATCTACAGCCACGCGCTTTACAGCCTGCGTGACGCTCACGATGCCGAAGACGTGACCCAAGAGGTGTTTTTGAAGCTGTGGGACCGGTACGAAGAGATCGACCCCGAAAAAATCGGGGGCTGGTTGACTCGCGTGACGCACAACCTGTGCATTGATCAGTCCCGCCGGCGCAAGGCCCAGCGCAACAACTTCGGGCAGCCGGACCACGAGGCTGTCGACCGGCTGGTGGCGGGTGCAGGCAGTCTGGGCGATCCGGAACACAATCTGCGGCTTGGGCAGCGTCAGAAGGCCCTCCTGGACGCTCTGGAGACCCTGACACCTGAGACTCGCAGTGTGATGATCATGCACTATTTCCAGGACATGAAACTGCATGAAATCGGCGCGGTGCTGGACAAGTCTGTCAGCGCGCTGAAAGTGCAGATCCATCGGGCGCGCAAAAGTCTGCGCTTGGTATTGACCGCGGTGGCGGAAGCCCCGCCCCACACACAAAGGGGAACCGGGTGATGAACGACTGCACCCTCTATGATATCCAGTTGACGGCCTATGCGGCCGGCGAACTGACCGAACCGGATCTTGGCGCGGTCGAAAGCCACCTCAAGCGGTGTGCCGACTGCCGGGCCGAATTGGGTCGCGAAAAAGAATTGCGCGACCTGCTCGGCGGGTTGCCCACGGCCGAATGTCCCGACACGCTCACCCATTTTTTGAATGGTGTCGTGCCGTCGGATGAGGACAAATCCAGCGAACGGCGCTTTGGTTGGTGGCCCGCCGGCCTCGGAATGGTCGCCGCGGCCCTGCTGGCGGTATTGCTGATCCCCGGCCTGCTGAACAATGCCGACCAAACCGATGGTCTGGTGGCCCAGGCCCAAACCGACGCCCCCGAATTTACGGCCGCCGAAATCAGCCAGGCCCGGCGCGATGTGATCGCCACTCTGGCCCTGGCCGCCGACGTCCTGGAACGCAGTCGCGAAAATACGGTCGTGGATGTCTTTGGGGACCGCTTGCCCCGCGTCATCAACGGCAGTCTGCGCTCCCCCATTTCCGATGCCCAAGGAACAACCGACAACCACAAGACAGCCCCCATAGGAGGCAACGGATGAAACGCACCCGAATTTTCAGTGGTCTGATCCTGGCGATGGTATTGCTGGCAGGCCTGCCGGTCCTCGCCGAGAACCTGGCCGACACCCCAGGCTACATCGATCTGGACTGGATCGATATTCCCGAAGACGCCGCTGAGGTCCAGGACATCAACCTCGACGTGGTTCTGCTGAGCATCGCCGCCGATGCCGAAGAGAACCAGGACGAAGCCCTGATGCAGGCCCTGCAGATGATCAAGTCCATCCGCGTCAAAAGCTGGTCCCTGGACGGCGAAGACCCCACGGCGACCAAAGCCATGGACAAAATCGCCAAAACACTCAAGCAGGACGATTGGAAGCGGTTGATCTACGTCAAGAGTGACGAAGAGACTGTCACAGTCAGTACCCGCCACGTGGATGGCGGCATGGTTGGCTTGATGCTCGTGGTCTTCGAAGCTGAGGAAAACGTGTCCTTTGTCAACGTCGTGGGCGACCTGAACCTGGCCACGCTAATGAAGCTGGTCAAAGAGTTCGACGACGCCTCCATCGAAGACATGCTCGAAGAACTCGAGGGTGTCGAGGGCATCGAGATCGACCACAACTAGCACCGGGATTCGGCGAGAACGGGTTCCACCGAACGGTGGATCCCCGGCCGCCCCCCACCGCGGCTAAACGAAAAGCCCTCCGTCTGACGGAGGGCTTTTCGTATCTGGTCAGGTCAAAAGCTCAATTGCTGAACATGAACCGCGAGAGGAAGACACCGGCGGCGACCGCCGAACCGATCACGCCGGCCACGTTGGGCGCCATGGCGTGCATGATCAGGAAGTTCTGGGGATCCTCACGGGCACCGACCATCTGG
>CAZLUL010000136.1:0-11195 GCA_964562635.1 uncultured Fibrobacteraceae bacterium | reverse complement strand
CGCTGGCGGGGCAGGGCTTTCACGGCCAATACCAGCGCTCGTGGTCGGTGGCGCCTGGCAACCTGCACCTCAGTGTGGTGATCAAATGTGATTTGCCGGCAGCGGAGTTTGCGCCGGTCATGCCCGCCTTGCCGGCCGTGGCGGTGACCGCAGCGATCGCGCAATTGGGGGCGGGCCAATTGGCTCCCGGTATCAAGTGGGTCAATGATGTCCTGCTGAACGGAAAAAAAGTGGCCGGGGTGCTGACGGCCCTGCGCACCCACCGCAGCCGGATCACCGCCGTGGTCCTGGGCGTGGGTTTGAATATCGAGGTGGCGCCGGCGTTGTCGGGCGACCCGCGGTCGGTCCCCGCGACCTCATTGCGGGCCGAGTTGCGCCACGAGTTGCCGGCCGAGTCGCCGTCGCTGCAGGCCGTGCTGGCTGCTGTTCTGTCGAATCTGGCTTCGGGTTTCGAACGCCTGCAAGGCTCCGGTCCGGATGACCTGTTGGCGGCCTACCGCGACTCATCCCTGGTGCTTGGTCAACAGGTGAGTATCTGGCCCGACACCGAAGACGCTCGGTCTCCCCTGCACCGGGGGCGGGTCCTGTCCATCGAATCGGATTTGAGCCTGCGCCTGCAGGGAGTGCCGGGGCCGGTTGCTTCCGGGCGGCTAACCCTGGTTGGCCCGGGAACCTGAACCGGCCGTCGGGGTAGGAGGCCGCCATGCGTGATCGTCGTGAACCCTGGAAGTGGCCGACCTGCATTGGCCTGGCGCTGAGCCTGATGCTGGTCCTGGCTTTTAGCCTGCCTCGCAGCTGGTTGGGCTTTCTCCTCTCCGGTGGTGAGGTGGACGAAGTGGGTCTTGGCAGGCCTCAAGAGCAGTGGTTGGTATTGCTGCCGCCCCCGACCCTGGAAATCTTTCAGCCGGAAATTGAACCACCGACCGACGAGTCGAAGCAACCTCTGCCCAGGCTGCATCAGGATCCCCGCTGGTGGACCGAACGCTGGACCGTAGCTGCCGAGCGCGACGCAGCCTTGTTTGCGCCCATGGCGCCGGCGGCCGAAGATACGGTGCGGCTGTTGCTGGGTGAGCTCGGCCTGGGAGTCGATTTTATGACCCGCGCCCGGCCCGACAGCGTCCTGGCCGCCCGCCTGTTCCTGCTGCAGGTCGAAGACAGTTTCCGCTACGACGAACTCAAGCCCTACCTGGACCAGATGCGCCGCTCCAAGACCTACGCCGATATTCTCTCCAAGGCTGCTGACATGTACGACGAACATCTGGGGCAGTCGATCCAGGTGCCGGATCAACCCACCGGAATAACCCAGCCGGAATGACCCGACCGGGTTGCGGCGCGGCCCAAGATCGGCTAGTCTCCAATACATAACTTTTGAGCTCAAGATTGATTGGCAGAACCCTGGATTGGTTGGCAAACCCCGCGGCCACCGCTGCGGATGTTCCTTGTCACCCCGTTGGCCGGGATGTAGGATATGGAGGCGTCAGATGTTTCGCGTGAGCAGAGCAGAGGAACAGGCGGTGCGCCTGATTATGCGCATGGCCCTCGTCGCCCGGCAAATGACCCTCGGTGAGTTGGCCGCGGACGAAGGCCTGCCCGAGCCGACGGTGGCCAAACTGTTGGGCATGTTGCGTCGTCACGGCGTGGTCGAGGCGGTCCGGGGGCGCAACGGGGGATACGTGCTGGCGGGGCGTCCGGATGAAATATCGGCGGCCCAGGTGATCGGCGCGGTCAGCAATGATTCCGTATTTGAGTACCCGTGCCAGGACAACGATGCGCCGCCCGACTGTCCGCGCACGAACAATTGTGGCCTGCGGCCGGTGTGGCGGCACCTGGAAAGCCGGGTGACCGAGGTTTTGCGACAGACCACCATTGCTGATCTCTTGCAGCGCGAGGTCGCCGCTGAAGAAAACCTGCAGGAGCTTTGGCCGCTGGACCGGAGCCAATGAGTTTCGATCGGCAACCGCAGACGATGTGATACCGCCGCCCTGCTGGCAGGTGCTTTCCAGGAGAAGTGATGTTCGCCATCAGTGCCGATGAAAACGGATCCATCGTGCTGGAAGGGCGCCTCGACGCCGCCAGTGTTTCGGTGGCCCGTGAGTACCTGACTGAAGTGGACAATTCGGCTCGCCTTGATTTTTCCCGCCTTGATTATATCGCCAGTGTGGGCCTCGGCGTTTTGGTCGCTGTCCAGCGCCGCCTGATGGAAAACGGCGAAGGTCTGTTGCTGGCCGGTTTGAGCCCCCATTTGCGCGAAGTGCTGTCTTTGGCCGGGTTCGAGGGCATCTTTGCATTTGAATGAACTGATTCCCTCGTGGTTGATGGCACCCGGTGGTCATCTGGCGCTGCGGGTCGCTCTGGCCCTGTTGCCGGTGCTCATTTTTCTGACCGTCCTGGTCTGGTTGGATTCCTTTCGTCTGGTCCGCAAAAGTCGCGTCCTGCTGGCCCTGTTGGCCGGGGCGGTGGGTGCCCTGCTCAGTTATGTGGTCAACTCGGTCATTCTGGATTTGACGGGTCTGCCGACCGTGACGTTTGCGATCGTGGCGGCACCGTTGGTCGAAGAAACGTTCAAGGGTTTGTGGGTCGCCTGGCAGATCCGGCAGCGGCAGGTGGGCTTTCTGGTCGACGCGGCCATTCTGGGTTTTGCCACCGGTGGCGGCTTCGCCATCGTGGAGAACATTTATTATCTGCAAAATCTGGATGAGGTGCCGCTGCTGGTGTGGGCCATCAGGGGCCTGGGCACAGCCCTGATGCACGGCGGCACGACGGCGATCCTGGCCGTCTACCTGCGGGGGCGCAGTGACCGACGGCAGGGTGGGCCGCCCTGGCTGGCTGCCGTATTTCTGGCGGCCCTGCTGCACGCGTCTTTCAACCGATTCATGACCCAACCGGTGCTGGCCACCCTGGCGATGGTGGTGACCCTGCCGATCCTGATGACTCTTGTCTACCGGCAGGGGGAACACCGGTTGCGCACCTGGCTGGGGCGTGGTTTCGACCGGGACCGGGAGTTGCTGTCGTTGATCAATGAAGGCGAGGTGCACACCACACCGCTGGGCAAATATTTGGTCTCGTTGCGCGAACACTTCCGGCCCGATACGGTGGCCGACATGCTCTGCATGCTGCGCCTGCAGGCGGAACTCTCCATCCGGGCCAAAGGTGTGCTGATGTTGCGCGAACAGGGGTTCGAACCGGCACCCGATCCCCAATTGGCCGGCAAGCTGGACGAACTGCGTTGGCTGGAGACGAGCATCGGACCGACGGGGAAACTGGCCATGCGCCCGATCTGCCACTGGCGCGGCGCCGATCGCTGGCAACGGCATCTGCTGGAAGAAACGGACTAGATGCCAGTATAGCAGATGCCAGCCTACTAGAGGAACCGCACCAGCCCGCCCAACCGCTGATCCATCCGGAAGCCATGCTTTTCATAGAACCGCCGCAGGAAATAATGGGTCTTGATGGTCTTGTAATTACGCGACGCCATGCGGGTGCAGAAATCCGCCAGGATTGCCGCCGCGATGCCGCGTTCGCTGACTGCTGGGCGCACCACAATCCCGTCGAGGAAAACCGCATCGTCGTCCTGCTTGCGGAAGACGAGTCCCCCGATGATCTGTTCGGCCTCGTCGATGGCCACGAAGTAGCGGTCGGCCTTGCTGAGGGTCTTGGGGAAACCGGCCTGCAGGAACAACCGGTACAACAGACCGACTTCCGCCGGACCGGCGGGTTCGCCGATGGTGTACTGGCTGCCATGCTTGTCGGTGATCATCGAGCGTACGATGACCTGTTTTCGCTCGGAGTGACCGACGGCCTGCACTTCCATCTGCTCGTGGCGCTGACGGTGGGGAAAGACCAGGCGGTTGAAGGCGGTGCGGTCATCCGCATCGGCCAACAGAGCCTGCAGGTCGGACAATTCCACCATCTGGGTCGAACGCCGTTTGGGGTGGTGGAACATGCGCTGGAGCAATCGGTCAAAGACACTCAGGAGCTGTTCGTCCGCGTCGGCAAAATAGGTATTGCGAAACAGGGTGAAGCGGGCGATTTCCGGCAGGCGGTCCAACTTGTACAGGCGCGATAATTCTTCCAGAATTTCCAGGCGGGCCTTCAGCGAGCCTTCCAGATTGCCGGTTTTCCATTCTTCGTAACGATGAATGGCCCCGCGCAGGGACAACGGCAGGAAATATTGGGTCCGCAACTGCTCGACAAAGCCGGACAGGGTTTCGACAAAGCCCATGCCCATCTCGTCGACATCGTTGGCGCTCATTTCGACCTGCAATTCGGCAAACCAGGTGCTGGCCTCTTCGACCCCGAGGGCTTCGACAAAAGACTCGAGGATCCAATCCCGTTCGAGATAATCCTGCACCCAGGGATAGTGGCTGATGGTGTGCTGATAGATGTTGCGCCACAGGGGGCGGATCAGCGACAGCGGCCCGGTGTACTCTTTCCAGCCGGTGAGATTGTTTTGCACCGCGCCGCGCCGGAAATCGGGTTCGGGAACCAGGATGTTGTTGGGAGTGATCAGGCCCGGAATGATGCGCCGCTCGCTGTTGCGCCACCCGCGCACCACCACGGTCATGGCCCGCACCATCAGCTGGTGCCAGCGCATGCGCGACGGAGGCTGGGTGCCGGGGCCGCGTACGGAACTGAACTCCCGGATTTTTTCCCACACCGTCAGGTCGCTCACATAGGCCATTGACAGGGCGCCCAGTTCGGGACGGCAGCAGCCGAAGGTCGGCAACATCGGTGTGCCAAACGGGTAGCCGCGCAAAGCGATGTACCAATAAATGGTGTCGTTGAGCAGGGTCTGGTTTATATCTTGCCGGATGATCAGTTGCAAGTCGAAATGCTTGCCTTTTAAGGTGTTTATGCTCACCCGGTAACGTGAATCCTCATAGCGGGAGATGATCCGCGAGACAAAAATTCCGCCCGGTCCGATCTCGGCCAGCAGGGAAATGTCTTCACCCTCGAAAGAGAGCATGATCGACTGGCGCAGGAATGTGGTGCCAATGAGCACTTCTTCGAGGCGGTCGATCTCCGTTTTACTGAGGCCTTCCTGGAAAACGATCTTGCCCTGCCAGGCCGATGGTTCCATGCCCATGTAGCCGGTCTGGAGTTTGGTCTCCAGCCAGTCCGAAAGCTTCTTCATTTCTTCGTCGGCGGCAGTGGCCAACTGGGGGTCATCCACATGCAGCTTCCAGCTGATGAGCTCTTCGCGAATGGGCCCGTAGAATTCCGGATGGAAGCGGCCAAAATCAGCCAGCAGGTGGAACAGGTCTTCGAAGACCCGGCGCCGCTTGGCAGTGGTGGGCCAGTCCAGCTGGGTGCGGTACGAGTGCAGGCGTTGGCGCAGGGCTTCCAGTCGACGGGGTTCGATGGCGGCCCGCCCGATGGCTTCGAAACTTTCCTTGTCCAGGAACGACTTGCCCGACTCGATGAAGGCCGGCAGATAACGATTGTAGTCGGCGACCGGCTGGTCCAGGACCAGGGCCTGGTAGGCGCGGCAACGCACCGACTTGACCGGGTGGTTGGCCAGCGCTTCGAGCCGCCGCCGAATCAGGGCGCCCTGCTGCAGGCTGACGTGTTCCAGTTCCTGATTCAACTGGCGTATGGCTGCCTGGGCAGTGGCCGCGTCACCGAATAGTGACTGGCGGCAGAGATCGTCCACTTTCTCCAGTTGCCGATCCACTCGCCCGGAGGCGGGCGGACCCGAATATTCGCTCCGGGATCCGTCGGGCAGAAAGACCTGTTCGCCGAAAGGGCCGTAGTCCGTATCCCAACCCGCGCGGCAGGGGCTGAAGTTGATCAATTCGCTGTTGCCGACCCAGAGCATGGGGTGGCGCGAGAGCAGGCCCAGGTCTATGACCTGATCCTGCAGCTGGTATTCCAGATCGCCAATGCGCACGTGACCCGACTTGCCCCAGCCGATGCGCAAAGTGCTGCCATTTTCCTTGTTCGCCAGACCCGAACCGCCGGCCCGCACCGAGTCGTCCAATACGCCCAGATCGCGGAAGAACCAGCGGGGGATGCGCACGACGAATTCGCCGACCCGAAGGCTGCTGGTATTGCTGCGGTAGAGCGAAGCGATCACTTTGGCAAAATTCTGCTCGATCACTTTGCGTTTGTAGGTGCCTTTGGCGGTCAGCTCACCCTCGTCGGCACTGAAGTCGCGGTCCAGGACGGCAAAATTCAGCACCCGTTCGTAGGCGGCCAGGCCAGGATTGGCCAAGGTCACGATCTGCTCGAAGTATTCCCGGCGGGCCTCGTCGTCACTCAGCGAGTGCAGCACTTCGTCGTCCAGGTCCGGCACGATCAACAGGGTATTGTAGCTGCGGCCATCGCCGGCCAAAAATGTGCGCTTGAAACCGGGCACCATGTCGAAGAGTGATTCGACCAGGCGAGGCGCGATGGTCTGGCCCTTGTTGTTCTTGTAGATGTCCTTGATGCGGTCGACGATTTCCAGATGCTCGCCGTGGGTTTTGCGAAAGAGATCGCCGGTGGCCAGCCAGTATTCATCCGATTCGGACTCGTGCGCGTCCAGGCAACCGGCAGGTCCGTCTTCCGGCAGATAGCGCGCGATGTACACGCCGGCGATCTGCAATTCGCTCTGGTCACCGAAGCGCACCTTGACGCCAGGCAGGGGGATGCCCACCGAACCTTCGACGTAGTCATCCGGCGGGGTCATTGTCAGGCCGCCGGTGCCTTCGGTCATGCCAAACCCGCTGCAAAGAGCCACGCCATGGCGGTGGAAAAAGCGGAAGACCCGCGGGTCAAGGTAACCGGCAGCCGACAGGCCCCAGTAGAGGCGATCGCCCACCAGGTCCCGAAATATTTCTTCCAGCGAGGCCTCCTGGCCCGGTTCGCGAGCCAGTTTCAGGGCCCGCTCATTGATCTGCACCCAGCGCACCGGCACACTGATCAAGGCGGTGGGGCGCACTTCCTTGAACTGGCTCAAGAGGGTGTCCACCGAGGGGTTGCCGGCAAATACGTAGGTGCCGCCCCAGAAAATCGTGCCCAGCATTTCGAGATAACGGCCAAAGGTGTGGAACAGGGGCAGGTAACAGAGCAGCACCTCATCGCGGCCGACCTCAGGCAGGGCCGCGGCCCGGGCGAAGCGCTTGCTGACCAGGTTCAGTTGGCTGAACAGGACGCCCTTGGGCCGACCGGTGCTGCCGGAAGTGAACATGACGGTGGCCGGTTCGCGCATGGTGCGCCGGGGCCTGGCGGCCAGGATGGCCTTGATGTCGGCCTGGTCCAGCTGGGCCCGCTGTTCGTCCAGCCGGTAGATGCCGGGGTGGCCCACGCGGTCGCAGGCGTTCAGGGTGTAGATGTCAAAATGACGGTCGGCGGTTTCGCGGATCTCCAGCAACTGGCTCAGGCGATCAGGAGTATCGCAGACCGCCACGGTGATGCGCAGTCGGTTGAAGATCCAGACGAGGTCGCCGGTGGTGAAGTGGATGTTCAGCGGCGTGATAAAAATATCGTGGGTGAGGCAGGCCAGGTCGCAACAGGCCGAGGCGATGCCGTTGCTGGTCAGCAGGGCCACCCGCGGGCCGTCTTCGGTGCGGCTGCCACCCGGCTCCAGTACCGGAGGCGCTCCGTCGCGCAGCAACAGGGCCGCCACCGACTGCACCCGTCCCAGAATGCGGGCGTAGTCCCAGCGACCGCCACCGGAGTCGTTCAACTCCTGAAAGAGCACATGTTCGGGTTGGGCTGCCGCGCGCTGGGCCAGCAGATCGCCGAGGGTGAATTCCAGGCCTTCGATGATGGCAAATGTTGTTTCGGCCCAACGGCCGCGGGCGGCGGCATCCGGCAAAGCGGTCAGGTAATCGGGATGGCGCGTGTGTTCGAGGTACTGTTGCCAGTGTTCGGCCGGTACGGCAGCCAGGCCGGGGCCGGCCAGCAGTTCTTCAACCTGTCCGAGCAGTTGCAGGGCGGCTTCAGTGGTGCCCGTTTCGGGGGCGAACGTAGCCGGGTCACTCCAGGGAGCCAGGAGGGTCGGCAGTTGGTCCTTGGCGGCACCCATCAGGCTTCCTGGCCGCCGGTGGAGGACTCGTCAGCCGGATTGATCACCAGTCGGTAACCCACGCCGTGGGCGGTGAGGATGTGGCGCGGCCGGCGCGGGTCTGTTTCGATCAGCTTGCGCAGGGACAAGATGAAATTGTCCACCGTGCGCGTGGTGGGGTCGGCGCCGAAGCCCCAGACCCGGTCCAAAATGGTTTCGCGGCTGACCGGTTCGTTTTCGTGCTCGCTGAGCAGGCGCAGGATCATGACTTCTTTTTCCTTGAGCGCCACGGTGCCGTCGCCAGTGGTGGCCTGGTAGGCCCGCAGGTTGATCTCGGCCCGGCCGATGTGCAACAGCGGGGGCGCTTCCTGGCCGCGGAACCAGTCCTGGCGGCGGAAGAGGGACTTGATGCGGGCCAACAATTCGTTCAGATCGAAAGGTTTGGCGATGTAGTCGTCGCCGCCTTCGTCCAGGCCCTTGATGCGGTCTTCGCCGGCGGTGCGAGCGGTCAAAAACAGGATGGGTACCCGGTCGCCTTCCTCACGCACCAGACGGCAGAACTGGAAGCCGTCCATGCCCGGCAACATCACATCCAGCAGCACCAACTCGATGCCGCCTCGGCGCCAAATTTCCAGGGCCTCCTCGGCGCTGGGCGCCAGTACCGGATCGTACCCCTCAAGTTCCAGATTGATGCGCAGGCCATCGGCCAGATGGGCGTCGTCCTCGACCACCAGAATGCGGCGTTTCATGCTTTAACCTTCCTCACCCGCTGCGGGCAACGTCATGGTGAACGTGCTGCCCTGCCCTTCTTCACTCACGAGGCTGACCTGGCCACCCAGGTTTTCGACATTCTGCCGCACCAGATGCAACCCGATGCCCGCGCCGCCGCTGCGGCCTTCGCGGATACCGCTATAGAAACACTCAAAAACCATGTCCTGCAACCGCCGGGGGATGCCGGGGCCGTTGTCACCCACATGCACGCGATGGTTGCGCCGTCCGGCCTGCACCTTGACGACGACCCGTACCGGATTGGTGCTGTGTTTGACCGCATTGACCAGCAGATTGCGCAAGGCCAGGGCAAACGTCACCTGGTTGCCCCAAACGACCACGTCTTCGTCGGCTTCCAAAACAAACTCCGCGCCGCGGTCAGCGGCAAAGCGGTCAAGATCGTTGATCACCCGGCGGGCTTCGGCACCCAGATCCAGCCGCAACTTCGGCCCGTCGTCAAAAGTATCGCCCGCGCTGAGGGCCAGCACGTCATTGACCAGGTTGTCCAGGCGGCCCATGTCCTCGAGCATGTTGGCGCGGATCCGGGTGCGGTCGTTTTCGCTCAGGCCATCGCGGCACATGGTTTCGGTGTAGAGACGCAGGCTGGCCAGGGGCGTTTTGAATTCGTGAGTGGCGCCGGCCAGAAACAAGGTCCGGGTCTGCTTGTACTTGATCTCCGTGCGCCACGAATAGATCAGGATCCCCGAAGCCGATACGAGCAAGGTCAGGAAAAACAGACCCTCGAAAAAGAACATGCGCCGCTTGGCGCGCGCTTCGTTTTCAATATTCGCGAGCACCACCGGATCGATCTGCACATCCAACCCGCTGGCGGTGCGGGTGAAGATCAAGTGGGGGAAGGACGGCTTCAGGAATTTATTGGGATTATCCATGACCTGCGGCTCAGCCTGGATCAGGAACGTGGCGTGCAAACGGTCGGTCGCCATCTTCTGCAACTGCAGATCGGCCTGCACGCTGGTCTCTCCGGTCAGAAAATAGGTCCACCATACGCCCATCATGACCAGCAGGGCCACCAGCGTTCCGTACAGCAATCCCATCCGCGATTTCATGTGCACCTCTCGCCAATCATTGGCGGTTTATTGGTATTCCTTGCCCAGGACCACGCTGACAATGATGGCACCCACAGCCAGTGGCGCCAGGAACCGGATCAGAAAAAGCCAGCCCCGGAAACTTTTCATCAGGCCGTGGCCGTCTTCGAGTTCGCTGCGGATCAGCTTGGGGCTCAGCAGCCAGCCGGTAAAGATGGCGATCAGAAAGCCGCCCACCGGCAAAAACCAGTTGCTGGCCAGATAGTCCATGGTGCCGAACACACCGGCGGTGGACTCGCGGCCGATCAGGTTGATCGAAGTCAGCGTCGCATTGCCGCCAAGACTCAGGGCGTTGAGCACGCCAAAGACCGTGATCACCGAACCCATCGTCAGGGTAGCGCGGTGCCGGGTCCAACCCAGCTCATCGATGGCGTAGCTGCTGACCACTTCCAGCAGGCTGATGGTGCTCGTCAGGGCCGCAAAACCAATCAGCAGATAAAATACGGCGTTGAGGAACCCGGCGCCCGGCAGTTTGACCAGCACGGTGGGGATGGTGGTGAACAGGATGGTGGCGCTCTTGGCCACTTCGATGTCCGAAGTGTTGATGATCGAGAACATGATCACGCAGGCCATCAGGGCGATCAATGTGTCCAATACCGAGATCTGCATGGCCGCGCGGGGCACCGAAATATTGCGTCCGATGTAGCTGCCGTAGGTCAGCATCGCGCCCATGCCCAGGCTCAGGGTGAAGAAGGCGTGGCCGAGGGCCTCAAGAATGGCGCCTTTGGTGAGCGTCGAGAAATCTGGCCGGAACAGGAAACGCAGGGCTTCGCCGAAGCCACTGGTGGTCGAGCTGTAGATCACCAGGCCGGTGAGGATCACAAAGAGCGTGGGCATTAATATCTTGGCCACGCGCTCGATGCCGCCCTTGACGCCAAAAAACACGGCGCCGATGGTCAGGCCCATGAACAGGATGTGGTAAAAAACCTGCTGGCCGCCGTCGGCCAGGAATTCGCCGCCAAAATAGGCACCGAGGGCCTCGGGGCTTGCGGCCAATTCCGTCAGTTGGCCGGACAACGCCAGCCAGGTGTAGTGGATGGTCCAGCCAGCCACCACGCTGTAGTACGAGAGGATCGTGAAGCCGGCCAGAACGCCCAGGAAGCCGACACCCTGCCAGAGCTTGCCTCCGGGCTTGTCGCCGCCCATGACCCGAAAGGCGCCCACGGGGCTGAGCTGGGTTTTGCGGCCAATGAGGATCTCGGCCATCATGATCGGCACACCCACCAGGGCGATGCAGGCGATATAGACCAGGACAAATGCCCCGCCGTTGTTCTCGTGGGTGATGTAGGGGAACTTCCAGAGGTTGCCCAGGCCGATGGCGCTGCCTGTAG
>CAZLUL010000135.1:0-11223 GCA_964562635.1 uncultured Fibrobacteraceae bacterium | reverse complement strand
TTCACGCACACGCTGCGGAAGGTGTGCTCGCGGGCTTCGGCGATGATCTTGTCGACCATGGCGGTCGTCGCGTCCGGCTTGAGGATGGTGTGGTCGATGTAGCGGGCCAGTTCTTCGGGGATGCGGCCGGGCGAAGCGGGGCCCGAAGTGAAGCGACGGGCACCCAATTCGATGAACTGGCGGGCCGTATCGGGGCAACTGCCCACGCAGGGGCCGCCGTGGTAGACACCGCCGGCGCTTGATCCCATCAACCCCTGCAGGCGATCGACGATGCGGGCCATGTCTGTTTCGCTGAGGTCACCGAGGCCAGCGGTGGCAATGGTCGGCGCGACCATCGTGGCCACAGGCGCCGCGACCTGCACTTCGTTGATCATCGCCACGCGGCGCTTGTGCCGGGCCTCGTTGCATTCCGTATTCAGGAACACGTCAACGATCTGGGCCGCGAGGTTGCCGCCGATCAGGCCCGCGCCCAACGTCAGCAGGTTGGCGTCGTTGTGCTCACGGCCGTTGCGGGCGCTGCTCAAATCGTAGGCCATGGCCGCCCGCACGCCGGGCACCTTGTTGGCCACCATGGACGAACCGATGCCCGCGCCGTCAATCATGATGCCACGCAATGCCGCACCGCCGGCCACCGCTTCGGCGACCTTGCGGGCATAGGTGGGGTAATCCACCGCGGCGGTTGAATTGGTGCCCATGTCGAGCACTTCGTGGCCCTGGCCGCGCATGTGCTCACTGAGCTGCTGTTTCAACGCGAAGCCTCCGTGGTCGGCTCCGATGGCGATCTTCATATCCTTGGCCTCGCCTTTGTTCGTGTGTTGCGGGTCACCAGACCCGCGAGTCGTCGGCGCCGCGCGGCACCAGCGGCTTGCTTTCGTTCAGGTCGCTGAAGCCCGGGCCGCTTTGCAGCGCTTCGCGCAGCCGGTTGATCAGGGTCTTCAGGGCCTGCCGCCCCGCTTCGGTCAACCCAAAACAGGTCACCTGGCGGTTGCCGTGCTTCACTCGGTGGCTGTGCAGGTATCCCGCGCCCACCAGTTTTCGGGTCTGGACATGAAGATTGCCGTCGGCCAGGCCGGTTTCCTGCCCCAGGGACGTGAACGTCCAGCGGCAAACCCCTCTTGAAGCCGGCAACGACGCCACCGTGGCCATGATGGCCATCCGGGCGGGAGTCCCAAGCATCTCATCCAGATCCATTGACTTCATAATATAAAGAAAATCTCCCAAGTACCCGACCAACACGGTGCGGATGTGGTCTCTTCACTTCGTTTTATGAAGTAATATCCCAAAATGAAGGGCAAGTCAAGCCGGGAAGGAAAAATAAATGGGAGGGATGGGCAGAAGCTTAACCGGAGGCCAAGGCCCGGGCCGTGCGGAACGAGACCCAACCGAGCACCTTCACCTGGCGCAGCCAGATCAGGAATCGCTTGGCCGGGCCAGGCAGGTGGCCGGGTCGGAAGCCCCGGTCCAGGAGCGCACCTTCCCCCACCCAGAGCGAGCGCAGGATTTCCTGGCAACGCAGCCGTTCCGTCGGTGTGAGCAGGATGTGGAGCATTTGAGTGTAGCCCTCAACCCGGGCTGCCCGCCGCTCAAGCAGGCCTTCGGCCACGTGCAAGCCCCGCAGGGTCCGCCGGGTGGCCGAACCGGGCGCCAGGGGCTGCAGAAGGTCGTCACCCGGGTCAAATTCAGCTATTTCCTTCACCATATGAAGTGACAACCACAATCCTCTGGCCATTCCCGTGCGCTGAGCCTCGGCGACCAGGTAATTCCGCTCCGCCGGGGTCAGGCGGCGCAGCAACTGCACCTGGTCCAGGATCCGGCGCAGGTCCACAAAGCCGTCGGCGATGTGCTGATAGACCCCATGCAGGATCTGGTCGGCCGGCGCTGCGCACGCCACCTCATGGCGTCCCAGGCGGCAGATCTCGGCCCGCTCCAGAACCCCGGCGGCGTCGTGTTTGTACACCGAACCAGGAATGGTCAGGTCCCAGTGGATCTCGACCACCGAGCCCTGCGGGCCCAACATGATCCGGTGCAGGTGGTATTTCTCATAAAAAAGAGGGTCTCTTTTGCCCTCGAGATGGCGATACCCGGCGGCCTCAAGGCGTTCGCAGGCACCATCGACCTCGGGCCGCGGCACCAGGACATCCAGATCCAGGAACCAACGGTCAGTGGGTTCGGCATAGGTGCCCAGCGCCAGGGCCGCTCCCTTGAGCAGCACCGGTTGGCAACCGGGCGCGGTCAGGATCGGCAGCAGGCGTTCGTATTCCAGGAGCAGAAAATCGGATCGGCTGCGCGAAAGGTTGACCTGTTGGACAAAGGCCTCCTCGCGGGCAGACGCCGGCAGCAAGGAGCCCAGCACAGCTTCGGCATTGTGCACCCGCAGGCAGTCGGTGATCGCTTCGGTCGTCACACCGGCAGGCAAAGGCAATGGGGCCGTGCGGCCGTCCGCCCAGGCCCGGACCAGATCTCTCAGATGTCGGTGTTCGGCTTTCAAGGATCCGTCCTTGTACAGGTGCACTGCCGTGAGTCGGTGCCGTGGCCCACATCATAAGGGTGAGGCCTTTTTCTGTCACTGGGGTTTCCCAATGATCGGCCGCCACCCCCGTCGGCCTTTAGCCTTCAATGCCAAAATTGCGCAGGACCGATAGCGACAAGCGCGGCGGTGTCCTGCTATGGTGGTCCTCGTTCCGAATCCCACGCCAACCCCGGCAGGAAACATTGCGCCACGAACAGGAAAAACGACTGGACGCCTGGCTGGCCCTGACCGGCCAGACAACCACCCCCACCGAACCGGTCGAATTGCCGCTTCTGACCGGCAGCATGTTGCCGACAATTCCCGTCGGGGCCGTGCTCCGCATTGGCGCGGAACCAGCGACTGACTGCCGGGCCGGCGACGTGGTCGTTTTTCTGAAGGACGACCGCCTGCTCGCCCACCGCGTATTGCTGGTGGTCAAAGTCGGGCCCTGGCACTGGCTGTTGGAAAAAGGCGATGGCAATGCCACCGGGCGATGGCGCCGCCACAACACCGTGCGCGGCCGGGTCCTGGGCTTTGCGGTCGACGGGCAACCAGACCAAGGGGATCCGGCCGATCCGTCCCTGGCTTCGAGCGGCCTGCGGCAGCATCTGGTCCAATACTGCAAATCCCTCGGTGGCCTGCGCACCAACAAACCGAAGGTCTGAAGACCATGACCGGCAAGACCACCACCGGCCTGTCGCCCGACGAATACCGCATGGATCTCGGCGGTGCCGTGATCGCGGTGCACTGCGAACCGGCCGAGTTTGCCGTGGGTCTGGGCAATTGGTTTGGTCGACCTTCGACCCTGGCCACGCCCCACATCCGGTTGGATCTGGAATTGATTCCCCATGCCGACGTGCCCGAGTTGCCCAACTCCCTGATCACCACCAAGTCGCTGCACGCCGATGGCAGTTTTGACATCGCCGACGGCCTGATCACCGGGCACTTCGATCCTTTCTCGGCGCGAGGTTCGATCCAGGCCAAGGGCACCCTCATCCGGGGTCCCCTGATGCGTATCCTCGAGCAGATTTTCTATCAGGCGTTCTGGTCGGCCCGCCGGGTCGCGGGGCTGGACGCCTTCCTGGTCCATTCGTCGGCCGTGATTGCCGGTGGCCAAGGCTTCCTGTTTGTGGGACCCTCGGAGGCGGGCAAATCGACCGTCGCGAATCTCAGTTCGGCTCACCACGTGCTGGGCGATGAAATGAATCTGGTGCGAAACACTGGCGACGGTCTGGTGGTTGTCGGTACGCTTTTTAATGGGTTGTTCAAGAACAAGCAGCCGGGCGAAGCACCGCTGGCCGCCGTTTTTCTGTTGAAGCAAGCCCCGCATCACGCGCTGACGCGGGCACCGTTGCTGGAGTCGGTGACTGCCCTGGCGGCCGAAATGGTGCCTCCTGTGGGGTTGAACGAGATCGCCACCCGGGACACTTTACCGCGGATGATGGAGCAGGCCGAAATGCTGGCCACCAAAACCAGCCTCAAGTTTTTGGAGTTTCTGCCCGATGAAGGGTTCTGGCCAGTGATCGCAGCCGAATATGGGCTCGACACATGAACCACTGAAGGAGTTGGACCATGGTTATTGCAACGACATCCGTATTTTCACGCAATGAAGACTGTCCCGTGCGGGAAATTGGCGACGGTCTGGTGATCATGGCCCCAGCCGGTGATGTGACCCACAGCCTGGAAAATATCGGCGCCTTCATCTGGCAGCAGTTGGACGGCCAAATGAGCCTGGATGCGGTTCTGGACGCCATAACGACCGAATACGAAGTCGAACGCGACGTCGCCGAGGCCGATTTGCAGGTCTTTATCAACGAATTGCTGTCGACAAACATCATTATTCAAATCTCTTGAGATTTGACCGATATTTATCACAACCTTGGGAATCTTTGCCCAGTCGTCGATTAGGCCATTTTTTACCTGATTTTATTTGCATTTTGCGTTAAAATTATCAATTAGAAACACAATGCCTATCCATTGACCGGGAGATCGCGCTCATGCTGAAGTCACGTGCCGCCAGAATCCTGCTGTTCAGCCTCATTCTTTTTGCCGCCACCGTTGGCCTGTTTGGAAACACCGGGTCGGTTTACGCTGCCGACCGCACGGTGCTCGGCGAGATGTGGTCGGCCGACAACTGACCCTACTGCCCCTCCGCGGTCGCGGGGTTCTATGACTTGTACAACACCTACACCCGTTCCGAATTTATCGGCCTGACTTTCTATTTTACAGCGCCCTACAGCTTGCCCGGTGGCAACGCGCGCGCCTCCTACTACGGCTTCTCAGGCACGCCTTCGGTCATGTTCAACGGCGTCTATGACTACGTCGGTGGGGCCGCTTCGGGCTCCATGTTCAGCACCTACCAACCCTATGTGATCAGCGAGCTAGCCAAGGCCAGTCCCCTGACCATCGACTCCGGCTACGTGCTGCTCAACGGCCAGGTCACCGTCACGACAGACATCGCGGTGGACCAGGCCACTTCCGGCGCCGGTCGCCAGGTGCTTTTCTTTGTCACCCAAATGGGCTTGCACTCCAACCTGAACATGGTGGTGGATATCCTGCCGGTCGAATCCTTCACCCTGACCACTCCGGGCGAATCGGTTTCCATCGAGCGCACGTTTGCCATGGATCCGGCCTGGGACCAATCCAACCTGAATATCGTGGTCGTGGTTCAGAACTCGGGCACCAAGGAAGTCTACCAGGCCGGACAGGCCATCCCGGACTACGCGGGTTCCATCGCCATCGACTGCGAGCCCAACGGTGTGGATGCCGGCTGGCACATCACCGGACCGGGCCTCGACGTGACCGGCCACGGTGACCACGACATCAACGTATTTGCCGTCGGTCAGTACACCCTCACCTGGGAAGACCAGCCCTACTGGGATTCTCCGGTCAGTCCCCAAGTGCAGACCCTGATCCGGGACGGCGCCATCACCTTCACCGGCGCCTACACCAACGGCCCCTTCACCGCCCTGGCCACCGGGCCGCTCGGTGATGTGGACGCCAGTTCGGCCATCAGCCTGGTGGACGTGGACAACGACGGCGACCTGGACGTGCACATGACCAGTGCCGGCACCGGTGACCTGATGCTGCGCAATGACGGCGCCAACGTCTTCACCAACCTGGCCGCTTCGCCCCTGGCGGCGGCCAGTGACGTGCGCGGCGCCGCCTGGGCCGACATCAACGGCGACGGCAACCTCGACGTCTACCTGACCCGCAACAACCAGGCGAACCAGCTCTACACCGGCGACGGTCTGGGTGGCTTCACCTTGGCAACCACCATCGGTGATGCCGACACCGCCCCGAGCGCCAGCGCGGCCTGGATCGACTACGATCTGGACGGTATCCTGGACCTGAGTGTCACCAACGAGGGCACGGAAAACCGCTTGCTCAAGAGCCAGGGTGAAATCGTGCCCGGCATGGTCTTGTTCACCTCCATCACCGGCGCCTTCTCCGACGGTGGCAACGGCAGCTGCGTGGTCTGGGGCGACGGCGACCTCGATGGCCGTCCGGATCCTTTCCTGCTCAACAAGTTCAGCGGCAATGTGCTGTTCCAGAACACCACGTTTGGTTTCTCGGACCTGACCGACAGCCAGGGCATGGGCAACCTGGGCAATAGCAAGGGTGCCGCCTGGGGTGACTACGACAACGACGGTGACCTGGACCTGTACCTGGCCAACGACGGCCAGGCCGACGTGCTCTACAAGTGCACCGGTCCTTTCCAGTACACCCAGATCCCCGGTGCCAACCTGGCCGACATGGGCCATGGCCGCGGCGTGCTCTGGGCCGACATGGACAACGATTCTAACCTGGATCTCTATGTTTCCCGTTTCGACGAGCCGGATCTGTTCCTGCTCGGCGATGGCCTCGGCGGCTTTGCCCGCGTGGCCGTGGGCCCGGATGAAGCCACCTTCGGCAGCAATGCGGTAGCCTGTGGCGACATGAACAGCGACGGCTTGATCGACATCGTGGTTTCCCGCGAGGGTGCGGCCAATGTGATGTTTATCAACGGCCTGGACAATGGCAACAACTGGTCGCAACTGAAGCTGACCGCTGCCGGCGACAATACCCAGGCCGTCGGGGCCCGCGTGGTGCTGACCGCCGGGGGCGTGAGCCAGACCCGCTTCATCAGCCCGGGTTCGGGTTATCTCAGCTCCAGCGCCATGGACCCGCACTTCGGCCTGGCCGCCAGCACAACCGTCAGCCAGATCGACATCTACTGGCCCAGCGGTCTGCACCAGGTGATCGGGGCCCAGCCCGCCAATCAGGTGTTGGCCATCACCGAAGGCATTGATCTGCCGAGCGCCGTGGGTGACGATCTATTGCCGAGCCTGACGGCCCTGACCGGAGCCTATCCCAATCCCTTCAACCCCAGCACCACCATCAGCTTCTCGCTGAAACAGGATGCGCGGGCCATGGTCGAGGTCTACACGGTTGACGGTCGCCACGTGCGCACCCTGACCCACGAAGACTTCGCCGCCGGCATCCATCAAGTGGTCTGGACCGGAACCGACAACAGCGACCGACCGGTGGCTTCGGGGACCTATCTGTATCGTCTGACGACAGATGGCGGTTTTGATGCCTCGGGCAGCATGGTTCTCGTGAAATAGCGTGAAATAGGTTTTACTCGCCAACAGCCGCCAGGCCCCTTGTGGTCTGGCGGCTTTTTTTGGACCGCCGGTGGAGTGCAGGTTGTCCTGCGACCCTCCTCACCTTAGTATATGGGCACGAAACGCTTCTTTTTGTATCAAAGCCTCTGGAGGATCCCGTGCGAAACCTGTTGCTGAAGACCGTCCTGACCCTGTCGTTGCTGCTTATGCTCCAACCCGCCACGATGCCGCTGGCTCAGGAAGCGGAATGGAATATCTCGTCCTTTGGCAATGAGATCCGGGAGTTGACCACGACCGTGAACCCCGCCGTGGTGCAGATCTACACCTCCAGCTTCGGGGCCCTGGTCGGTTCGGTGCCCCAGGGCGCGGCGCTCTTTGGGCAGCAGCAGGCCACTGGTTCCGGGGTCATCCTCGATGCTTCCGGTTACATCATCACCAACAACCATGTGGTGCGGGGTGCCAAGCGCGTGCAGGTGCGGCTGTCGGCCGAAACCCTCGGCACCGGCGCCGGGAAGTCGATTCTGACCGGTGGCGGCGCAATGGTTAGCGCCCAGGTTATCGGTGTGGATATGGAAACCGACCTGGCTGTCCTGAAGATCGACGGGACCGACCTGCCCTTCCTGCCTCTCGGCGATTCCGATGCCCTGCACCAGGGACAGCTCGTTTTTGCCTTTGGCAGTCCCATGGGCCTGAACAACTCCGTCAGCATGGGTGTCGTCAGCACGGTGGCCCGCCAACTGGAGCGCGATAACCCGATGATCTACGTGCAGACCGATGTGGCCATCAACCCGGGCAACAGTGGCGGTCCCTTGGTGAACGTGCACGGCGAAGTCGTGGGCATCAATACGCTGATCCTGACTCAGAGCGGCGGCAGCGAAGGCCTCAGCTTCAGCGCCCCCAGCAATATTGTCAAAAACGTCTTCAACCAGATCCGGGCCACCGGACGGGTCAAGCGCGGCATCATTGGCGTGAACCCGCAGTCGGTGAACCCGTGGTTGAACAAGGCCCTGAACCTGGGCTACGACTGGGGTGTGATCCTGGGTGATGTGTTCCCCAACGGTCCGGCCCACGAGGCCAACCTGCGCGTCGGCGACATCGTGCTCTCGCTGGACGGCAAGGCCATGGAAAACTCGCGTCAGTTCGAGGTCAACCTCTACAACAAGGCCATTGGTTCCAAGGTCGAGTTGGAAGTCGCCCGTGACGGCAAGACCTTCACCGCCGAGGTCGAGGTCATCGAGCGCAGCGAACCGGACTACCGCTTCTACGACATGATCAGCACCGAGCGCAACCTGGTCGATCGCATCGGCATCCTGGCGCTGGACCTGGACAAGGAGACGACCCGCATGTTGCCCTTCAAGCCCCGCCAGGTTGAAGGCGTGATCGTGGCCTCACTGGCGGCCGACGTGAACCTGCTGGGCGACCACTTCCAGCCCGGCGACGTGATCTACAAGCTCAACGGGCAGCCAGTCAAGGGCTTGCGCTCGCTGAAGAAAATGGTTCGGGACATCGGCTTTGGTGAGCCTGCCGTGTTCCACCTTGAACGCGGCGGCATGCTGCGGTACCTGATGATGGAAGTGGAGTAGGGTCTTCTGGTGAAGCCTTGGCTGAAATATCTGATATTGGTCGCCGGCCTGGGCCTGCTGACCAGCTGTAGTGATGACCGGACCGTCGTATTTGACGGTCCGGTCATTGTCATTGGTGTCGACACCTTTCGGGGTGATTTTCTGGGTGTGGCCGGCATGGACGGCCTGCGCACAACGCACATCGACGCCTTGGCGGCCGACGGGGTTTATTTTCCCGAATGCCGCTCCACCTCACCCTGGACCGGCCCCTCCTTCGCTTCAATTTTCACCGGCCTGCAGCCCTATCGGCATGGGTTTCTCGGTGGCAAATATCTGCGCCTGGCCGACGAACACGTGACGATGGCCGAGTACTTCCAGGACGAAGGCCTGCCCACGGCCGCCTTCGTGACCATCGGCTGGCTGACCCATGGCTTCGGCATGGCCCAGGGCTACGGCACCGGCACCAAGATTCCCGACAACAGCGATGGCCGCGCTTCGCAGGAAGTGGCCCGCCATGGGTTGCGGTTCGCGGCTCAGCATCGCGAAGAGCCCTTCTATCTGTTTTTGCATTTTTTCGATGCCCACGCCCCCTACACGCCCCCCGCTCCTTTCGATGGCATGTACTACGACGGAAAAAAGGATGCGCCCGGCGAACCGCTGCTGGATTTCCTGAAGTCGGACCACAATCAGGTCTTCAACACCGACAACAAGGCCCAAATGTACGACTGGCTCGACGGCGTGACCGATTTCAACTATCCCGTCCGGCAATACGCCGCCGGGATCAGCTATGTGGACCACATGGTGGGCGAGGTTGTGGCGGGCTTGAAAGAGCAGGGTTTATACGACAAGGCCCTCATCGTTCTGGTGGGCGACCACGGTGAGCATCTGGGCGAGCATCAGCTGTACTTCACCCACTCGATGCCTTTTGACGAAGCAATCAAGGTGCCTTTGATGATCAAGTGGCCGGCCGGTACCCACGGCGGCACGGTGGTGCCGGCGGCCGTGTCGACGGTGGATGTGCTGCCCACGATTTTGTCCATCACCGGGCGCCGGTCCCGCGCGTATTTTGACGGCGTGGACCTGAGCGACTTGGCGGCCCATCCCGATGGGGTCAGCCGTTCGGTGATCATGGCCGAAGAAGGGCCCAGCGATGAACGCTTCGTCAAGACGCTGGTCAGTGGCCAATGGAAGCTGATGGTCTACTGGTTCGATGGCCGGCGGGTGCCGACGCTGTTTGACCTGGCAACCGACCCGGGCGAAATCACCGACGTGGCGGCACAACACCCGGCCGTGGTCGCGGAATTGATGAAGGAACTGGGCGACGTGATCGACCTGGAGCAGCCACACACTGTTGCGCCGACGTTGGAACCGGTGGGCCGGTCGCCCGAGACGCTGCGCAAACTGCGGTCGTTGGGATATGTCCACTAACCAAGGAATGTCGAGCCATGAAAACGTTGTCGTTGCTGCTCGGAATCTGCCTGTTGCTGGGCACGGCGCACGCGTTGGCCGCCGACGCCCCCAACTGGTCGCTGGTCATCCACGGCGGCGCAGGCACCATCCTGCGCGATAATCTGGACGCGGAAACCGAAGCCGCCTACCGAGCCAAGCTCACCGAGGCCATTGATGTCGGCGCGGCCATTTTGACTGGCGGCGGCTCGAGCCTCGACGCGGTCGAGGCCACCATCCGGGTCATGGAAGATTCGCCCCTGTTCAACGCCGGCAAGGGGGCCGTCTTCACCGAAGCGGGCACCAACGAGATGGACGCGTCGATCATGGACGGGCGGGACCTGAACGCCGGGGCGGTGGCCGGGGTCAAGACGGTGCGCAACCCCATCAGCGCCGCGCGGGCAGTGATGGAAAAATCGCCCCACGTGATGATGGCCCGCGAAGGGGCCGAAGAGTTTGTCGCCGCCCAGGGTGTGGCCCTGGAGGATCCGGCCTATTTCCGCACCGAGAGGCGCTGGCAGGGCTATTTGCAGGCAAAAGAGAAACGGGATGCCGATCCGGACCGCAAACACGGCACCGTGGGTTGTGTGGCGGTCGACCAGCAGGGCAACATCGCCGCGGGCACGTCGACCGGCGGCATGACCCTCAAGATGTGGGGCCGCATCGGCGATTCGCCCGTCATCGGCGCCGGCACCTACGCCAACAACCGCACCTGTGGCGTCTCAGCTACTGGGCACGGCGAATATTTCATCCGCAACGTGGTCGCCTACGACATCTCGGCGCTGATGGAATACGGCGGACTGTCGCTGCAGGCGGCGGCCGAAAAAGTCATTCTGGAGAAACTCGTGGCCCAGCAGGCAACAGGTGGCATCGTGGCGCTCGATGCGGCCGGCAACATCGCCATGGTCTTCAATACGCCGGGCATGTACCGGGGCTTTCGCAAATCGAACGGCGAAGGTGCGGTGGCCATCTTCGGTGAGTAGCAGGCCTAAAAAAGCGCCCCACGGTGGTTGACCGTGGGGCGCTTTTTTTTAAGGCCTGCCTACTTCAGCAGGGTCATCTTGCGGGACGTGGTTTCGCCGGCGGTCATGTACTTGTA
>CAZLUL010000134.1:0-11352 GCA_964562635.1 uncultured Fibrobacteraceae bacterium | reverse complement strand
GGTGAGCTCGAAAAAGCGTATGGACAACCCGTTAACGGCCTGCGGAGCCGCCTACAAAAAAATCTGGGGTTGACTGTCTCTGGAAGGGTGAGACGGGAAAGAGAACTATGGTAGTCTGAGAGTTTGCGAACTCCAGAATGGACCATAACCGGCCGATTTAGGCCCGATGGAATATTTGGTAGGGACAAGCCTCCCATCCCTGGGGATTGTTACACAATCACGTAATTTCGGATTGACACTCCGAAATTTCAATGTTAAACTCACCTCATGTTACCAAGAAAAACACATCAAGAAGCGATCGCTACAGCCCTGAACCGGTCACCAGTGACCGCCATACTTGGGCCCCGCCAGTGTGGTAAAACCACAATTGCCAAAGGGATAGCCGCCTCTCGATCCAGTCATTATTTTGATCTGGAGTCGCCCTCGGATCAGCAACGTCTCCAAAACGCGGAAATGTTCCTGGAATCGTTGTCCGGATTGGTCGTTCTGGACGAAATCCAGCGCATGCCTGCTCTTTTTGACGTTCTCAGGGTCCTGGTAGATCGTCAGGATCACCAATGCACCTACCTGATCCTGGGCAGCGCTTCGCCCGATGTGGTTAAGGGAGTTTCCGAATCCCTGGCTGGGCGGGTCGAATTTATCGAACTGGGCGGGTTTGATTTGTCTGAAGTTGGGCCCAGTCAACTGAATCAGCTTTGGGTTCGCGGTGGTTTTCCCCGCTCCTATCTGGCTCGCAACGGAACAGACAGCATTGCCTGGCGCGAAGGATTTATCCGGACTTTTCTGGAGCGGGATATCCCGCAACTCGGCATCACCACACCCGCCCCGGCCATGAGACGCTTTTGGTCGATGCTGGCGCACGCACATGGGCAAACCTGGAATGGCTCCGAGCTGGGCCGGTCCATGGGTCACTCTGATAAGACAGTGCGCGGGTATTTGGATATTCTGACGGGCACTTTTATGGTCCGACAACTTCAGCCGTGGTATGAAAATCTGAAAAAGCGGCAGGTGAAGTCACCTAAGATTTACCTCAGAGACAGTGGACTGCTGCATAGCCTGTTGAATATCGAAGATTATTCCCAACTGAGCGGGCACCCGAGTCTGGGAGCATCATGGGAAGGGTTTGCCTTGGAACAGGTCCTCAAAACCCTCAAAGGAACGGACGTCTATTTCTGGGCGACCCACGGCGGTGCGGAATTGGACCTGCTCTTTTTTGCCGGCGGCAAACGATTTGGGGTTGAATTCAAATTTAACGAAGCCCCCAAGGTCAGCCGGTCGATGCATGTGGCCATCAGCGACTTGAACCTTGAACATTTGTGGGTGGTCTTTCCGGGCAAAAGCGGCTACCCCGCCACCCCAGAGATCACGATGTTGCCCTTGGTGGATATTTCTGAGTTGAGTGGGGTGTCTACAGGATCTATGTAGGCCAATCGAAATGTCGGAAAATGGTAGGCACAGGGGTTGACCGACCACATCGTCAGCCAACCCCGCATGGAAATCATTTCACTAGCGTCATGCGCCTCGTCTCGCGGAATGTGCCAGCCTCCAACCGGTAGAAGTACACCCCCGCGCCGACCTGACGTCCGGCGGCGTCCTGCCCGAACCACTGCGCCTCGTGCCACCCCGGGCCCTCGGCCGGACCATCCCGCAGCACGCGCACGAGCCGTCCCTGCAGATCAAAAACCGTCAGCCGCACCCGTGCGGACCACGGCACCGCGAAGCGCACCGTCGTCGACGGGTTGAAGGGGTTCGGATAATTGCCCGCCAGCACGAAGCGCGTCGTGATCCCGGTTCCGTCCACCCCGGCCGCCGAACCGATGCTGATCCAACGCTCGTTGGTGGCCGAGCCGATATTGCCCACCATGTCGGTGACCGTGACCCGCACCCTCGCACTGTCGGTCTGCGCCGTGGGTACCGTCCAGTCGTAGGTACTGACCAGCGGATCGGTGATCGCGGCGATGGGCTGCCAGGTGGCCCCCGCATCGAGCGTGTAGTGGAGCAGGGCATCGTCCACACCCGACCAGGCGTCGTCGGCCGTCCAGGCGATAGTCACCACTGAGCCCACCACCAGCTGCTGCCCGCCCACCGGATTGAGCACCTGCACGGCAGGCGGCGAGGTGTCGATCCAGATCGGCCCCAGGTGCTGGGGATTTACCGCCAGATTGCCCGGCACGTCCTTGGCCAGTACATGGACCCAATGGTCGTCACCGTCTGGCAGGGGTTCGGAGTCGTGGGTGACATCGGGGACGGCCTGAGCCAGGGAATCAGGCACCGTGGTCGACCAGTGGTCCCAAACGATACGGTACTCCACCATGCAGTCGTCGGTGGCGTCCTCCCAGAAGGTCGTCACGACCGGGACGTTGGACCAGGTCGACGTCTCGTGGGTCAGGCTCTGGAGATTGCCGGGCCACGTCGGTATCGTACCGTCCACACCGAAACTCCAACACGGCGAGAAGGAACTGATCCCACCGCAGGCATGCAGCGCCCGCACGTGCCAGTACCAGGTGCCCTCGGCCAAGAGCGGCAGCTGGATATAGGGGGTGCTCACCACGGCGGTGTTGCCCATGCGGCAGGTCCCGCCCCACTCCACCTCGTAAGTGCAGGGATAGCCGGGCGGCTGCCAACTCAGAACCGTGCTGGGGCTCATGCAGTTGTTGCCGTCCAGGGGCTGGGACTGGACGGGCACGAGATAGATGCCCGGCAGGATGGAGAAGTCGCGGCAGGCGCTCCAGTCTCCCCAGTTTCCGCAATTGCCCATAACCCGGACCTGGTAGTGGTACGTGGTGCCACCGGACAGGCTATTCAGTTCGTAGAACGGAGTCGCCGCCGACAAGGGGTAGGTGCCCCCGCTGCCGCAGGTCTCCCCCACGCGCAGTTCGTAGCCGGTGGCGCCGGGCACGATGGACCAGGCGATCGAGACCGAGGTCGAGTCCTGGCAGGCGTCGCCTGCGGGGGGAGTGAGGAACGCCACCTCGGAGGTGGGGATGTCCAGAGTGCTGAAATTGATGCAGAAGGACCAGGGGCCCCATGAGCCACAGTATGTCTTGGCGCGTACGGACGCGTAGTAGGTCGTGCCGTTGTCGAGTCCGGACACGGTGTACTGGCTGGCGGTGCCGGCGTCATAGACGGTGCCGCCGCCGCACCAGGGGCCGACCCGCAGCTGGTAGGTCTCAATGTTGGGCAGGTCCATCCAGTCGATGGTGCGGGACACAGGCTGGCAAACCTCGCCGGTGATGGGCGAGGTGATCAGGGGCGCGGGGGGCAGCGGGCAGGCCACGTAGATGGAGTCCAGTTCGACCGCGGCGGTGGTATTGTTGCCCTGATTGGCGTCCCCGTAGTTGAGGATGACGCCCAGGTAATATCGCCCCGGTCCGGTGGCGACAGGCACCGAGATCGGCGAAACGCTCACGGTCTGGGAGCTCATGGCCTGCAGGTTCACCGGCACCGATACGTCCTCGAGCCAGACGTCGCCGGAGGTGATGTTCATATCGGTCGAGAGGTAGACGTCGCAGATCACGTTGGTGTTCACCCCCTGCTGGGCATAGCTGACCAGCTCGAAGGTGAAGGACGTGAACGGATCGCCAGGTTCGAGGGTCAGGCCCTCGGCCTGCACGAAAATGGGCATCAGGTCGGGTGTTGAGGGCATGTCCTCGAAACGCATGGTGCCAATGTCGGCGAATTTTTCGTCGGTCAGCAGGGCGGCATCGGTAGAGGTCTCGCGATCGCTGCCCCGCAGGATGGCCCAGACCACCCCGTCGCGCACGGAGCCACTGCCGCTTTGGCCGCCCCAGGAGGGGTTGTCGAACCAGGCGCCGTGCAAATCCAGCGTATAATCCGACCAGCAGGTGTCGAAGCTGCCGCCGTTCTCGAACATGCTCTGGCCGTCGTACGGTTCCTCGGAAGGATACCCACGATGCAACCAGTCGCCCTCGTAGTACCAATCGCAGTCGTCGTTGTAACCGTAGTCGCGCCAGCCGACCAACGCGCCGATGGGCCGGTCGAGATCGATGACGGCGATATCGTGGTGGGGGTCATGATCGTCGGTCCATCCCTCCCAGGCATGCATCTGCGTCCAGTTGGCACTGCCCCAGGGGCCGTCACCGTTATCGTATCCAGGAGACACGCTGACCTCATCGGCCCAGCCCAGATGGTTCAAGTTGTAGCTGAAGACGCAGTGGGCGGCGGTGATCACATGCATGGGATCGATGAGCGTGCCAGAGCAGTCGACGCCGCAGTGTGTAATGCAGGGCGGACCCCAGCGGAGTTCGACCTTCAAATGCATGGGGTAGGTCCCGATGGTGGGATCGTCCACTTCATCCCAGAAGTAGAAGTTCTTGTCGGCCGGCTCGGCGATCGGTCCCTTCAGGGTGCCCGAGGTACCGGAGATACCGTACTGTGACAGGAATTCCTCGCGCGAGACGTTCTCGCGGATGGTGACCTCACCGGTCAGCCTGTCGTGCGTAACGATGCGGCCCAGAGGACCGGCCGGAACAGTCGGGTCGCTGAGACCGGGCATGGTCACCGAGTTGGAAGAGATGACGCGACCGTCGGCGATCTGTTTGAGAGGCTCAAAGACGGGTGGGTCGGCCGCGGCGGCGGCAGTTGCGATCAGGCATAGCATGGAAATGGCAAGGGTAGACAACGCGCGGGACTTGGACATGATATTCCTCCCGGTTGGAATGCTTTTTGACCATAGCATATCAATTAGGAGAGGGGTAAAATGTTTACAAAAATCATCAAAAACGAAATCAGGGGTCGTTTAGGGGTTTATACGAATTGATAGATTCTGAGAAAAACACAGGTGAGAGAAGCACGCTTGCAACCCTTTGACTTCATGCCGTTATAGGCCGCTTCTGCAATCCGCAAAACTCTCGCAAATTTTCTCTGTCCGTAATCTCGGGTCCTCGGGTGGGACTGCAACAAGGAAACGAGTACAAAGACAACGGGGCTGGCTGAATCTGATGATCAACCAGCCCCAAAGTGAAGGACATATGGACCTATTTCACCAACAACATCCTCCTTGTTTCAGTGAAGTCACCGACAACCAACTTGTAGAAATAGGCTCCTGAGGCCACTTGACGACCTGAGCTGTCACGGCCGCGCCAGACAATTTCCTTACTTCCCGCCTCTATCACTTCCCCGTTCACAAGCGTATTAACTAGTCGCCCTGCTAAGTCATAGATCCGCAGATCGACCTTTGCCGCCTGGGGCAAATCGTAATGGATTGTCGTCACCGGGTTGAAGGGGTTCGGGGCATTTTGCCCAAGAGCAAGTACTTTCGGATTAGGAGAATTGCTAATTCCAGAAACAGGATCACCTACCATTGTGCTCGCGTCAGGACCTCCCGGCGCGGCTTCCATATTCCCGATGAAATCAACGGCGATGCTGTAAAAATCGTAGGATTTTCCAGATGTGCCATTGAACACGGCAGATTCCTGCCTCGTACCTTCTTGCCAAACGTCGAAGGGCCCTTCATCCTCCGAAACGTATACGAAATACCCGCCAATGCCCGACTCTCCATCGAACCCAGACCACTCCACCAAGAAGTCGGTCGTATCCTGGACCGCAGGAAGGGGGGATACCTGACTTGCCGGTGGCATCGCATCAATCATATTTGACCAATCACCGGTAAGAATGGCCGGATTGGCATCGAATATAATTTCCGCTCCAGTGCTCGCCACCGTACCACTGGACAGACCGTCTCGGAGTTTCACATAGAAGCTGACGCTTCCCTCCCCTTCGGGTGAAATTTGGTTCGGAGGCAAGAAGCCCATTTCGGGATCGCTCGGTAATCCGCAAGTGGCTGGATCAATGGTCAGGAATCTCCAGGTGATAACACCCGTGGCCTCGTTAAACTCTCCTTGGGCCAGGACATACACACCCATCTCGTCCCGCAAATCCACAACATCGTTCAGCTTACGCCTGCCTGGGGCGACTGTAACCGAAGTTGACCCGATCGCGATATGGCCAAAACTGAATGTTGCAGGATCATACACATCCAAATCCAGGTGATCGTTGATCACGACCACTTGAGCCGCAGCGGTCGCCGCAGGTAAATTCTCAAACAAGATGTCGTAGGCCAGATTGGACGACTGTGGAACACTCCGATTCGCGCCCACGCCAGCCGGACCTCGAATCTCGTTGGGATCGAAGGATGAACTGGCTTCTAATTCAAACTCCTCATGCATCATGTTCCACGCTGCCTCCATCAGGGCATCTGAGGCGCCGCAATCTTCACTCAACACACCGCCAAACGACCAACCCGCAAAGAAAGCGCCGGTCACCGCGCTCGCGGGGGTCGGAGGCAAAGCGCCGACGCAGTCATCGGCTATAGAAAGGGCGTCGCCAAAAGCACCTACACCCGTTTTTACAAAATCCAAGGAAGCGGCAAGAAAGCTGGTGTCGGAGCGCTGAACATGGTCTCTCGCCGCTTCTGTTGCGGAAGTGAATGCACCCGAAAGGGCTAAACCGCAATTCACGTAGTCGGGCAAAAATTCACCGGTTACAATTCCTATGCCGTGCTCTACTAGAGCACCAACACAATCACCAGAGTTTTTATCACCAACGCCTGCGCCCGGCGGTGTGTCGTTGTACCAAAACACGGTTGCCCCATACTGGGCCCTCAGGGTTAGAGACACGTTATCCGGAATGGTGACCCCGAGTGAGACTTGCACCGGAATGGCGGGCGAGAGATTCGCGACTTGCAAGCAAACGCCAAAATCCGTGCTGTCTTCGTTCGCGGTGTACAGCTCAAGGTCGTTGCCGGTCGCATCATCGAGCGCGTCGCCGGAAGGAGAAAGCTCAACCATTCCGCTCAAGGCCCGCACCTGGGCGTTTCCTGGAAACCCTGTGATGAAAAGTGGCACAGTCGGCACTGTGACGTTGCCGCTATTGGTGAATGCGATGTTCACGACTGTTTCCGTTCCTGGACGAAACCGATCTCGCCCGGACATGCTGACATCCAGGTTGGTACGGGGTTCGCTTTCCGCTTCAATAACACTGGGCGCTGGTACCGTTTTTCCACCGGGCCCCACAACGAGAACATCCACTGGTCCAGGGAACAGTCCGTCGATATTGTAGTTGCCAAAGATCACGCTTCCGTCTGAAGACATGGAGCTGGCAACCGGAGCGATTTCAACGCCACCTTGGGCCAGAACAGCGACGGAGCCCGGTTCAAACCCGACGCCCAATATGGCAATAGATCCTGGTCCGACTGCGGAAATTCGCTGGGGATAAACACCCAGGACCGTTGGCCCGGTAGAACCATCGGCGGTCACTCCCCAAGTCAGACTCCAGGTGCTGGTTTCCCGATAGTGCCAATAGCTGGAGCCGCCATAGACCACGAACCGATCACGTTTGCTGTCATATGTTCCAGCCATGTTTCCACTGCCACGTGCCGGAGGCAATGCATCGCCAACCGGAGCAAGGAGGGTCCACGTTGGCGCCTCATCAAGAAAACTAAGCGCCCAAGTGTCGTTAAGAGGCGCGGGGTCCCCACCGCTCGAAACAACCATCCTATCTCGAATCGGATCGTAAATCGTGGCCGCGGCCGATCTCGCGCTAGGGCTGGCTCCAAGTGGCAGGAGTTCCTCCCAACGGTTTTCCCCACCAAAATTCAGGGCCCAGCAGTCGTCAAGAACGCTCCCATAAATGGGCGAGCCTCCGAACAAAACGACCCTATCCCGCAAGGGATCATAGACCATCGAATGGTCACCGCGAGGCGGAGGTACGGGGCCAACAGTTACCATTTCCTCCCAGGTCGGGGATGGCTCGGCAAGGTTCAACGCCCAAACATCGTTTTTCCACACCCGACTTCCATCTGCAGCATGCTCAATGCCCCCAAATAGAATCACGCGATCGCGCAGACCGTCGTAGACCATCGCCACGTCGCCCCTGCGTGAAGGCCCGGTTCCAGGGTCAATGAGCTCCCACGCGGGCTCACCATCCAAGCTAAGTGCCCAGGTGTCGTTCAAGCCGGCGACTTCGGGCGTAAAGGTAGTGCCCATGGATATGATCAGTCTGTGGCGGGTTTCATCGAACACGGCACCATGCTCGCCCCGCACGGTCGGTGCAATCGCAGGTACGGGCAACTTGGTCCATTCTTCATACTCCGCATCATCGCCGGCTGTCTGAACCGACATTATCCAGACAGAATTCGCTTCATCCGTAAAATCATTGCCATACAGGACATAAGAATCATTCAAGGTGTCGTATGTGAAGGTGTGGGCCGCCCGTCCATGGGGAATTCGCCCCTCCGGAGGCAGCCGCTGCCACCCCGTTCCCGCGCGAAGAGGGTATTCCCAAGCATCCTCAAGTGGGTACCCAACGTTGCTCAGCCCCCCATGCAGGAGGATAGAATCGTGCGTGTCATCGTAAACCATAACGGCCCCACTTCGCCCCACAAGCTGAGGGTCGGGAGGGGCCACCGTACGCCACTGTATAGGGTCGTCTAGCGAAACCGCGAGAAGCTCATTTACTCTACCAGTGTCCGTCCTGCCCCCAAAAATGATCAACTCATTTGTGACATGATCATACACTGCCCCGGCAGCCGACCGGGTCTCGGGAATGGGTCCTGTTTCCGTTAATCTGGTCCAGACGGCGGGACCGGTGAGATTGAGCGCCCAGAGATCTCCATATCGAGCAATTCCATAGCCACCGTACATAATGGCCCGGTCACCTTGCTGATCGTAAATCATTGCGTGGTAGGATCTCTCGGCAGGCGCTAATCCCTGCGGGACGATCTGTCCCCACTGTGGGGTCCCTGTCAATGAGCATTCCCACACGTCGTTCAAGTGCTGCCCCGACTCCGCCGTCCCACCAACGATAAGAAGTCGATCCCGGATGGGGTCGTAGATACAGGCATGGTTGGCACGTGCTTGAGGCGGTGATCCGGCTGCCGATAATAGTTGCCAGGCTGGTTCAGGTGAGAAAGTGAGTTCCCAAAGCTCATTCGAAACGCCCAGGTTATCAGGCAACTGCCCGCCAAAAACCAGCATGCGATCTCTGACCGGATCGTAAATTGCCGTGTGGCTATTTCTGGACTCAGGCGCGATGCCAGTCGCATCTAATCGTGACCACTGGGGGGAAGGCCCACCGAGATCGAGACCCCACAAGTCATTATTAGGAATAAAATTAGTGCCACCGAACATGACCAGCCGGGCTCTACTTTGGTCGTATATTCCCGCGCTCGCAAATCGATGCTCTGGGTAGGCAGCGAGTTCTGACCAAGCCCCGTATTGGTACTCTGGGGCTTGAAGGTCGTCCAAGATTTCGAACGGGATTGGAGGGAGACTTGGCAGCTGTAGAGACGTGTCTTGGGCGAGGGAGACCTCGTCACACTGCGCGAAACTTGTGGTTGCGGTGATCCAGGAAAGTGCGCAAAACAAAACAACGACATAAAGCAAAGACCGTTTCATCAGATCTCCCTCCCTATTGAAGTGTCCGAAATACCGGGAATCAAACTACGTCGAAACCACTGGTTAGCGGATAGGCGTTATTGGGGCATGGCGCCCTTACCCCTGTGCCTGCCAAATAATCCATCCGGTTTGTCCCGACGACGGATGCAAGCCACAATTTTACCAAGGTCATGCGCCTCGTCGCGCTAAACGCACCTGCATCGATCCCACCCGTGTGGCCCACTTCCCAACAACACCGTTGATCATCGATACAGCGCCTTGAGACTTCCCAAATCCTTGATTTGTGTAGCGGTGGTCCCGCAATCAGACCCCCAGGCGCCCATCTGCCCACAGGAGGAAACATCACCCGAACAGGGAGAGTCGGCCTGGATACCCCAGTATTCCTCATCATCAGGCATCGACGAGCAGAACTGAGGATCCTCTGAGAGGTTGTCCACGCCCGGGTACTGGTCCTCGATCCCCCCGGTCCAGTCACCCCCCGCATTTCCGAAGATATTGCAGCAGGAAAAGGTGATGCCCTGTTCATCCCAGTAATAGAAGGCGCTTCCGCTCACGGAATTGACGATCATGGTGTTGCTGACCGCAGATCCCTGCGGCAATTCCCCGGCAATACCTGCTCCAGCAAACCCTGCGCTGTTTCCGCTCAGCGTGCAGAAATCCATCTGGATAATGCCGAAGTCCATCGCAACGGCACCCCCGGCACCATTGGCAACATTGCCGGTGAAGGTGCAGTATTCGACTGTGAGAACGCTCCGGTTTCGGATTTCCAGCCCACCCCCGAAATCGGCCACGTTGTTGCGGAATATGCAGTGGGAGATGGTCGGACTCAGCGACGTCGCACTTCGGGTGCAGGATATTCCGCCACCACCATCGGCCGTGTTGGATTCGAAGACACACCTGGAAATGGTGGCATCCGAATCCCTGATATAGATGGCGCCGCCGCTGCCTTGCGTGGAGTTGCCTGTGAAGATGCAATTTTCTATCCATGGCGAGGCGCCGGAAATATAGATGGCCCCACCATAGGCTCCGAACCCGTCAAAGGCACCAAACCCGTTGGTCACCGTGACCCCTATCAGCCGGGAAGACGCGCTCTCCCCGTTCTGAAAGAAGAATCCCCGGCGCCCGGCCGCGTCGATGACGCAACTCGCGGGGGTTTCATTCTGGGATCTGACCGTCACCGCTTTTCCGTTGAAGTCCACATCCTGGTTGCCCGGGCCCGAATAGAGGGCATCAACCAGAACCACCACATCCCCGTTGACCGCCATGTCGACTCCCGCCTGAATGGTAGCCGCATCGCCGGGAACTTCGATGTTCGTGGCCAGGGTTGCCGATGGCAGCAGGGCGGTGGTCAACAGAATCCAAAGCAGAAATCGATTGGCATGGAAATCTGGTTTCCCGATCATAAAAAATACCCCCATGACCTTGTGTGTGCGTCGCCAAGTACCGGTACAACGCAGATGCCATCTGACGACTACGTGGTTCAACAGTGGGTTTCGTTTGGAAGGGAATATATATGCGCACAACGCAGTCCCCACCTCGTCTAAAGCCCAACGGTGCAAAACCTACTGGGCGAGAAGGGGGCGAGGAAAGGATCGTATCACAAACGAAAACCCAATATCAAGCCCCTCAACCTGTTGAACATCATTCTCAAATCAACGTGACACCGCCGAAGGCGTTTCTGAACGCCCCGTAGAGATGATCAAAGGCATGGGCGAATCGATAGTGGTCGAGGGCGCCGGTTTCGGCCCAGCGGTGGCGGTGCCGCACGACTTTCAGCTGTGTGATATACCGGACCCTTCCGGACAGATTCCTGTCTGTTTTAACATGGTTCTCAAGGCCTCATATGGAGTATTGCCGCCGTGACCGCCATAATACGGGGTTCCGGTCCAATCGAACTGTGCTAGCATCAGGCTGGTCCGGCTGGTGACAACAACCG
>CAZLUL010000133.1:0-11423 GCA_964562635.1 uncultured Fibrobacteraceae bacterium | reverse complement strand
AGTTGCAATTGGCCAGTAGGGTGCGCGTTAGCAGGCGGGCCGGCGACGGCAGGTTTGTGTGTTTCCTACCTGTTGCCTTTAGCTGGTTTAGCTCATCAATAGCGTATACCAAACCTCGACCTAGGTGCGGAGGGCGTATGATCTCCTGTTGTCGAGGTGTATCGGCCACTTTCCCTCCGAGGCGCAGGTGTCTCCGGGGCATGACGTACCTGGCGGCCCCAGCAGGTACCCTCTTTTCCCGGTAGGTCGAAAATCCGGTCCTTCAATCAGAACCAAACGTTGGGTGCAATCCGTAAGTGTCTACACTCAAGCTAGTTATACGGCTGCACAAAAAACACATTTTCAGAGGCACAACCGATCAGATCTGGTATCCCCATCCCTCGAACGCCGGCTTCCAGGCCGAGTTCAAGCGCTCTTCAACCCCCGCAGGTAGCGGTTTATATTCCACCCGCTCGTGCCCCCGCACCTCCTTGGCATGGGCCGCAACAGCTTCGCTCGCGAACGAATAATCCGGTAGATCCAGTTCGTGGTACACGCGCGCCACTTCGCCTACGGGGTCGCGAACCAGATCCGCGTAGGCCACCTCGCACAGCCTGGATGCCGGGACAAGAGCGCGATCCCGGAAATAGGCCCGAACAACCTCGCCGTACGACCGGATCACCCAGTCCAGATCGAACTCCCCTCCGTGCAGCCGCCACCACGGCGACGTCGTGTTCAGTGCGTGCAAGGTCGAGCGTAGCACATCCGCTGGATGGCGATGGACGGTGACGAATACGGCGTCCGGATACATTTCCAGTATGTGCCGGATGCGAGCCGTGTTGGCCGGGGACTTGAGCACCAGGCGGCGTCCCTTGGCGTAGCTCAGGCGTTGTACGAAGTCCTGATACGCTCCGCGCCAGCGCGTAAGCTCATCGTCGGTCAGACCGTCCATCGTGACCCAACGCCAGTGCCGGTCACGGTACCGTGGAAAGACGAGCCCCAGCATGGAGGACATGCCGTGGGCAGCTAGCGCAATATCCTCCTCGACCGGTTCCCACGCGCCCTGGCGCATGCGATCCATGAGGCGACGGCGCGTCACCATCTGATCCAGCAGCGGCGCGCCGATACGCTTGCCGCCCAGGAAGGTGTCGGGATTGAGGGCCTCGTAAAGGTCCGGATAGGCGAAACGTGTATCACGGGTCATTAGCGTGTGCAGATAGGTGGTTCCGCCACGCCAGAGGCCAAGAACAAACACCGGCGGCGCCACTGGAGTGGCCCGTACCGCAGCACCATGGCGGCGAATCTCACGTCGCCCATTGAAGGTGTTCACCAGACCCAGCAGCGAGATCCCCAGCGCCCGTGGCCAGTACCGCGGGGATACCTCGAACCTGTTCTCCCGCAGGATGCGCCACCAATCCCCCGTCGTGGTGCCGCCCAGGATACCGGGCCCGAAATTCCGCATCGCCTCATGCCGGGCAGTCATGGGTCGCCTCCCGGTGCTCGGGTACCCCATACAGGGCATACCGCTTCGTCAATACGCCACCGAGCTTGCGCGACAGGCCGTTCACCGGCGCGTTGTCATCCAGAACATACGAGGCCTCGGTCCCGGCCAGCCCCCGCGCCTCCACCGCGCGGATCATGGCGATGTAAAGCCACGCAGCCAACGCCGATCCCCGATGTGCGGGATCCACTCCGTACATCACGATCCGCGACCAGGTCCGGCCGCGCCGCGCGCCCAGTAGTCGCGCCCAGCCCCAGGGTAGCAACCGACCCCTCGGGATCCGGCACAGCACCTCGTTCAGGTCGGGGGCCGCACCCATGAAGCCGACGATGCGGCCCTCGTACTCGGCAACCGGAATCAACTCCGCGGGGCAGATCAGCTTCAGCCCCTTGGCCTGCTCGTCGAATTCATCCTTGGACAGCGGCGTGTGCCCCCAAGATCCATCCAGGGACGCGTTGTAAACCTCGCGCAGGGAGCCGATTTCTTTGGCGAAATTCCCCATGTCTATGTGGCGCAGTACGTAACCCCGGCCTTCGAGCCGTTGTCGGATACGCTCGGCATGGTGGATGGCCGCCTCGGGAATGCCGTCACAGCGGATCTCCCAGGCGTTCAGGTGCTTGACCCGCACGAGTCCTGCCTCTTGGAGCAGACGCCCGTAGAATGGCGGATTCCAGGGCATGAATACCATCGGTCTTCGCTCGTGTCCCTCGACCAAGACCCCGCAACCATTGTTCAAGTCCGGGTTCACAGGTCCGGTCAGGCCTTCGAGATCGCGCTCCACAGCCCAGGCCCGACATGCGTTCACCAGGTGTGTCGCCGCCTCGGTATCATCCTCGCAGTCGAAGAATCCGAAAAATCCCTGGCGTCTGCCATGGTGCGCGTCGTATCGGCGGTTGTGGATCGCAGCGATACGCCCGACCACTCGATTCTTGTGCCGGGCCAGGAAGAGGTCCATCTCCGAGTGGCGCCTGAAAGGACTCTTCGGCCCGAGCGTTTCCTTCTGCAGAAGGTTGAGCTGAGGCACATAGCAGGCTTGATTGTGGTGCAGGTCGTGGGGCAGGCCGATGAATCGCGCCAGGTCGCGCCGTCCGCGTACCTTCGTCACTTCAATGGACATTGGGCACCTCTCCCTGTTGCACCAGGCGACGGTAGTCCAGGTTCACCTTCAAGGCATACAGGTGCAGCAACGGGTGTCGCAGGGAATTCCTGTTCCAGACCACGCGCCTCGCGATGCTCTTCAGCGAATAGATGTGGTTGACCATCCACGTGTATGACGCCTCGAGTTCTTCGGGGGTCATGCGTGCCGGCTGGTAAACACAGTGGGTCGAGGTGTACTGCTCGTAGTTCTCGTGCAGGAGTCGACCCTCCTGCTTGTACTGATGGTACAGCTCCGTCCCGGGGATCGGGGTCAGGATGTAGAAGCGCGGAATGGCAATGCGCGTGCGCAGGACAAATTCGTACAGATCGCGCAGCGACTCGACAGTGTCTCCGTCGGTGCCCATGATGAACTCCGCCGAGGCCATGATGCCCGCCCGGTTGATCTCCCCCAGCAGGGCCTCGTGGTCGGCCACCTTCACCCACTTCTTGTTCAGCCGGTCCAGGCCGTCCTGGGAATTACTCTCCAGCCCGAAGCTCAGGATCCGGCACCCCGAATCGGCAACTTTGCGCAGCAACTCAGGCTCACGGGCCAGGGTGAGGGAACACTGACTGGCCCAGACCATGTTCAGTGGCTTGATGGCGGCCACCAGTTCCTCGAGGTAGGCGCGGTCGCCGATGAGATTGTCGTCCACCAGATAGAAGCCGTGGTAACCCAGCGTCTTGATGCGTTTGATGTCGCGCACCACATCTCCCACGTCGCGCCGCATGTATTCGCCTTTATAAAGGCCGGCAATAGAGCAGAAGCTGCACTTGTGGGGACATCCGCGCCCTGCCTGCACCGGCAACATGAACCCCGTACGCTTGTTCTTGAGGATCTCGTACTTAGGGACAGGCAACCCGTCCAGGTGACTGACGTCCATGCGGTACTCGGACTTGAGTTCGCCGCGCGCGAAGTCCTCCAGCAGGGCTGGCCAAGCCCGTTCGGCGTTGCCGAAGACGATGGAGTCGGCGTGTTCCGACACTACCCACGGTGCCAGCGACGCCATGTAGCCGCCGAAGACGACGGTCTTGCCCCGGCGCCGAAACTCCTTGGCGATCTCCAGCGCCCGGAACACGGCATGTCCCATGGCTGCGATGCCCACCAGGTCGGCGTCCGAATCGAAAGGCACGTCTTCGATGATCTCGATGATCGATTCGATCTCCCAGCCCTCGGGCGTGAGCGCCGCCAGGTGCGGAAAGAGTAGTCCCGGCATGTGGATCTTGGGCTGGCGGCACAGCGTGTCTTCTTGCGAGTACTGCGAGGCCTGGATCAGCAGGATCTTCCGGTTAGCCATGGTGCCGGGCCTCCTGTTTTTTCGCCTCAGACGGCTCCGCCGGCATTTGGAGAGCCTCCCACCGGCGCGCCTCGCGCTTCTTGAACTGGTACTGGCGATACACCCGCCATGCCCCGTGCGCCACGCGCAAAAAGTGGCCCGGGTGGGTGCGCAAATGGCGCACCAGCGTCCGCGGGTGGATCACTGACGCGGTGTACAGCCTCATGATCTGATCGTAATACTCGGCTACGCTCATGCGGCTCGGACGCACGACCAGATGCGCCAGATCCCAGTCCGCATAAGACGTGCGGGGGATAAGCAGATCCTGGTCCTCGGCCGCGAGGCCGGTTCCCGGCAATGGCGTCAAGGGCTGGTAGTTGGCGAACTCTATGCCGTATTCCCGTACCTTACGGCGCAAGTGAGCAAAATCTTCGGCATCCCAGTCCGGCGACAGGATGATCGCCGCGTAACAGTCCAGGCCAAGATCCTTGAGGATGTGCAGCGCCTGCTCGTTCTCGGCGGCGGAGATGCCCTTCTTCATGGCGTCCAGTTCGCCGTCGCGGAACGATTCGAGTCCGACGATCACCGTGCGCAGCCCCGCGTCGCGAAAGCGGGCCATCAGCTCCGGATGGCGAATGATGAAATCGGCCCGGCCAAAAACGAGGTAGTGCTTGTCTATCTCCCGCTCGCGTACGCCATCGAGGAACCCGTCCAGGCGCCGGCGCGAGGCCAGGAAGTTGTCGTCGACGATAAAAACCTCGGTCTGATCGATGGACTCCAGCTCGTCCAGAACGTCGGGCAGGGGTCGCTCCACGTACATCCCATCGGTTAGCTCCCGGCAGTAGCAGAAATTGCACAGCCCTGGACACCCAAATGAGGTCTTGATGGCAGCAACCGGGCTGTGAAAAACGTAGAAGTAGCGGTCCCAGTAGCGTCGTGTCAGCTCGCGTCGCGGCATCGGATAGGTGAAATCAAGGGGCGGCAACTCACCCGGGATCTCGCCCGCAGCCAAGATGCCGGCCGGCGGCCCGGTTTCGCCCAAACCGAGACGCACAACCAGCTCCGGGAACGTCGTCGTGCCGTTGCGCACGACGCGGTAGTCGAGTGCAGGACAGTCGACATCCCCGGGGTTCTTCTCGATGTGCACGCCACCGGCCACCGTGACGATGGCCGGATTGACGGCCTTGATCTGCCGGCAGTACTTCTTGATGACGTCCATGTGCGTGATGTATCCGGTGACCGCCACCAGGTCCGGCCTATGCTCGTGCAAGAAGCCTTCCAGGGGCGCCGACTCGAGAATCATATCGACGATGATCACCTCGTGTTCATCGGCGACAGTGGCGGCAATGACCTCCAGCTCCAGTGGCTCCACGGTCATCACGTGCTGCAGCCCGATGGTCTCCCGTGGCGGACGTGGTCTGACGAGCATGATCTTCATGATGGCCGGTCCTTTCTTCGGAATATCCGGTACGACCGGGGATGGCCGCGGTAGGCGATAAGCGGCGACGCGATGCGCAGCGGCAGATCGACCAGCCGGTTGGGATGATGCAGCAGCATGCAGGTCTCGGCCGGCAAGGCGCCCAGTCGGGCCTTGGCATCCTCGGCGGTCTGGCCCAGGTCGATATCCCGGGCCCCGGCGGCGAAACCATCATTCAGTACGCCAAGCAGGTTGTTGAAATAGGAGTCATGATTGGCATTGTGCTCGTAGTCGTGGCCTCCGATCACGAAGATCAGGCGGTCTCTTTCAGCCAGCACGATGCGCCAGCAGAGAAGTTTGCCGCCCTGCCAGCAGGAAACCAGTTCGAGCGGTGGCGGCAGGCCCCGGAAGAAAGCAGGCGACAGGGTCTCCAGGCGCTCGGATGCATGGGCGAGCACGTCGAGATAGAGACGGTGGTGGCGTGACGTGAAAGCGGCGCACGAGGTACGGCGGATGGTCACGTCGGCGAAACGCTTCTCGGAGCGGATCATCCGGCGGCGCCAGTCCGCACGCAGAGAGTTCCGGTAGGCGTCCAGGTCGGGGAACGAGCGCCGAAGGATCATGTCCGGCAGCATCCGCAGCGAGATCGTCCCGGGAACGTCCAGGCCTCGGGGCAGGTTCAGGGCGACGGTCAGTCCCGATTCGGCGGCAAAGACCTCTGCCAGCAGTTCGGCCACCGCAGCCGGCGGACCGACGACCCCTCCCGGTGGCACCGAAGCCGGTAGACCGACCACGTTCAGGCGCACCGGGCTGGGCACGTTACCCAGGAAGGTCAGCAGGTTCTGGGTGATGCTGTAGACCACCGCCCCGGCGACCGGACGACCTTCTGCCCACAGCACGTGGTAGCGCTGCCGACAGGGGTTCGTCTCCTCGTAGTGCCGGAGCAAGGACCGGGTCTGCAGCAGTGAATCGGCCAGAGAATCCCATTCTTCGGGCAGGTCAATTGCGTGGACCACCTGCGTGACCCGTGCCCATGCCGTTTGGACGTTCACGCCGGTCTCCCTTCAAGCCACCGAACCATTTCGGGCAACGCCTCGGCGAATTGCCGCCGCGGTCTGTAACCCAGTTCGCGCCGGGCTCGATCGATGGCAAAGGCCTGGTTGGTCGTGAAAATCTCTACGGCCATGCGCGTCAGAAGGGGTCGAGACGCGTCGCGCTGCTGGGCATAGATCTTCTCCATACACCATCCGGCGAGATAGGCGATCGGTCTGGGCAAAACGAGGCGCGGACGCCCCGAACCGATGGCATCGGCCAGGTCGTTGATGAACTGCCGCCAGGTGACCGTCGAACCGTCGGTGACGTTGTAGGCTCGCCCTCTGGATGTCGGGTTGTCGGCCGCCGCCATTATCGCGTCAACCAGGTTGTCCACATGACACAGGCCGGCCGGCCGCTGAGTCCAGCCCATGTGCACCATCTCGCGGTGATGCAGAAGAGTTGCAATCTCATCCACGAAGGACAACGAACCGACGCCGTAGACGTTGGCCGGCCGTATCACTGTCACGTCCAGATGGTCGGTGTCATGCTCGTTCCAGACGAGACGCTCGCCCGCGATCTTGGTGTCGCCGTACGGCCAACCTCGCGTCCTCAGAAGGGCGTCCTCGTCGACGGGCCGATTCGGATGTCCGTACACGTCGGTTGTGCTCAAGTGGATGAAGCGCCGCACACCCGAAAGCTTCGCCGCCGCCAGTAGGTTGGCCACGCCGGTAACGTTGGTTCTGACGAAGGCCTCCGGGTCGCCCCAGTCGCTGACCAGAGCAGCGCAATGGAAAATTCGATCTACGTCGTCCATCGCGGTTTTCAGCGTCTCCGGCTGGTTCAGATCGCCGTTGACTTCCTGCACGCCGGCCTCTATCAGGTCTGGCAGCAACGGGGTGCAGTGCACGAGGGCGCGTACCTGGTGGCCGCGCGCCGTCAGACCCCTCGCCAGGTGCGATCCGATGAATCCGGTAGCTCCTGTGACCAGGTCAACCATGGAACACCTCACCCGCTTGCCGCACCGCTACGGCATCGAATTTACGACAGGCATCGGCGATGACCCGGGCGCCACGCTGCAGCTCACCGGACGTCTGAACGGCGGTCACGCAGCACCGAAGACGCGCCGTACCCGACGGCACGACCGGTGCCGGTATCGCCTGGACAAACACACCTCGCAACTGGCATTCGTGGGCTACCGCGAAAGCCGTCTCGTTGTCGCCGCAGATGACCGGCATGATGGGGGTCGGGCCGCCAGCGCACGCCACGCCCTCGTTGAGAAGCTGGTACCGAAACTCCTCGATGTTCCCCCGCAGCGCCTCGTATCGCCACGTCTCGTCGGCCATCACCTCGAGCGCACCGAGGGCTGCACCCGCCTGGGCTGCCGGCAGCGACGCCGAGTATACATAGCCCCGACCATTGTGCTTGATGACGTCGGTGGTGCTGGAATCCGCCGCCACGTAGCCTCCGCAGCTGGGAATGGCCTTGCTGAAGGTACCCATCTTGATGTCGTAGGCATCGGGCCCAAGGCCGAAGTGCTCCTCGATACCCCGGCCCGTACGGCCGAGAACGCCGATACTGTGGGCCTCATCCAGCATGAGCAGGGCGCCGTGCCGGCGGCAGATGCGCGAAGCGCCGGGCAGGTCGTACACGTCGCCATCCATGCTGAAGACGGCGTCGGCTATCACCAGTCGGTTCCTGGTCGGATCAGCCTGGGAGAGCTTTAGTTCGAGGTCGTCCATATTGTTGTGCTGTAGCCGGACGACGGTCGCACCCGAAAGCCGACAGCCGTCAATGATGCTCGCGTGATCGAGCTTGTCGGTGAAGACCAGGTCACCCCGGCCCACGAGCGCCGTGATGGCCGACAGGTTCGCCAGGAAGCCACTGGAGAAAACGGCCGCCGCCTCGCACCCCTTGAATTCGGCGATTGCCTGCTCCAACTCGGCGTGAATGGGGAGAGAGCCGGCCAGCAGGCGCACGCCGTGGGAACCAGTACTGAAGCGCCGGATCGCGTCGATGGCGGCCTCCTCGATATGCGGGTGCCCGAGCAAACCCAGGTAGGAGTAGCTGCCGAACATGAGCATCTCGCCAAATTCTTCCGACTCCACGCGCGAAGCCGTGGTTCCAGGCCGGACCACCGGTTGGTAAAAATACCACCCGTCACGACGCGCCCGCTCGACCGGCCAGGCCATGGGCGGCAACTGGAACGGGGCTGGGGTCTCGGTGCTTACCGCTAGCCTTTCGATTCCACTTTTCTTCATCGGTACACCTCTCATTTCTCACTCAGTGCAGGCCCAGATCGGGCGGCCTGTCCCGCCATTCTCTGGCTTCCAGTAGTCGCTCTCGGGCGTCGGCCTGATAGGAGGCATCTCCTGGTTTGATCAGAGGCAGGGAGACGACACGCTCGAACGCCTCCACGGCCTCGTCGTACCGTTTCATGACCATTAAGGTGATACCAAATTCCCGGTGATGGTTGATGTGTTCGGGCGCCAGCTCCACCGCCCTACGGAAACATTCTTCTGCTCGTTCAAGGCTGGCACCGGCCGGTACGCCGCCGTAGAAAATTCCGGCCAGAGCCTTCTGTATCCCTCCTACTGTGGCCACCTCGCGGTTCCACACTCCCAGCACCAGCCAGGCCAGATCGTTGCGGTCATCCAGGTTGATGGCCTGTTCAGCCGCCGTCCGCGCCTCGTCGGCCAGCGCGATCCGTTCCTTCCCTCCCGCCAGGCTTGACAGATTGCCAGCGCAGATGGCCAGGCAGGTGTAGCCGTGGGTGCTGGTGGAATCGTCGGCCACGGCAACAGAGGCCCATTCGCTTGCCTCATGGAGCAACTCGCGCCGCCGGTCCTTGCTCGTTGTAGTGTTACTGTTCGCGATGAGGGCTCGCGACAATCGCCAGGCCGCCTCGGCCCGCCGGGGTTCACGGTCCAGAACGCTCCGCGCGATCTCGGCCGAGGTCAGGGGGTTATTGGCCAGATAGGCGCGGTCGCAGAGGGCCAGCGAATCGACCGGCGCTTCTTGCGCGCGGGTATCAACTCCCTGAGTCGGACTGACCAGCAGGGTCAATCCCATGGCGGTGGCGAGTTTCCGGATGTGCCCCACTTTGACCCCCCTTTATGGCGCCGCGACCGGCGCCGTCAATGACCTCCGGCTGCGAGCTTGAAGCCCGCCTGATCGAGGTCCGAATACTCCGGCACCATGATGGGTGCAAGATCGTGCGGATCACCGAACGCTTCGAATTCCAGTCGTTCCAGCTCGCCCCGGTGTCGGATATTCGTCAGAAAGTAGAACCCGAGCCGGGAAGGTGATCGAAGCGCGTGGCTGGTTCGTAGCAGGCGGGCGACGATCCCCTCGTATCGCGACGGGGCCGGCGCCAAGGCAGCATGGGAGGATAGTAGAATCAAACGCATAGTTCCCCCTTTTTGACCGTATATTGACACCATCCTACTCCATTTTGGGCACGGTTTCATGCAGTCTTACAGCTGCAGATGTATCAGACCTTGCCGGACAGTTGATGCTATTGTCCGTTGTGCCTTACAAATATTCCACCCGGGCCCCCTCCGGCCTTCCTGCTCCGTCCGATACCAGCTTCATGGTTCATGACAACCAGGCAACGCAAACCAAGGGCCATCATGGGGAGAGAACAGGTAAACGAGGTAAAAGGCTGGGGGAGTGTAGGGTCCAGGCTTGGCAGGCCTGGATGCCTTCCATGTGCCTGACAAAAATAGTACTCGGTTGTGCACTCCGCAGAGCCGGAACGGCACACCTTACTCCCTTTAGGTTGTGCTAATATGCTTGAGCTCATTGGACGTGCTGCGCCCCTACCCGTGATTTTCCCCAACGAGGTAACCGTGAACCACCCATTTGTGTCTTCCCATACCCGCCCGGTCGCTTCCCTGCTGATCATCTTGAGTCTCCTGACCGCCACAGTGGCGATGGCGGATTTGCCACCCGGCGAGAAGCCGGCCCCGACGCCCCTGAGCCGCCTGGCTGAGGCCGGCGCCGCTGATGACCATGAGGGCGCCGACCACATCGTCGTTTTTGAGCATGCCGTCAACCGGGTCAAACCCAGTGGCGTGACCTACGTGGATGGGTATCAGCTGGTCAAGGTCCTGACGGCGGCCGGTTGCCGTGACCGTTCGGTGCTGACCTGGCACTACGATCCCCAAAGCCAGCACCTGGACATCCGCGCGGTGAATATCCTGCGGGACGACGAACGCATTGCGGTGGACGTGACCCTGATCAAGGACCTGCCGGCACCCCAGGCGGCGATCTACTGGCGGGATCGCGTGATGAATCTGCAATTGCCGCGGCTGGCGATCGGCGACGGGATTGAAGTGGTCAGCTTCAGCAAGGGATTCACCTATGCTCTGCTGGCCAATTCTGGCGGTACCGCCGGCGGTGCAACTGACGCCCCGGACGACGAAAAATACATTCCGCCGATGCCGGGCGAGTATTTCGACATCGTGCGGTTCGCCGGTGACGTGCCCATAGTCGAGAAGCGCTATGAACTGATCCTGCCGGCGGAGAAACGCCTGCACGCCGAGGTCTACAACGGCGGTCTCTTTTCCAGCGTGACCTACGACGACTCGACGACGACCTATGCCTGGTGGGGACTGAACCTGCCCGCGCAGATCCACGAACCCTCCCAGCCCGATGGCAGCGACATCGTGCCCAAGGCCGTCATGGCGACCGCTGAGAGCTGGGAAGCCAAGAGTCGCTGGTTCTTCGACGTGAATCGTGACCAGTTCCAGGTCACGCCGGCGATCCAGGCCAAGGTGGACGAAATCCTGGACGCCGGCGGTTTGACCCAGGCCGGAGACGAAGAGAAAGCCAAGGCCCTGGTGCACTGGGCCGCCCAGAACATCCGCTACAGCGGGCAGACCATGGGCGAAGGCGAGGGTTTCACCCTGCATCCGGGCGATATGATTTTCGAACAGCGCAGCGGCGTGTGCAAGGACATCGCCGGCATGCTGATCACCATGATGCGCGGCGCGGGGCTGGACTCCTACGCGGCGATGACCATGGCCGGCAGTCGCATCGACGCCGTGCCCGCCGACCAGTTCAATCACTGCGTGACCGC
>CAZLUL010000132.1:0-11537 GCA_964562635.1 uncultured Fibrobacteraceae bacterium | reverse complement strand
ACCAATCTCTACTCTTCGGGACAGGGCGCCATCGCGGCGGCCGGGCGGTTGGATGACATCTTCGCCATGCCCACCGAGCGTGAGCCCGGCGCCCCGGTGCCCGCCCCGGCCCATGGCGCGGCCGGCATCACCCTTGAGAACGTCACGTTCCGCTACCCGGGCACTCCGGACGAGCAGTCCATCCTCGACAACATCTCGGTGACTATCGCACCAGGCCAATGGGTCGGAATCGTTGGCCCTTCGGGAGCGGGCAAGACGACCTTGGCCGGGTTGATCATGGGCCTCTTTCCGCCCACGTCCGGACAACTGCTGCTGGACAACCGGCCCTATCCGGATTTCGAATTGGCCGAACTGCGTTCACGCATGGCTTTCGTTGCCCAGGACCCGATGCTCTACGATTTGTCCCTGGCTGAGAACATCCGCTTTGGCTGGCAGGATGCGACCGACACCGAAGTGCGTCAGGCGGCCGAGCAGGCCGGTGTGCTCGAGTTTGCCGATCGCCTGCCTGCGGGCCTGGATTCCTTGTGTGGCGAAGCCGGTGCCCGACTCAGTGGTGGCCAGAAGCAACGGATCTCCCTGGCCCGGGCTTTTCTGCGCAATCCCGGCCTCCTGATTCTGGACGAACCGACCAGCGCCATGGACGCCGCCTCCGAGCAGGCCATCCAAATATCATTACAAAATCTGATGTCTGGGCGTACGGCGATAGTTATTGCCCACCGATTTTCACTTGTGCGGGATTTGGACCTCATTTTGGTCGTTTCCGAGGGGAAAATTGTTGAAAGTGGTGACCACCAGTCTCTTATGACCGAAGGTGGCCTCTACCACCACCTTTACAGCCTGCAACAGGGTATCGACAATGGAGATCAACTTTCCAAGTTTTTTGATTGATATTTACTATTCTTTGTGATATAATACTTTCCAGTTGAGAACTATCAGGTCAGAGGTTCTGGATCTGGACATCCAAAATGATATCCAGAATAAAGACCATAGTTCAATTGTTCATATTATCCGCTGACCTCAAAACGGAGTTTTGGGGTGTAGAGGACTGGAGGGCTCGATGGAAATGAAAACCTACGGCAAACCCGAACTGAAGACCCGCAAAATTGAACTGGGTGTCTTTGGTGACTACGGCAACGGACCTGATGATCGCAACATCAAGCCTGTTCCCGTTGAAGTGATCCGGAATCTCGACCTCCACATGGAGTAGGGTTTCCCGAACGATTCCGGCAGGACCTTGTTCTGCCAACGGCAAAAAAGAACCACCTGTTTTGCAGGTGGTTCTTTTTTAATGAGAACGTTCTTGTGGCGAAGATTCAGGCCTCGGCGCCAACTGATCCAGGTCTCCAGTCGGGTCCATGTTTTCATCCAGCCCCAAAGACTGGGCCAGGCTGATCCGGTGATGCCGGCGGTGCTTCAACGGCACCCAGAAATCGTGCCGCTCCCGTTCCGTCAACTCATCCCAATGAGCCTTCAGAAAATCGATCAGCGCTCCGGTTGATTCCAGATAGCGGGCCAGGACCTCGCCAAAGGGCAAGGGACGGATCAGGCGCATGGCCTCACGGCTGCGTTCCTCGAATTCGACCGGCGGGGGTAACATGCACGAAGCGGTATCAAGTTTGCATTGGAAGAACTCGACGGTAAAATCGTCCCAATATGCAATGTGACCGAGGGTTTCCTTGAAGCTCAAAGGCTTCTCGGAGCCGCTATTGGCTGTTCCGTGGGTCTCACGGGCAGCTCGCGGCACGCTGGTCAGGCAACGACGCAGCAGCTGATCCTCTTCCTTGATGGCTTCAACCAGCTTATTGTATTGGTTCAAGACTGCCGTTCACCTTCTGGCGAGAAGTGGTGAGCAGATCCACTGGGTGTGGATATCAAACAACACAGTTCCGACAAATGGCGCAACCACCGCTGCGAGATTGCAAGCCTGCTTGCCAGATCGCCCCAAAGGGCCTAGGATGCCCGCAATATCAACTCTCCAGGAAGGCCTGATTGTATCGGTCCGGCCTGGAATCACGAGCTGGAGGTTTTAAATGCCGAGGGCGCTCATGAATTCCCAACATTTTTGTCGCACTCCCCTTTTGCTTGCCCTGCTGTTTCTGACGCTGATGGCAGCCAACGCAACCGGGGCACCAGACGGCGCGGCAATCGCAACCGACAACCGTGACCTGACCGGCCGCTGGGGATTTGGCCTGGAATATGGCCAGATGAAACTCATCGAAGGCGAATGGGACTACAGCACGGTGGACAATTTTGGCGGCTTCCAAGTGAGCAAGGGTTTGTCCACCCAGTGGAACCTGGCCTTCGCCTTTCAATTTGGATACGTGCGCCCCGGTGCCGAGTACCCTGGCGATGACGTGGGCAACAGTGGCGCCAGCAGCGCACCTCTTTACACGACCATCTATCAACCTTCGCTCAAACTGCAGCACCGATTTATGCCCCTGGCGCGGTTCTCCCCCGTGCTTGGTATTGGCCTCGGCGCAACCGACTGGCACGTCATCGACAAGGTCGGTGAAGTTGTCAGCGGATTTCCCACCGGCGAGGCGATCAACGGCTACGACACCAACGGCAACGCAACCACATTGAACGGCACAGACTTCACGATCCTGCTGGAGTTGAGCCTGGACGTGGCGCTGACCGATGCGTTGTACCTGAATTTGGGCGCGCGGTATGAAGTGATGCCGGGCAACAAGAAAGACAACATCGGCCTGAGTCATCTGTGGAACGACCCCGATCAGGTGGACGCCAACACGGGTCTGGCCCAGGCCTTCGTTGGCCTCACGTGGTGGTTCGGCTCTGATGATTCTGATGGCGATGGCGTCGCCAACCAATACGATCAGTGCCCCGACGCGGCCGAAGATTTTGATGGCTACAACGACACCGACGGGTGCCCCGATCCGGACAATGACGGCGACGGCATTCCCGATGCGGACGATGCCTGCCCCACCCGCGCCGAGGACCTCGACGGATACCAGGACCAGGACGGTTGCCCGGACCCGGACAATGACGGCGACGGCATCTTCGATGGCCGGGACCAGTGCCCCGATGAAGCCGAGGACGTAGACGGCTGGCAGGATCAGGATGGTTGCCCCGACCTGGACAATGATCAGGACGGTGTGCCCGATGGACAGGACCAGTGTCCGCGCACGCCGGCCGATTCCAAAGTCGATGCCAACGGCTGTGCGGTGATCGTGCCCACCGCCAACGCTGCGGTGTTCGTACCGGCCCTGCCGACCGGCGAGGTGATCGAAGGCGTGAACTTCAAATCCGGCAGTGCCGAGTTGAGGCCCGAATCGATCGTTGTGCTGATCGAGCTGGCCAATACTCTCAGCACCGACCCGGCCCGGAAGATCGAGATCCGGGGGCACACCGATTCTTCGGGCAACGCCAAAGCCAACCGGTCCCTGTCCCAGCGCCGAGCCAGCTCGGTGCGGGCGTCGCTGATCCAGATGGGTGTGGCGGCCGACCGCCTGCTGGCTGTCGGCTACGGCGAAGAGTATCCCCTGGCCGACAATAGAACCGCCGAGGGACGCGCCCTCAACCGGCGGGTGGAGATTCACCGCCAATAGCAGGGTTCAAACCAAAAAAAAGCGCCCGGGTCATCCTCTGACCCGGGCGCTTTTTTTGGTTGCCGGAATGGGCTCTACTCGACACCGGCCTTGGCAAAGGCCGCGCGCAACTGCGCTTCGGTCTGGGCGCCAATCATGTGGGCCCGGATGGTGCCTTCAGCGTCAATCACGAAACCGGCCGGAATGCTGGTGGCCTTGAACAGGTTGTGGGCGTCTTCGCTCGCGACCGTCACGATGGGGAACGAATACGGCGTCTTGGCCAGGAAGCCCTGGATCGTCGCTACGTCTTCGCTGCTGGCGGCGATGATCTTGATTTTGCCCTCTTTGCCCAGCTCCCGGTAGAGCGATTCGATGTGGGGCATTTCCTGCTTGCAGGGCGGGCACCAGGTGGCCCAGAAATCGATGAAGACGGCCTGGCCTCGGAAATCCGACAACTCGAACGTATTGCCGTCCAGGTCAGTGAAAGTCACGTCGGGGGCCGGCAGGCCGGTCATCGCATCGGGATTGGTCAGACGGTCGAGGCTGTTGACAACGCGGGCATCGGCCGGCGCCTCGAAGGCAAAACGAGAATCGTCGACCTTGCCGTTCAGTTCGTAATCGCTCAGACTGAACGTCACTATCTGCTCGAAGGCCTTGCCGTTGTTGTCAAAATAGACGGTCACTTCGGACTTCAGCACCAGGCCCGAGGCCGGGTCGTAATACATCGCGCGGGGGCCTTCGGAGGGCGCGCCGGCGGCCGCCGGTTCTGTCTGGCCGAGGGTCCGGAAGACCTGGCAGGTGACTTCCTGGCCGTTGACCTTCAGCACTTCACTGCCCGTTTCCGCCGTCACTGGCAACTCGCCTTCCAGCAGGAACTGGCCGATGCCACCGTAAAAATTGAAGATCGCCTCTTCGGTCAGCTCCATGTTCGCGGCGCTGTCCAGATCGCGGGACAACTCGACGGCTTTGCCAATGTAGGCGTTGCCCAGTTGGCCGAGATAGAACCAGCTCTGGTCCGGGCCCAGACCCAGATTCAGGTTGATCATCGAACCGGTCTGGGCATTGAGCAGGCGATCGGGCCAGCGGGCCGCCGCGACCATTTCGGCCTCCATGTTCATGCCGCCGGTCTGGCCTTTGACGTTGTTGGACACCGTCATGACGCCCTTCAGGTCGTAGGACTGCAGCCCTTCGGCCACCTCGACCGAATTCCGGTTGGCCTTCGTATAGTCGTCATTGGTGTCAGCGGCCGCAGAAACAGCCGGCAGGGCGATGGCCAGGGCCACCAGAAAAGCCAGGGGGGCGAACCCGAAGCGTTTGGAGCGAGACATGTGTCATCCTTCCAGATGAGCGGACAGAGCGATTCAGCCTTTGCGAATGACCTGCAACAACACGGCTGCGGACAGGTTCCCGGTTAGTGGCCTGGACTACAATAGGGAGGAATGCGCCGGGCAGGTAGGGATTTTCTGGCGGAGAGGGATGGAGAGAGATTAAAGAGAGGGCCACGAACTTGCAGAAACCAGTCCGGAGGAAAGGGGCCAAGTTGATGCTGACCAGGACATCAAACTTCTGTTCGGAAACCGGGAAAGACGGTTTCCGGCAGATCCCCAAATTGGACTGAAAGGCGATTCCACCGTTCGTGGCCCCGAGATTCCGAATAACATTCCGAATATCCAGAATGTTCCGGAACCGTCATGGGCATCCAGCCAACCAACGTCAGTTTCATCGACCAGATGTACAGGTTATCGGATTAGCGAGGCTCCACTGGAGATGGGGAAACCTGCAAATTGCCCTACGGGATCACCAGAATGTGGTGGTGATGCTTCTTACCTACCTGCAGCACGATGCGGCCGTCGTCGATATCATCGGCCACCAGCAGGCGCGATTCGTCCTGGACCACTTCGCCACTGATGCGCACAGCGCCCTGGCGGATCATGCGGCGGGCCGCGCCCTTGGACTTCTGCAGACCGGCCTCAACCAGGGCATCGAGCAGGCCCAGGCCCTCGCCGGCAAAGTCGGCGGCCGGACGTTCGCTGCTCGGCACGGTGCTCGTATCGGCGCTGCCGGAGAACAAGGCCGCGGCGGCCTTCTCGGCATCGGCGGTCGCTGCGGCCCCGTGCACGGTGGTGGTCACGGCCCGGGCCAGGGCGTGTTTGGCCTCGCGGATGTCCGCGCCCTCGAGAGCCTCCAGTTTTTCGATCTCGGCCTTGGGCAACATCGTGTACAGGCGCAGGAAGCGCGATACGTCGCGGTCGTCGATATTGACCCAGTACTGGTAGAACTCGTAAGGCGAGGTGCGCGCGGCATCCAGCCAGATGGCACCGGCGGCGGTCTTGCCCATCTTCTCACCGCTGGCGGTCATGATCAGCGGGTAAGTCAACCCATACACCTCGCTGCGATTCACGCGGCGACTCAGGTCGATGCCCGAACAGATGTTGCCCCACTGGTCGTTGCCACCCATCTGCAGGCGGCAGCCATGGTCCCGGTTGAGAACCATGAAATCGTAGGCCTGCAGGATCATGTAGTTGAACTCAATGAAACTGAGGCCCGTTTCCATGCGGCTCTTGACCGAGTCGCGGGTCAACATCTGGTTGACGCTGAAGTGCCGGCCCACGTCGCGCAGAAAATCGATGTAGCCCCATTCGCGCAACCAGTCGGCGTTGTTGAGCATCAGGCCGTCGCTGGGCCCATCACCGAAGCGGATGAAGTGGCTGAGTTGGGCTTTGACACCGGCCAGGTTCGCGGCAATGGTTTCCAGGGTCGCCATCTTGCGCAGCTCGGTCTTGCCGCTCGGATCGCCCACCATGGCGGTAGCGCCGCCGACAATGGCAATGGGCTTGTGGCCGTGGGCCTGCAGATGGACCAGGCCCATGATGGGCACCAGGCTGCCGATGTGCAGGCTGTCGGCCGTGGGGTCGAAGCCGATGTAAGCAGTGACCGTTTCTTTGGCCATCAGTTTGGTCAGGCTGACTTCGTCGGTGCACTGCTCAAAAAACCCGCGCCACTTCATCTCTTCGACAAAGGTGGCAAACTCGGGTTTCGGCTGGGAGCCCTGGCTCATGGTCCTGTCCATTCGGTTGCGATTCGGGGGTCTCATCATCCACTCGACCAATGGCGCTTCAGGCCGCCCGTCCTCTGCAGTGGTCCTGACAGGAGACTTCCGAAGAAGATCCCTCCACGTTAGAACGGACGGTCCGAAATGCCATCGTCGAGAAGTTTGGCAAAAGCTGCGAAGAAGTGGGGAAAGGATACCGCCACACAATCGGAATCATCAAGTGCCAATTCGCCTTCGCTGACCAACGCCGCCACAGCCATGGCCATGGCGATGCGATGGTCGCCCGCTGTGGGCAACACCAATGGTACATCCTTTGATCCACCACGCAAGGTTGTCGGACCAGTGATGTGCAATCCGTCCGGCAGTTCCTTGAGGTTGGCCCCGAGCCAGCCCAGGTTCTGCGCCATGATCGCCAGGCGGTCCGACTCCTTGACTCTCAGCTCGGCGGCGCCCGTGATGTTCGTCTCGCCGGCAATGGCGGTGGCCAGCACGGCCAGGATCGGGATCTCATCGACGAGAGCGGGCACATCCGGTTCGGTGATGGTGAACGGCCGCAAAGGCGCTTGCCGGATCCGCACATCGCCCAGAGGTTCGCCGCCGGGCGGGCCGTGGGGGTTTTCAATCTCGACCTGAACGCCCGCTTTCCGCAACACATCCAGAGCGCCGATGCGCGTGGGATTCAGGCTCAGACCCGTGGTCAACAGGTTCGATCCCGGCACCAGGGCTGCCGCCACGTGGAAGAACGCGGCGGTCGAAGGGTCGCCCGGCACTTCGACCGCGAAGGCCTTGAGGGATTGGCCGCCGGTGACAGACAACTCGGCGCCGGAGTCGCCCGGGGCGCACGAAACACCCATTGTCTGCAGCAACAATTCGGTGTGGTCACGGCTGTTGCCGCCGCCCGACATTGTGGTCGCGCCTTCGGCGTGCAGCCCCGCCAGCAACAGGGCCGACTTCACCTGGGCCGAGGGCACTGGCAAATCGTGGTGCCCCCCGCGCAGGGCCGCGCCGGTCACGCGCAGCGGCAGGCAGCCCGGATCGCCCAGAAAAGTGATGTCCGCCCCCACGCTGCGCAACGGGTCCACGACGCGGTTCATGGGGCGTGTACTCAGGGACGCGTCACCACTGAGAGTGGCGCTGACACCGGCGGGCAGCCATCCGGCCAGCAGGCCGCACAGCAGGCGACAGGTCGTACCGCTGTTGCCGCAGTCGATGGCGACATCCCCGGTGAGCCGGTTTGTCGGCGGCGTAACGGTGACCCGGTCGCCCTCACGCGTGACCACGGCGCCCAGCACTTCGACGGCCTTGAGGCTGGCCAGGGTATCTTCACTGACCAACCAACCGGACGCCTGACAGGGCCCGTCGGCCAGCAAGCCCAGCAAAGCCACGCGGTGCGAAACGGATTTGTCGCCGGGCACGGCAATACTTCCGATCAACGGTGCGCAGGCACGCGGCAAGATGCGGGGCTTGGCGGAATTCAGGACGGTGCCTCCCGGCGGAATGACATTTCGGATCTTTAGCTGGACCTGATGACCATTGGTTGCCATGATTTTGTGAAAGATAAAGGAACGGCCCATACAAGTCACGCTCGCAACACGGTATCTTGCCGAGATTCCCGGTATCGACCATGACCACCGAACAGCAAAAAGGCGGCCCCACCGCAGACACCGCCCTTCGCCGCAAACTGCGGCTCTTTGTCGTGCGCGACTACCGCGAGATCATGGCCCTGGCCACGCCCACCATCCTGACCATGCTCTCACAGACGTTGATGTGGACGGTCGATACGGCGCTCATCGGGCGGGTCAACAGCGTATCATTGGCCGCCGTCGGGCTGGGCGGCATGCTCACCTGGGCCACCTATTCGCTGTTCAACAATCTCAGTCGCATCACCGGAACCTTTGTCAGCCAAAGCCACGGCCGCGAAGATCACCAGAACGTGGCCCACTACGCTTGGCAGGGCGTCTACATCGCCATCATCGCCGGGCTGGTCTTGCAGGTGCTCGGCTACTACAGCTACCTCGTTCTGCCCTGGACCCACAACCCGGCTGAAGTGCAGGACCTGACCTACGTCTATATCAAATGGCGCAGCATGAGTGCCGTCTTCACCCAGCTGATTTTTGCCCTGATGGGATTCTTCCAGGGCCGCCGCGATGTGCGCGTGCCCATGTACGCCGGCATCATCGGCAACGCCGTGAATATCCTGCTGGACGTGTGGCTGATTTTTGGCTGGAGCGGTTTCGAAGCCTTTGGCCAGACCTGGCTGGCAGTGCCCGCGATGGGCGTCAAGGGGGCATCCATCGGCACGAGTATCGGCACGGCCATCAACGCTGTGGCCCTGATCGTGTGGGCTTTGGAGCCGCGTCTGCGCGAGAAGTACGGCATCCACAAGCCACGACGGCCGCAGCTGTTGGCCATCGGGCGCATGATCCGGGTCGGATTGCCCGCCGCATTCGAAGGCTTCATCGACATGGGCGGCTTCCTGATGTTCACGATCTTCATCGGCACCATCAGCGCCGTGCAATTGGCGGCCAGCCAGATCACGATCCAGTTGCTGTCCTTCAGCTTCATGCCCATGTGGGGATTGACCACGGCGGCGAGTGTTTTGACGGGCAACGAAATTGGTGCCGGACGACCGGACCGCGCCGCCCACTACGGCCGGCAGACCTACAAGCTGGGCACCTACTATTCGCTGACCTTGGCGGTGGTCATTGTGCTGCTGCGGCACCACCTGTTCCGGATATTCACCAATGACCCTGAAGTCCTGGTGCTGGGCGCCAGCCTGGCCATCGCCGCGGCGGTTTTCCAGTACTTTGACGGCTTACGCATGCTCAGCAGCGGCATCCTGCAGGGCGCCGGCGATACGGTCTACACCATGATCATCACCCTGGGCCTGATGTGGTTCGGGTTCATTCCGCTGACCTGGTTTCTGATCGTCTATCAGGACGGCAACGTGATCGCGGCCTGGATGGGGGCTTCAGTGGCCTATTTGGCCCAAGGGTATTTGATGTGGCGTCGGTTTGAGTCGGGGAAGTGGCGGGACCGGAATATTTTTGGCGGGAAGACTGAGCCAATTTGAGCCCTAATCTGCTGCCAGTAACCGTCTCTCCAGCAAAGCCTGCATATCGCGGCGACCATCGACGATCAGCATGACAAAAACTTCGTTTCCATTCACGCGGTAGATGATGCGGTAGGGCTTGAAGAACAGTTCGCGATACTCTCTGATACCGAGCTCAGCCAGTTCGCCGGGGTGCACGCCGCGGTGCGGGTTCTCACTGAGACTATTGAGCACTTTTTCGATTTCACTGAGCACATAGTCCGCTTTGCCCGGCACATCATGTTTTTCGATGTAGGCGTACAGGTCGGCCAGGTCTCGCGCGGCGTCGTGAGTCAAGCCCACAGCGAACGGCATCAGGTGTCCTCAGGATCAAGGGCTGAATTGGTCTGCGTATCTCGCAACCCTTGGGTAACGTCGGCGACGGACCGAACTTTCCCCTCTTCAATCTGGCGGTTGCCCAGGGCGAGAATCTTCAGCATCGCCATGGTCTTTTGGGTTTCTTCGTAGCTTTCGATATCCTGAATAACAACTTTGGCTTCGCCATTTTGGGTGATGAACAGCGGTTCGCGCTCACGCACCAAATTGCGCACGATATCGGCCGCGTGGGCCTTCAGATAGCTGATGGGTTTGATCTGTTGGGTCATCTTCATATCGGCCTCCTTTCGAGAAGACCTAATTTAGTCCAAATTTAGCCTCATGTCAATATTCGACCAGCGGACCGGGAGCCAAAAGCTTGGCACTTGAGGCCAACTTTTTGGTTCCAATGAGGTCCACCCCACCCCGTTGCAGTGCGTCATAAACAGCTCGTCGGCGTGGCACTTTAAAAACGCGCAACAACCGACCCGGCACCGCATCGCGCGTGGTGCACAGTTCCGCCAGATGCTCCTCAAATTCCCGGGGCACCGGCCCCACTCCCTGCCAGCTGAAATGTTGCTGATACTGGACCGATACCAACCGCAAGAGATGGGCCGGCAGTTGCGCGTGATCCGGCGGCAGGTCGCGATAATACGATTGCACCGCCACGCAGCGCACGGGCATGGCGGCCAACTCGGCCAAGGGCGGAAACCAACCCACCAGGATGACCTGCACCGCGCCGGGGATCTCCTGGTCATGATCCACGTGGGTCAGCATATCCCGGTATTCCAGCAACAGGTCGTGCAAGGCCGTGAAAGCCTCTGCGCCCGGTTCCTTGGCCTCGATGTTCAGGATGAAAGCCCGTTCAGCGGGACACACCCGGCCCGAGTCGGCCACGATCTGGCGCAAGGGTTCGAGATACATGTTCTGCAAGGTGTGGTCGGTCCGGGTTTCGTTGCGTTCGTGGGCCACCAGCAATTGCTCATCGACCAGGAAGAAATCGGCTTCGACGCCACTGTAGCCCAGGCGTAAGGCGTCCTGCAGGGGATGGCGGTTCTGGTAGTCGTTGTGGGCGTAAGCGGGCAGGGTGCCGGGTGGGCGGGCAACGCTGGCGCTACGTGGGGCGCAGGCCGTCAGCGAACAAAGCAAGAGCAGGCACGGATACCAACTGAGCGATCGTCTGACCATGCCTGCTCCAATCCGTATCTAGAAGTGGTGACCCACCGAACCGGTGAAGACCGTACCGGGCATCTGCACACCGGGCACCTCTTCGTAACGGCGGTCCGACAGGTTAGTGCCGGTGAAACTCACCAGCCAGCCCGTGTCTCCCTGCCAATCGATCCGGCTGTCCAGGACGAAGAACTTCTGGAAATCGTCTGGGCCACCCGAGTGTTCGACGTAGCGGCCGGTCAGCGTCCAATGCAGGCTGCGGTGCAGAGCCGCCATCGCCTGGGCGGTCAGGACGTTGCTCGGCACCAACAGGGTGTACTTGCCTTCGAAGCCGTCGGGCAACGCGGTGTCCTTGTCGATCTTC
>CAZLUL010000131.1:0-11596 GCA_964562635.1 uncultured Fibrobacteraceae bacterium | reverse complement strand
TGTGTCATCATGGCGGGGGGCCGAGGCACGCGCTTCTGGCCCCTGAGCCGAACGGACAGGCCCAAGCAGTTGCAGGCGCTGGCCAGTGGTCAGAGCCTGTTGCGCGAAACCTATGACCGGGTCGCCCCCTTGGTGGGCCCAGAACGAGTGCTGGTGATCACCAGTGGCAGCCTGGCCGAGGCCACCCGCAACGAACTTCCCGAATTGCCCGCTTCCCATGTGATCACCGAACCGGTTGGTCGCAATACTGCTCCCTGTGCCGTTTTGGGCCTGGGGGTGGCCGCCCGCCTGGCGCCCGGTGTTCCGGTGGCCCTCTTGCCGGCCGATCACTTTATTCCCGACGAAGACCGCTTTCGTGACCAATTGGCCGCCGCCTTTGAGCTGGCGGCCGCTTCGGCCACCGTGGTGACCATTGGCATACCGCCGGACAAGCCGGAGACCGGGTATGGCTATCTCGAAACCGAGGACACCTCCGGCGCCACCCGGCAGGGGGTGCGGTTCGTCGAAAAGCCTGATCTGGCCACGGCCGAGACCTATGTGCGGGGTGGCCGCCATTTCTGGAACAGCGGCATGTTTGTCTGGAATCCGGACCATTTTGCGGCCATGGCCGAGGCTCATTTGCCCGCCGTGGTCGCGATGATGGCACCGGCCATCGAATCATTCGGAACCGATGGCTTTGCTGAGGCGTTGGAAGTCGCTTATCGCGATTGCCCTGCCGATTCCATCGATTTCGCCATCATGGAAAAGCTGCCCGGCTTCACGGTCTTGCCTGCGTGTTTCCGCTGGTCGGATCTCGGAGCCTGGGATGCGTGGGGCGAATTGGCCGCCGACCTGGACGGAACCAACCGGGGTCAGGCCGACCTGCTGGCTGTCGACAGCAGGGACAATGTGATCCGGGTCAAGGATCGCATGGTGGCGCTGATCGGCGTCCATGATATGATTGTCGTGGACACCGAGGATGCGTTGCTGGTCTGCCGCAAGGCGGACGCCCAAAGAATCAAGGAAGTCATCACGAAGCTGGAAGAACGGGGTCGCGAAGACCTGTTGTAGTCTCTGCCCCTGTTCTGTTTGTCCAATGTCGTTTCAGCCTAGGAGAACCCGCCATGTCCGCCGTACGTCGTTCCTTTGCCCTGATGGTTGTTGTTGCCGCCCTGCTGTCCCTGGTCGGATGCCAGGGCAACGAGTCCAGTGAAGACCGCTTCCAATGGAAACCGCTGTATGGTGATTTCACCAACGATGTCAGCGAAGTGGTGGCCCAGGTTGGGGACATCGAGATCACCGAGCGCATGGTCGAACTGTATATTGACGAGCTGCCGCCGCGCCTGAAGACCGAATTTTCGGGCCCCGACGGCGAGCGCCTGGCGCTCAAGAAGATGATCGACCAGGTGCTGATGGTGCAGGGTGCGATGGACATGAAGATCTATAACGATCAGGATGTGGCCCGTCAGTTGATCAGCCAGCGCCGCAATACCCTGGACTATGCCATGCGCAACTATGGCCTGCTGCGCGACAACAAGCCGGGTGAGGAAGATTTGCGGGCCCACTTTGCGGCCAACAAGGACAAGTTCCGGCAGCAGGGCCTGGTCATGGCGCGCCACATCGAAACGATCAGCAAGGCTGATGCGGATTTGGCCTACCAGCGGTTGCAGTCTGGCGACTACAAGAACAACTTCCCTCACGTGGTGGCCGAGATGAGCACCAACGAGGATACCAAGAAGGAAGGCGGCAACACCGGTTGGTTCGCCAAGGGCGGATTCATTCCCTTTATTCGCGCTTCCGAACAATTTGCCACAGCGGTGTACGGCCTGGAAATGGGCCTGCACGAGCCGATCAAGGTGGCTGACCGCTGGCACGTGGTCGAAGTGACCCACCGCGAATACGAGCGTTCCCAGACCTTTACCGAAGCCGAGGGGCAGGTCATGAAGGACATGCTGCCGGGCTGGCAGAACTCCATCATCAAGGACTACCTGCTGGACGCCCGCAAGGCGCATACCGTGACGATGTTGGGCAAATACAGGCCGGGCCAGGGCGCCACCGCCGAGGAACTCTTCAACCGGGCCATGGCCATCGCCGATCCCGAGCGCAAACTGGAATTACTGTCGATGATCCACACCGACTATCCGACGGGCCCCAAGGCTGATGACGCCTTGTTCATGTCGGCCAACATCGCTTTGGAGACCTGGAACGATCGCCGCATTGCCGAGCGTTACCTGTTGATGCTGATCGCCGAATATCCCGATAGCGAATTGATCGAAGATGCCAAGTTCCTGAACAAGAACCTGAACAATCCGAAAGTCCTGAATCCGCAGTCGATCGAAGATTTGCGGCAGAACTGAAACTGGGAGGGATGAGTATGTCACGGAAGAATCTGCCTTGCTCGGCGAGGGTTTTGAGCCTGGTTTTGATGTCGGCGCTATTGCTGGGCGGTGGTGGGGTTTGGGCCCAGGCCGAAGCCCCCGCCGAAGGGCCGGCGCCGGTGGTTGAAGTGCTCTTTGGCACGAGCGTTGATCGCGCCACCCGCACGATTGTCGGCCAAACCGACGAATTTGCCGCTGACGGATTTTCTGCCGAGGAAGGGCGGGTTTTCTGCCTGACCCGGATTCAGCACCTGGCGGCCCCGGCGAGCGTGACTCACGTCTGGTACTACGAAGGCAAAACCATGGCTCGCGTTGAGTTGACTGTTGGATCGGCTGATTGGCGGACCTGGTCATCCAAGCGCGTATTGCCGGCCTGGACGGGCAAATGGGAGCTCAAGGTGCTCGATGCCAACGGCATGGTCCTTGCCTCTGCTGAGTTTACGGTCAAGTAGCCGGAAATTCCGGCGCATTTAGGCAGGAGGCTGAAATGACGGGGGCAAGGATGAGCGGCAAGGCGGAACAGGTCACCACGAGCCGAAAAATGAAGCGGTTGGCCATCTGGGCGGTCCTGGGGCTCGGCGCGGTCTTCTTGGTGGCTTTTGCGGCGGGATGTGGCGGTTCCAGCGGTGCCGGAGGCGGCAAGCAGCCGTCCCTCAGTGGGACCGAACTGGAGCAGGCCCAGCGGCTGTATTCCCAGCTCAAGCGTGAAAACTCGCTGCACCGGGACCGCAAGGCTCTCGACCTGGCGGCCAGCCTGCTGGATTATTACCCGACTTTCTCCCGCAACGATGAAGTGCTGACCCTGGCGGTGACCTCGGCGGCGCGCCTGGAAGACCGCAAACGGGCCCTGGGCCTGACCGACGAATTGCTTGCCCGCTATCCGGCCAGTCCGCTGGTGGATCAGACCCTCTTGCGAGGTGCCGAACTGGCGGCCACCGGTGGCGATACCCTGGCTGCGGCCGCCTACATGATTGCCTACCACGACCGCGATCCCGCTCGCAGCACAATGTCCGATGGCTCTTATCGGGCGGCGGTGTACCTGAAGGCCTTGCCGCAGGCCCGACTCAATGGCTTGATGATCGAAAATCCCGATAGCGACCTGTGGACCTACCTGGGTTTCCTGAACGTGAAGACCAGTCTGGCCGAAGGTCAGTATCCGGTGGCCGACGATGTGGCGGCCCGCCTGGAGGCAACCGCGCCGGAAGATCGCTGGACGATGGCCGCTCTGGAACTGGTGGGCGCCGATGTGCGCCCGGGCCGCCGGTTGTTGGCGCCCGTGGGCGAAGTGGATCCCAATCAGATCGGCGTCATGGTGCCCTTGACCGGACGCTATGCTGTCCTGGGCAATGCGTTTTACGAGGCGGCCCTGTTGGCCACCAACGAGAGCAATCTTGAACACGGCACCGAGTTTGTCTTGAAACTGGAAGACACCGGCGCCGATCCGGTGCTCAGCGCACTGGTGGCCCGCGATCTCTGCTCAGTGCAGGGCAGCATCGCTATCCTGGGTGGTTTGTTGAGTGCACCGACGGCCTCTGCGGCCGTGGTGTGTGACCTGTACGGCGTGCCATTGCTGAGCCCGACGGCAACCAATGACAATATCTGGAAACTGGGTCCGTCGGTCTTCCAGACGAATATCACGGGCCTGTATGAAGTGCGCCTGCTGGCTCAGTTGGCGACTTCCATTCTGCTCAAGGAACGATTCGCGATCATTCATCCGGATACTCCCGAAGGCCGGCGCCACGCCCAGGTCTTCACCGCGGAAATCGAAAGTCGCGGCGGCAATATTGTCGCGACGGCGAGTTTTCCGCCCCAGGGCACGGATTTCAAGGACCCCATTCTGACGCTGCGCGAAGAGCGGCCCGAAGTGATTTTTGCCCCGGCCTCGGTGGATCAGATGGTGCTCCTGGGCCCCCAACTGGACTTTTTCCGGGCCGGTTCGCTGGTGCTGGGTCTCAGTAATTGGAATAGCAACAAGTTGCGCGATCGTTCGGGCACCGTGCTCGAGCGGGCTGTTTTTCCCGATGATCTGGTCATGTTCCCTTCCCGTTGGGAAGAGGATTTCAACCGCACCTGGAACACCGATACCTATCCGCCCGAAGCTACGGCCCAGGCCTTGAAAGCCTATCAGGCGATCCGCATGCTGCTCGATACCCTGACCGAGAGTGGGGCCCGGACACGGCACCATCTGGCGGATGCCCTGACCCGGCGTCTGGCCAATCAGGATCTGGACCTGGAGGGACCGGTCGCCTTTGGGCCGACGATGCGCATGTTCCGCGGTGAGCGCATTGTGCGCTTTCCGGCCGGACTGTTTGACCAGGGCTGGAAGTTGACTGAAGGAGCGCAGGTGGACTCGCTGGATTTCCTGCCCGAAGGATTCGAGGAAGGTGCCGTGCCGCTGGACGAGATGCCCGGCGAAGCTAGCGATCAGGGGTGAAGTAGGGGCTCTTGAAGTTGAAGGGAAACTGCAACCAGCGTCCGGCGCCCGGTGGCACCCGCCAACCGAATTTCCAGGTCTGGACGGCCTTCAAGGCTGCCTCTTCGTAGACCCGGCTGCCGTTCGAAGCCAGAATCATCACCTCTGAAACATCTCCCCGCGGATCGACAAACAGGCCGACTTTGACCACGATGACCGGCGTGCGGCGCTCCAGTTCTGTGGCGCCCATGGGGTAGTCCGGTATGGGCGTGTGCAGGGCGTAGTAGTCCGGATTGGACTGCATCGGCAACGCCATCTCCACCTGATAGTTCTCTGAGACTTCGGAATCTTCCAACGGGTTTTTCGTATTGACGTCGATGCGATTGGGGTCGGCATCGCGCTCCTCGGGCATGACCTCGGTGCCATCGGGGTCGGGCGTGTCTTCTTCGATTTCCAGCTTGGCCGGCGGGGGCGGGATACGCAGGGACTGGGGCACCTGGGCAGCCAGGTCGCGGCCGTCGTCGATGGAGATCTCGTTCATGATCTGTATCTCGTTGCGGACACCGTAGTACTCGAAGCGCTTCTTGATGTCTTCTTCCCGGGGGCCAAAGATCATGAAGGCAATCAGGGCGCAAACGGCGATCACCGCCGCGCCGAGCATGCGCTTCCAGCCCCCGCTGCGGAATTCCTCTTGGGCCCGGGTGGTGTACGCCGAGTGGTGGCTCGTGCTCTTGCTCAAACGATCACTTTCTGCCGCTGATTTCCGGTCCTGATTCATCATGGCCCTTGGCTGGCATCACCCAGCAACAGGCTGGGGCGCCAAATGGGGCCCGAGGCGGAGCGTTCCTGATCCAGCAGCCAGACTTGCCATCTGTCGCCGGCATGGACTTCCAGGATGTGCCGAGGCAACAAGCCAGGCAGGCCGGGCCCGTGACTTGAACCTACGGATTTCGGCGCGCCCAAGACAGGTGCAATCACTGGCAGTGGCGACCAGATCAGATTGCCATCGACCTGCACCCAGTCGACGGCGCCGGCGGGCAGGCCGCCGTCATTCTCCAGTCCAGCCAATATCTCGCCCACATTCAGGGTGTGGGCAAAGACCCCAGGGTGGCCACTGATGGCCGTGATGGCCAGCAGCACGGCCCGGGCTTCGGCCCGGTGCCAACCTGGCTGCAGCTGGCGCAATTCGTCCGCCGCAGTCTGCGGCAGATCCAGGCGCCATTCCAGAGCGGGGCAGGCGGTGTGGCGCAGCAGGTAGCTGGAGGCTGTTTCGCGCGCGCAGGTATCCGGGGCGCTGCCGCTGGCGGCGGGCAACAGGGCGCTGGCGATCAGGGCGGCCTCGGCCCAGGCCTGGCCCACGATGCTGCCGGGATGGTGGCGCACGACCCGGGATTCGCCGGCTGCGCGCCGCCCGATGGTCAGGAAAAGGTCGGCTTGCAACTGGCCCGCCAGGCGCACTTTCTCCACGGGCAGCAGCGCGGTTTCGTCGTGGCGGGTCAGGTGCACTTCGGCGCCGGCGCCCCGCAGCAACTGGGCCGCCTGTTGGGCCACGGCCAGGTTCAGGTCGGCTCCGCGCAGGCCCAGGGGCCCGGCGCCATCAGTGGTGGTGCCACCGCCGGCAGGGTCCAGCACGATGACCATGTCGAGCAGACCAGCCAGCAGAGGTGTCGCCGTCCACCGGGCGGCAGATCCGGCCACGGTGCGTGGCGCAGCGGGAGCAGATGGCGCAGCGGGATCAGATGGCGCCGGGTCGATGAGCGGTTGCACGCCGGCTCCCTCCAGCCACAAAGGCTGATCGGTGCCGCTGGTGACCAGGGCGGTCTGGCCGGCAGCACCCAAGCGGGTTTGCCAGCCCGTGGCGGGGGCGAAGGGGCGGCCGTTGATCTCCACCAGATGCAGTTGCTGAGCCGGTGTCAGGTGGGTCACGGCGACTTCACAGGGGATGCCGGCGGTGGTTGCCCCGGTGGCGGTGAAGGTGATCTGCCTTTCGGCCCAGTCCTGACTCGGCCCGTCGAGCAGGATTTGGTCAGGCTGCCCGGGGCCAACCGGAATTTGACGGCCAGTAGCCAGTTGCAGCCTGCCGGTAGGCGCGGGGGCCCCTGAGGTGGTGAACCAGCGCAAGCCCGCGCGTTGCCGCCCGCTCTCCAGGATGATGGCGACCTGCACAGTGGCCGCGGCCCGGGGCAGCAACAGGGTGCGGCGGCTGGGAGTCGCCCGTCCCCGCAGGTTGCGCCCCTGCAGCTCCAGCAGATGCGCAGTGGGGGCCAGATTGCCGGGCAATGGCCAACTGACGGTCAGGGCATCGGGGCTCAGGTGAGGGGTCAGCAACTGACCGTCAAGGGTCAGGCGGGTGTGGGCCGGATCCGGGCCGGCGCTGATGACAGTCACGGTCTGGGAGTCGGCCAGGGCGCCGTTGCCGAAGAAGGTCCAGCTCAGGATGGTCGGATCACCGTCGGCCCCCCAAAAAACAGTGTCGCTGGCCGCGCCGCTCCAGGCGGGCAAACCGCCGCTGAAATAGTCCAACAGACCCAGGAAGTAGGCTTCGGCCTCCAACCGTTGGCTGGCCGCCAGGCTCAGGCGTTCGGCCATCACCGGGTGGGAAATCATCGCCGGTTCGCCCAGCACCGCCGGCACCGTGGCGTTGCGCAGCACATGGAAATTGCCGGGCCGGATGCTGGCCGGCCGGATGCCCAGATTCAGCACCAGGTGGCGGTGGATGCTGCGCGCCAGGTCCAACGAGGCCCCGTCGTCGTTCAGTGGGTAGTAGGTCTGGGTCTCGTTGATCGTGCGATCCAAGGCAGGGGTGCTGTTATGGTGAATCGAAAGAAAGACATCAGGTTGCAGAGAATCGCTCAAGGAAACTCTCATGGCCAGATCCGAAGCCAGCGTACTGTCGGCGGGGCTCAGAAAATCGGTGTTGGCGCTGCGGGTGAGCCAGACTTCGGCCCCGGCCCATTCCAGCAGGCCGCGCAGATTCAGGGCCACGCCCAGGTTCACTTCCGCTTCGGTCAGGCCGTTGGGGCCCAAGGCGCCTCTGAAAAAGCCGCCGTGGCCAGGATCCAGCACGATCCGGCGCTGGTGCAGGGGTGTCAGATCGCGCCCCGTGAGCTGTTCCTGCAGGCTTTCATAGCCTGGGATGGGCACCATCTCGGGGGCTGGGCGGGGAGCGGCGCAACCTCCGATCGCCAGGGCGAGAGCTGCGGCGCAAATCAGGCCAGATCCGGGGGCGTTGAGCAGAGGCAGGAGGCGGCGAAAAAGCATGGGTCCATCCGGGGTTCGGGGCGCAGGGGAGGGGGATTCCGGTGCATCGTACCTCTGTTGGGCGAGGTCTGCAAACACGGAGTGCTGTCTGGACACAGGGCCATGATTCTGGTACCTTAGGCACCGCGTATCGAACCGGCCCCAAGGTCATGGTTGGCCGGTGTTTTTTGTTTCCATCCCCTGCCTGGTCCGGTGCTGTCATGTCCGACGCTTCATCCCGTTTGCGGGAGTTGCCTCAAATCAGTGTTTTATTGGCCGAAGCCCGCTTGGCGCCCCTTTTGGAAGGACGGCGCAAGGAGTGGTTGACGCGCGTGATCCAGGGCGTGGTGGCCGAGTTGCGGGCCGAACTGAAGAAGGCCAAGGGCCCGGTTCTGAACCGCGAGCAATTGTTGAACCTTGCTGTGGAAAGAATTGTAAACAAAAAAGATACGCTGGAGAAAAAATCATGGACACGGGTTCTCAATGGCACCGGTGTGGTGGTGCATACGAATCTGGGGCGCTCCTGCTTTCCGCCTGCGGCGGCCGAAGCTGCCCGCACCGTGGCGCTGCACAATTCGGATCTGGAGTTTGACCTGCCCAGCGGTATCCGGGGGCATCGGGGCCGGATGGTCGAGGAAAAAGCGGCCCTGTTGGCCGGGGCCGAAGATGCCCTGATCATCAACAACAATGCGGCCGCGGTTTGGCTGGCGGTCCGGCATTTCAGCCAAGGGGGCCGGGTGGTCCTGTCGCGGGGCGAAGTGGTGGCCATCGGTGGCTCATTTCGCATGCACGAAATTCTGGCCGAGACCGGCTGCACCCTGGTGGAGGTTGGGACTACCAACCGGACCAGCCTGGAGGACTATCGCGCGGCGATGACACCCGGCACAACGATTCTCAAGGTGCACCGCAGCAACTTCACGGTTGAAGGTTTCACCGAAGACGTGACGGTGCCCGAATTGGCGGCTCTCTGTCAGGCCGAAGGTTGCCCTCTGGTGTACGATGCCGGCAGTGGCGCATTTTTTCCCTACGAGGAGTTGGGATTGCCCGCGGGCGAAACTCTGCTGGCAGAGGATGTCGCCACCGGCGCCGACCTGATCACCTGCAGCGGTGACAAGCTGCTCGGTGGCTGCCAGGCCGGGATCATCTATGGCAGCCGGGCCGAAGTGGCGAAGCTGCGCAAGCATCCCATGCGCCGCGCCTTCCGGGTGGACAAGACGACCCTCGCGGCTTTGGATGAAATCCTGACGGCCTATTTGCGGGAAGAGGGCCGTCCGGCTATTCCGACTTTGGACCAGTTGGCCCAGGGGCTGGATGTGCTGGCCGAGCGGGCTGAAAAATTGCGCCAAGAGTTAGTGGCCGAGGCCCCGGCGGGCTGGACCGCTGCCGTGGTGCCGGGCCATTCGAGTGTGGGTGGCGGCACGTTTTCGGTCACGAGTATCGAATCGCGGCTTTTGATGTGGACCGGCCCCAAGGCCGAATTGGAGCGTTGCCACCAGTGGCTGCGCTTGGGGGACCCCGCTTTGGTGGGGCGTATGAATCAGGAGGGCCTGGCGGTTGATGTGCGAACCATCGCCGAGGCCGAAATGGAGTTGGTGGCCCAGGCGTTTCGTCTGGCGTGGCAGGGCATGAATCACTAGTTGGTTCAGAATTTGGTTCAGAATGATTCAAACGGGAGATCAGTTGATGGCCGACAGTCAAAACAGTGCGGGAAAAGTCCCCGGCGATTTGCCTCTGTACCTTTCCGGTTGGGGAGCGAAGGACTGGGATTTTGAGCCGGGTGATGCCTTCTGGTCGCGTATGAGCGATATCGGCGAGCAGGGCTCTTTGTCCGAAGCAATGGACGCAGCCATGGAGGGCAAGTCGGCGCCTCGGGTTTGGTTGATTCTGCACGAACCTGGCCAGCCCGAGTTGGCGGCCGTCGCCGCGCTGGCCTTTGCCCGCGAATTGGGGGGCCGGGATCAGGCCGCCCTGGTGCTCGATTGTGATGACCAGAGCCAAAACCTGACCACCTGGGCGGGGCGCCTGGAATCTGAAGGCTGGATCGATCTGGCGCGCTATGGCACCTCGGTGTTCAGTTCCAGCGTGCCGATGCCTTTTTCCGGCCGGCGGGGCTCCCTGGTGGGTGTGGGCTCTTTTGCTCCGACGGACGTGACGTCCGAAGAGATCCAGCAATTGGTGAACCGCTTGCGGCGCCAGTCCGACGATTTGATTCTGGTGGCCCCGGCGGATAAGATTGGCGCCCTTTGGGCCCCGCTGGCAGGTATCCGGCTGTTGTGCTGGGACCGGGCGAGCCGACCGGTGGCCGAGATGGAGGGCCTGGTGGCCTCGCTGGCCGAAAACGGTGCGGGATTGACCGGCCTGGTGGGCTTTGGTTTGCCCCGGGAACCGGCGTCCGCCGTTGGTGCCGAAGTGGTGGCCGAAGAAGTGGGAGCGGCCGATGAGGCCCGGGAAGAAGTCCCGGCCCCCGTCCTGGATGACCGTCCGGATCCGGAATTGCCCGAGCCCGAGGACGACGAGGTTGACCCCGACGGGTTCGCTGACGATTTTGAGGCCCCGGTTGTCGCCAGGGAGGATGATAAGGAATCCGACGGCTGGACCGAAGCACCGGCCTTTGATGAGCCGCTTGTCACGCGTAAGGGCACTTCGGGTGTTTTCTGGTTCCTGACGACCGCCTCGGTGGTCATCGTGGCCATACTGGGCGTGTACTGGTTCAGGTATGTGCGGGTGCCCAATGAAGGGCATTTCCAGCCCATCGAAGTGGTGGCCAATGAGAACGCCCCGGTGCGGGTGCCCGGTGATCGGTCCCAGGGGGACATGGCCAACCATGATGATCCTCCGGCGGATGAGGAACTCGGCGCCGCGGGTGATTCGGCCACTGTCGCAGAGCAATTGCCGGAGCAGACGTCAGACCCGGTGGCCGATCCGGGTGGCCAGTCGCAAGGGGATCAGGTTGGCGCGGATCAGGCCACTACTAAGCAACCGGTCGAGCAACCGGGCGAACAACCGGCCGAGCAACCGGCAACAACCGCACTGGCCGATGAGACAGCCCCGGCCGAACCGGTATTCGACAAGGCTCCCTATCTGACCCAGGTCGGCGCTGACGGCTGGGCCTTGCATTTGTACAGTTTCCCCGATAGCGAGAGCACCGACGCCGAGCTGGCCGAGCTGCACCGCCGGGGTTTTGAAACCGAAGTCCGGGTGGTCGAGACCCAGAACAAGGGCCGCTGGTGGCGCGTTTATGTCGGCAGTTTTGCGACCCGGATCGAAGCCCGCGACGCGGCAGCGCTTTTGAAGAAAAAATTGCGAACCGACTGGGCCAATCCCACCCGGTTCTAGGATTCCGCCTCGGGGCCGTCCCGAGCAACATCATGCGCGCACGCCATCGAGGCTGCGGAAGGGCAGACATACGTGTTACTGAAATCCATCGAGATCCAAGGCTTCAAGTCCTTTGTGGACCGAACCAAGCTGGAGTTCGACGCTGGCATCACCGCCATCCTGGGGCCCAATGGTTGCGGCAAGTCCAATGTGGTGGACGCCGTGCGCTGGGTGCTGGGCGAGCAGTCGGCCAAGACCCTGCGTGGCGGCA
>CAZLUL010000130.1:0-11637 GCA_964562635.1 uncultured Fibrobacteraceae bacterium | reverse complement strand
CCGACGCCACGGCCGCGTCGGCGGCGGCCAGGGTGGGGGTCGAGGTCAGCGCGCCGGCGAGCACGCCGGCCGCCACGCCGGGCTCGAAGCCGAGCATGCGCGCAGCCCCCAGCGTAAGCCCGCCGCCGGTGATCGCCACGACTACGGCAATGGTCAGGTAGCGGCGGCCGTCCCTCTTCATTGATTGCACGAATTTGGGTCCCGCCTCGTAGCCCACCGAAAAGATGAACAGCACGAAGCCAAGCGACTGGATGGCGGCATTGCCCTCAAAGCCCAGGTGGCCGAAGCCCAGGCCCGCCACCAGGACGCCGGCCACGTTGCCCAGCTGGAAGGAGCCGAAGCGGACTCTGCCGATCATGAAACCGAAGCCAAGGACCAAGAAGAGCAGCAGGACGGGGTCGCCGCTCAGTAGGGAGCGAATAAATTCGATCATGAGGTGATTACCAGCCTCGCTACTGCAAGCACCGCACAACTGGAAATGGTATATTTGATCGATTTCATTGTTGTTTCTCCTTAAATAGCCGGACTCGGGTCACAAGAAGGCAGGTTAGAAGGAGGAGGGAAAACGCGGCTATCCCACCTTCGTGGTATAGGCCCTCCCCCATCCCTTCTGGTATGCCATCGACACCGTGAAAGCGGTCGTGAGCCAGCCCAACAGCGACTGGTTCGGTTGTTGGAATAATTTGATGGGCAGGAAACACCGCAATTCGGTTCGATCCTTGGGAGACTATAATGACATTCGAGCGGGATAGAAACTTTCTTTTTCTTGGCCTACTGTTATTGGCTGCCGTCAGCACCCCGTCGCTCGCCGCCGAGATCCACAATACTGACGACCTCGCGGTCTCCATCGGCGGCAACATCCAGCTGATGGTGATCGGGCAGGGCGAGGCCGATGTGGCGGACAACGGCTCCCGCCTGCACTTCGACTTCAGCGGCCCGATCGCGGGATCCGTCCGGGGGCGCGGCCACTTCGAGTGGTACGTCAATACCACGGCCGGTCGGGAACCGAAACTCTACCAGTTCCGCGGTTCGAAATCCGTCGGACTCAGCGACAACCGCGGCGACATATTTACCAACCGTCTGGGGTATTTCGAATTGAGCGCCGACAGTTTCGGCTCGTTCACGATCGGAAAGCAGCCTTCGGTATACCTGCAGACGACGGAGGTCACCGACATCTTCAACGTCTATAGCGCTCTGGCTTCGGCGACCTACGTGTACGGCGACGGCGGCCTCAGCGGCACGGGCCGGATCGATAACGCCATCATCTGGACCAAGGGGGTCCGGGCAGGGTCCGGCACGCTGACTCTCGGCTTGCAAGCCCAGATCATCGAGAGTTCGCTCATCCTGTGCACCGGCGTCGAGGACGACGGGGAATGCGCTCCCGGCGACGCGGACTACTTAGGCGTGCTTGAGGGGAAGGGCGGCGAAGGCATCCGGATCGCCTACGCCACCGATTCTGGCCTGGAAATTGGCGCCTCTTATGTTCGGAACAACATCTCGGGCGAGATCGTCGCTGGCCAGGATGGCAACCTGAGAGATCCCTCGGCCGGCGCGGTGGCGGTCAGCTACGACGGTGAACATCTCTACGCCGCCGCCACAGGATCGATATCCAAACAGATGTACCAGGATGATCTCGGCACGCCGGTGGACGGCTTGGGCCTGGAGTTGGCCCTCGGCTATGATATCTCGCCAGGCTCCGATTCCGGATCGTTCATGCCTTTTGTCGGCTGGAACTACGTTTCGGTGGACGACGCGGATTACCTGGGCGAGTTCGGCAAGGACTATCTCATCTTCGGCGTGAACTGGAACGCCCCCCGGGGGAATTTCTTCGCGTTCGCAGAGGCCATGATCAGTCAAACCACCCTGGCCGACGGTTCGGACAGTGACGAGAACTACGGCAGCGTCGGTATGTACTTGTCATTCTAGGAAATTGTTGGCCTGTGGCCTTGCGTATCACCGGAGGAGTAGGTCATGCCCCGGCAGCTCACGAATTCAACGCGGAGATAGACGAGAAGAAGGAGACCGCCCTGGGCAAGCAATACGATGCCCACGACACACCTTGCCGCGGGCAGTATTTTGTGGTACGGTGCGTTGGTTGGTTCTGGCGTCCAACTTTGAGAGACGCAAATCCCGCTCATCCCCTCTGAGAACCTGGAGGTCCGGCCTCACATCCATTGCTAGTCCCTATCCATGCGAACTCGTATCAATGCGCACCATTTGCGAAAGGCAGGGACTTATGTATGGTCGGAATCCGTCCCGCATTCCCACATATCTCACTCATTTGATCGCCATTTGGCTTTTGATTCTGTTTATCCCTTCGATGGGCCGCGCCCAGTTGGAATCGACCATGCCGCTTGAGGTCGGCAACAGCTGGACCTATGCCAGCGCTGCCGACAACCTGACGATCACCGTGACTGGGACCATGAATGTGTTGGGACGACCGGCATATCGCCTGGTCTACGACCGGGGCTTCCATTCACGTTACGAAGAATATCTTTCCTGGAATCATCAGGGACAACTTCTGCTGCACGGGCGCCAAGGGGGAACCGCACCGCCCGTGGTTTTTGATCCGCCGTTGGTCTGGTTCACGCCCGGTATCGAGGAAGGACTCGGGGGCACGGTGAATGTCTACGCGGATCTTGAGGGCACCACCACGCCAGTCATCTCCACCTACTATGTGGCCTTCATGGGCGAGGAAGTCGTCGCCGTGCCAGCCGGGGCTTACGCCACGACCCACGTTGACGAATTGGCTTCGGCCGGTGAGGCCCGCTGGTACACGCCGGATATCGGCATGGCCCAATTGAATTATCTTCACGGGGGAACAGCCACCTACCGGCTCGTATCTCACAATATGGCCGTGGGGATCGAAAAAACGTCGTGGTCCAACCTGAAGGCAGCCTACCGCTAGCCTGAGGCGGCAATTCCCGGTCGGGGGTTGCCGCTTCATCCCATTTCCCTTCAGATTTCCAACCCACAATTTCGCCAAACAAGCCAACCGCGCTTCAGCCACAGGTCTTCCCGGGCAATGTCATAACCCCGCGCCTTCATTTCCTTGCCAGCCGCCACAAACCACGCCCGCGGGCCCCAGGTTTCGGCGCTGCGGGTATCGCGCGCTGCCGCTTTCCAGTCTGACATGAATCGAAAGGCCGGATCGCCGGGCACCATGCGGTGGATGAAGCTCTTGGGCAGGCGGGTCTGGAAAGCATCCGGGTCCAGGCCACCACGGGTATTGAGCCCCAACACGAGGGCCTCCAGTTCCCAGTCGTGCGCGCCAGTGGCCGTCCGGCGCACCATGTTCGCGGTCCACACCCGGCCAAAGGGATCACTGGTGCCGTCCATCAACAGACCGCCCGGCAGCACGCGGGACATGATCTGGCCATAGGCCGGGCGCACTTCCTCCGCGTCATACTGGCGCAAGACATTAAAGGCCCGAACCAGCCGCACGGTTTCGGGTTGGCCATTGGCATCGGTCCGCAGCGGCAGGTTGAAGCCGCCCAGACGAAAATCGGTGCGTCCGTCGACAAACGGCTGGGCGCGGGCCACGCGGTCCGGTTCGATCTCCACCCCCAACACCCCCAACTGCCGATTGAGGCGGCGCAATCGCGCGGCGCTCTCCAGGGTCGTCGTGGGTTCCGCCCCGTAGCCAAGATCCACATAGAGCGCGCGGTCAAAATCCTCATCACGTCTCGTGATCAACGCCGGGTCATAGGCCGCCAGGAAAGCATCAACCCGGCGCAGACGATTGGGCGCCGTTTTGCCGCGGGTGATTTGTCCCTGGGGACGGGTGGCCGAGCGGGCCGGGTTTTTGCGAGGGTTAGGAGTCAAAGTCAGTCATGGCGCCCGATCCGCAAGGCAGCCACGCCACCAAAAAGCGACCAGGTCTTGTGGCCACCGGCCGCACGCAAGGCCGATACCAGGTGGCGGGTGCGCATACCGACGCGGCAGACGAACAGGATGTGTTCATCGGCGTTGGCCAGCGCCATGATCTCTTCGGTCGCTGACAACGGCACATGCGACCAACTCGCCTCACGCGGCGTCATCTGGTACCGCTCATTGGCTTCCCGAATGTCGACAATCCGGCCCTCGGGGTGGCTGGCCACAAATTCTTCCAGGCCCACTTCCCAGTCCATGAATGGCTCGTATCCCGCCGCGGCGACCGGCTTCTGCCGGGGCTTGTGGCCACACAGGGGGCAGTCCGCCAAGCGGGGCCGTTTGATCGTCGTATTGTCGAGGGTCAGCAGGTCCACCAGCACCGTGGCCGCAGTGGCGGGGCTCGATCGGTCGGTGATCATCTTGATGGTTTCCATGGCCTGCAGGCTGCCCAGCACCGCCGGCACCGCGCCCACCACTCCGGCTTCAACACACGAGTTGACGCAGTCATCGGGCGGGATTTCCGGCCAGGCGCAACGCAGGCAACCGGCGCCGGTCTGCTTGCGGAAATCAAACACCTGCAACTGGCCTTCATACTGGTAGACACTGGCCTGCACCAAAACCTTATGGCCCTTGAAGCAGGCGTCGTGCAGCCGGAATTTCGTGGCGAAATTGTCGGTACAATCGAGCACGACATCATGCTCGGCAATCAACTCGGCCGCATTGTTTTCGTCAAAGCGATCAGTCCTGGACGTGATCTTGATCAACGGATTGAGAGCCGCCAGGCGCTGGGTCGCCAACACCGCCTTGTATTGACCGACATCCTCGTGACTGAAGAGGGTCTGTCGGTGCAGATTGGAAACGTCCAGGCGGTCGCCATCGCAGATCGTGATCTGCCCCACGCCCGCACCGGCCAGGGAACTGAGGGCCGGACAGCCCAAGCCACCGGCGCCCACGACCAACACCTTGGCGGCGCGCAGTTTTGCCTGGGCCGGCGCGCCAAAATCCGGCAGGCACAACTGCCGGCTGTAATACTCTTCTTCTTTGAAGTCCGGCCCATGATGGTGGTAGCACCCCTGGCAATCGACCCACTCGGCCGGGCCTTCCACGTAATGCTCTTTTTTCCAGACCGGCAGGCGGTATTTGATTTCATCGATGAGAAACCGGCAGGCTTTGAAGGCCGCTTCCCGGTGCCGCGCGCTAGCCCCGACCCAGATGGCCATTTCGCCCACTTCCAGGAAGCCGAAGCGGTGGGCCCCGCGCAATTCGATCACGTCGAACTGCTCGCGCGCCTCGGCGAAGATTTTCTCCGCTTCCCGGCGGGCCATGGCTTCGAAAATTTCGTATTCCAAGCCGGAAACCGCGCGGCCCTCGTTGTGGTCGCGCACCAGACCTTCAAAAACCACCAACCCGCCGGCGGTATCGTCCAAAAGGTCCTGACGCAGAGCCTCGCTGTCTATGGCATGCGATACGATTTCAAACACGCGATCCTCCGAATCAACCACCGGAAACCGGCGGGATAAAAACCACTTCGTCGCCGGCGCTCAACGCGTAGTCGAGCGGGCGGTACTCTTGGTTGACCGCGACCTTGACCTGGTCAGCTGTCAGGCTGAAACCGTGCTTCTGGCGCAGTTGCTCGTACAATTCGGCTGCCGTTCCCGCGGCGGTGTCCAACTCTTCGCCCGGCAGGCCAGCCTGCTCGCGCAAGGCCGCAAAATAGCGGATTTTGAGCAATTTCATGTCCGGATGTTCTCCCTATCGGTAGCTCCATCTGACGATCGGCGATAGCAGTTGGCAGTGATTTGCGCGAAGGTCATCAACAACCATTTTTCGCTTCGGCAATCCACCTGCGTGGCCCGGTCACACAATCACGATCAGGCCTCTCCAATAAACCATCTCCCCGGCGATTCGCCATGAATTTCGCCCGAACCAGCTCACCGGTTGACAGTTGCCTATCCAGGCCACAATCTTAGCGCCTCTGGCCCACCAATACGACCAAAGACGAAAGATTCGCGCCCATGACCGAGTTCAGCCGCCGCCTGACCATTTTCGTTGCCGTTCTTGCCGCCCTGATGATTCTGGGCTGCGCCACGGTGCAGGACTTTGACTACAAGCCCATCCTGGACGGCGTCACGGGCGGCGAACTGGACGAAGCAACAGTCCTGGCGGGCCTGAAAGACGCCCTGACCGTGGGCACGAGCAATACGGTGACCAGAACCTCGGCCGTGGACGGCTATCTGGGCAACGACCTGATTCGCATCGCCCTGCCGGATAAGCTCCAGGAACCCGCCTCCACCCTGCGCTCGGTTGGCCTCGGGTCGTACGTGGACGAGTTTGAAGTGGCCATGAACCGGGCGGCCGAACAGGCAGCCGGCGAGGCGCGCGACATTTTCTGGGACGCGGTGACCGCCATGACCATTCAGGATGCCTTTGGGATCCTCAATGGTGCCGATACCGCCGCCACGGACTATTTCCGGATCCGGACCGAAGCGGCGTTGCGTTCAAAATTTCTGCCCATCGTCACGGAAAAAACATCTTCCGTTGGCCTCGGAAGCCTATATGCCCACTTCTCGGGGGCCTATGAAACCCTGCCTTTGACCAGCAAGCCAGATCTGATTGACCTGGACGCCTACGTGACGGACCAGGCCTTGCAGGGCCTGTACAGCGAACTGGCCCTTGAAGAACAGGCCATTCGCAATGACCCGGCGGCCCGAACCACCGAGCTGTTGCGCAGAGTGTTTGGACAATAGCACCGGCAATTATCCGTTGACCATCTGTATGAAAATCCAAGGAGCCTATCCCATGAACCGGATTTCCCAGAAAATCCTGCTCTGTGCCTTCGCCGCCTCGCTGCTGATACTCGGCGCCTGCACCAAGCAAACCGAAGAAGTCGCCGCCGATACCCGCACCGCGCCCAGCCGCCAGTACACCATGGCCGAATTCATGAAAACCACCTCCATCGGTGGCGGATCGTTCAATCACGACGATACCAAGCTCCTGGTTTCGTCCAACGAATCCGGCGTATTCAACGTCTACGAACTGGACCTGGCAACCAACAAACGCACCGCCATCACCGAAGGCGACGACACCACCTTCGGCGTGAGCTACATGCCGACCGATGACCGCATTCTCTACACCCGCGACCAGGGCGGCAACGAGAACAACCATCTGTTCCTGCGCGATCTCGACGGCGCCGTCATCGATCTGACCAACGGTGAAGAGACCAAGGAAACATTCTGGGGCTTCAACAACGACCTGAAAACATTCTTCACCGTCAACAACGAGCGCGACGCCCGCTTCTTTGATCTTTTTCAGTGGGACGCCGACACTCTCGAAAAGCGCCTGATCTACCGCAACGAAAGCGGCATGCAGCCCTCGGCCATCTCGGCCAATACGCACTGGCTGGCCCTGGACAAGCCCAATACCACCAACGATTCGGACATCTACGTGCTCGACCTGGCCAATGGCGGCGAGCCCCAATTAATTTCCGAACACGAGGGCGACGCCAGCTTTGGTTCGCACACTTTCGACGTCGACAGCAAGTTTCTCTATTACACCAGCAATGCCGGGGGCGAATTCGCCAAGCTGATGCGCTACGAGCTGGCCACCGGCCAACACGAAGACGTCTACGCCAGCGACTGGGACGTGGCCTTCACCTACTACAGCCGGCTGGGCACCTATCACGTCATCGGCACCAACGAAGACGGATACACCAAGGTACAGATCACCCGCAACGGCACCGAGCTCAAGGTCGACGGCCTGCCAGAGGGCACCGTATCGGGCATTTCCTTCGCGGATTCCGAAAAATTGATGAAACTGACGGTCTCGAGCGACGCCATGCCCGGCAACATCTTCATCTACAATTTGGAAACCGGCGCGGTCAACCAGGTCACCGAAACCCTCAACCCCGAAATCAATACCGACGACCTGGTGACCAGCGAAGTGGCGCGTTTTGAAGCCCGCGACGGCATGGTCATTCCCGGCCCGCTGTACAAGCCCATCGGATCCAGCGCCGAGAACAAAGTGCCGGTGATGTTGTGGATCCACGGTGGCCCCGGTGGCCAGAGTCGCGCCGGCTACAGCGCCGAAAAACAATTCCTGCTCAACAACGGCTACGCGCTGTTTGCGGTCAACAACCGCGGTTCGTCAGGCTATGGCAAAAGCTTCTATGCCGCCGACGACGGCAAGCACGGCCGCGAGCCCCTGTGGGATTGCGTCGACGCCAAGGAGTACCTCAAAACCCTCGATTGGGTGGACCCCGACCGCATCGGCATTATGGGCGGCAGCTACGGCGGCTACATGACCCTCGCCGCATTGGCCTTCCAGCCGGACGAATTTGTCTGCGGCGTGGATATTTTTGGCGTCGCCAACTGGATAGCCACCCTGGAAAACATCCCGCCCTATTGGGAGAGTTTCCGGCTGGCGCTGTACAACGAAATCGGTGATCCCGTGAAGGACCGCGAGTTCCTGCACCTGACCTCGCCGGTTTTCCACGGCGACAAGATCACCAAACCACTGATGATCCTGCAGGGCGCCAACGACCCCCGCGTATTGCAGGCCGAAAGCGACGACATGGTGGCCTCGATCATGGAGAACGGCGGCACGGTCGAGTACATGGTCTTCGATGATGAAGGCCATGGCTTCCGCAAGTCGAGCAACCGGATTGCCGGGTTCAACAAGATGCTGGAGTTCCTCGATACGCACCTGAAGGGGCATGAGGCCGAGGCTGCCGCGGCCCACTAGAGTGTTGCCGATAAGTCAGAGAAGTTTCTGACAAATTTGAGGGGCGGTCACCAGTGTGCCGCCCCTGCATTTTTTTTTGGAGTTGTTGTGAGTCAGGAAGTGACGGCAACTTCGGTGACGCTGTTTTCGATCTCGGCCAGATTCCACTGCGCGTCCTCGTTGTCCGGATGGCGGGTCAGGATATCTTCCAGGATAGCCTTGGCCGCAGCCACGCCGGTGCCTTCGGTATCGGACTGCCACCGCACGACGGCCAAGTCGTTGCCCGCCTGTACGTGGTCCGGTCTGCGCGCCAACACGGCTTCAAAAGACCGACGAGCCGATTCCAGGTTACCGGCGCCAAAATCCTTTTCGCCCTCAGACACCCACTGGTCAGCCTGCCATAGCTGCAAAGGCGCCAGATCGCAGTGAGGTGAATAGGGCAGGGGCTGAAAGTGCAATCCGGGCACAAAACCACGGGCCACCAACCGGTTGAGCTGGAAATCACCAGTGGTGCGCGCATCAGGCGCCAGGTCCCATTTGCGGCGGAAGACTTCGAACTTTTCGTCCAACATTTCGCCGTAGTCCAGGTCGTTGTCCGTGAAACTGCGGCTGCCGTAGTGGTGGATGAAGCAATCGGTCGCCACGACGGCGCCAAAACCGGACAGGAAACTGCGCATGCAGAAGTCCGTGTCTTCGTAGTTGCCCAGACCATAGCCTTCGTCCAGGCCGCCGACGCGCAGCAGCAATGCGCGGCGCATCATCAGGCAGAAGCCGACTACCCACAGGGCGGGCGCGGTCTGGCCAGCCTTGGCCGCCGCCAGATTGGCCGCAAACTCCGGCATGCCTTCCAGAGTATCCTCGTTGTACATCACCGCCGGCAGCTTCTGGCCACCGGTGATGCTGTTGGTCATCGGGCCCACCAGCCCCAGGCGCTCGTCTTCGACCAGTGGCCGCATCAGGCGCTCCACCCAGCCCGCGGTCACCACCGTGTCGCTGTTCAGCAGGCACAGGTAGTCGCCAGTGGCGGCGGCCAGGCCCACATTGTTTCCGGCAGCAAAACCCCGGTTTTCTCCGTTCAGAATCACCTTTACCTGCGGATGGGCGGCCTCCAACTTAGCCAAATAATCCCGCGTATCCTGCCGCGAACCATTGTCCACGAAGATCAATTCGTGGCGGGCATCGGTGTGATCGAGCAGCGAAGCGGCGCACTGCCGGGTGTAGTCCAGCGCATTCCAGGTCAGCACGATCACCGAGGCGCGCGGCCGGTCGTCGCTTTTTTGGGGTAACCGGGAAAGCAGGTTCGGCGGCGCATAGAAGCGCACCTGGTTGTCCGCCGTCGCCGTCAGTTTCCGGTTTTTGTCCTGGCGGTAGTCCGGCTTGGCCCGTCCGCGCCAGATGCGGTTGAAGAGCTCGACATTGGCCTGGGTTTGGGACCACCGCTCGGGTCCACTCTGCGATTCGTAGTGGTACAGCAGGCTGTCGCCCATGTAGACCACCTGCCAGCCCAGTTCACCGGCGCGCAGGCACAGATCCACATCCTCGTTGCCGTTCCAGAAGCCTTCATTCAAACCATCGAGTTCACGGTACAACTCGGGCCTGATCATCAGGCAAGCCCCGGTCACCACCTGCACCACGTGGTTGTTGCGCGCACCCGGCAGGTCGACCGGCTTCTGGTAGGACAGGTGATTGCCTTCGATGATTGGCGGCTGCTTGGCGGGGAAATCGACCAGCACCACGCCGCCGTGCTGGATGGTCTGGTCGGCAAAAATCAGGCAAGCACCGGTGATGCCCACTTTGGGATCCTGATCCAGGCAGCTGACCATCGGCTCGAGCCAGCCGGGCAAGACTTCCATGTCGTTATTCAGCAAAAGCGTATAGCGCCCCGTGGCCGCCGCTGCGCCCAGGTTGCAGCCCTGCGCAAAACCCAGATTTTCGGGATTGTCGACCCGGCCCACCCGGCCCATATTCTCCTGCTCGGTGAGCCATTCGGCCGTGCCGTCACTTGACCCGTTGTCGACCACGATGATCTCGAAAGTGTAGGCCACCGGTACCCTGTGAATTGATTCAACACAGACCTGCGTCAGCTCTAGTTTGTTGTAGACCGGGATGACGATGGAAACATCAGGGCGCTGGGAAGACATTTATTCCGTCCTAACTGGTCAGGAATTGGTCAAAACACCGGCGGGCAGCCGGCAAAAACGTTGATTTTAAAGGGATCTGCAATTTTCGGGCGAGATGGGTAGCCTGGTGGCTTGACTTCCCTTTTGGCGGCGGCTATTCTGCCGCCAGTCCTTTAACCGTGGCCTGTGAGCCCGCAAGGAAGCCAGCATGATTAAGCAGATTGCCCAAAAACTCGACACTGGAAAGTCCGATCAAAAACCCGATCATGGGCTAGCCGGCTAACCCCGACGCATTAAGCGTTTGGGGCTTTTTTTTGCCCGTGACCGAGGCCCTTTAAACTGACGACCGCGAGCGTCAAAAGGAGACCCGAGATGATGACCGCCGCCGAGTTTCGCCCAGCCGAGATCCACCACTCCGCCATGTTCCAGGCCCCCGGCCGCCCCCTGCCCCTGGCCCGCCGCCTGGCGGTGCACAACCAGGTTGTGCGGGGCATTCGCGACTACTTTTTTGCCGCACAGTTCCACGAAGTGCCGGTCACCGCTTTGGCCGACCATCTGGCCCGGATCCAACTCGAAGGCATGATCGCCCGCGGATTCAAGGCCGTATGGTGCGAGAGCGAAATCATGCCCAAGGGCGGCAAGCTCGAGCCCAAACATCTGCGCGGCTTCAAACTCATCGAAGTCTCGCAACAGGATCTGGACCTCGACGGCCTCTGTGATCTGGCCGAGCGCATGCTCAAGACCTTGGCCAGCACCCTGAGCGCCAATCTGCTCGGGGGCATGACCGTCACGCGCCTCGACCGCATGGCCAACAGCCGTCACCAACGACTGACCTATCGGCAAGCCCTGGAAATCCTGGCCGCCAAGGGTTGGGAAATCGAATTTGGCGAAGAGCTGCCCGAGCCGGCCAAAGCCACCCTGACCC
>CAZLUL010000129.1:0-11651 GCA_964562635.1 uncultured Fibrobacteraceae bacterium | reverse complement strand
GCCATCATCCCACAGGCGGGCGCTGCTGTAGTAGGCGTGGCCTTCGGTTTCGTATTTGGCAATGATAGGGGCGACGATTTCCTGTTCCTGCTCCGCGCTCAATGTTTCGCCTGCGCGCGCCATCTGGTCCTTCTTCACCGTCAACAACACACCCGAGGCCTGCTCGCCGCCCATGACCGAAATCTTGGCCTGGGGCCACATCAGCAGCATCCGGGGCTGAAATGCGCGGCCGCACATGCCGTAGTTGCCCGCGCCATAACTGCCGCCCACGATGACGGTGAACTTGGGCACCGTACTGTTGCTAACCGCGTTGACCAGCTTGGCGCCATCCTTGGCGATCCCACCGTGCTCGTACTGCTTGCCGATCATGAAGCCCGTGATGTTCTGCAGGAATACCAGCGGAATGCTGCGGGCGTTGCACAACTCGATGAAGTGCGTGCCCTTGAGGGCCTCGGCGCTGAACAGAATGCCATTGTTGGCAATGATGCCCACGGTGTAGCCATGAATGCGCGCAAAGCCGCAGACCAGCGTGGTGCCGTAGCGCGGTTTGAATTCGTGCATGCGGCTGCCGTCGACGACCCGGGCAATGATTTCGCGGATATCAAAGGGGACTTTCGGGTCGTGGCTGACGATGCCGTACAATTCTTCAGGGTCGTAGTGCGGCGCTTCGGCCACGGCGCAGGGCGTGGGCGCGGTGTGCACCGGGCCCAGGTTTTCCAGCACATCGCGCACGATGCGCAGGGCGTGGGCGTCGTCGTTGGCCAGATGATCAGCCACACCACTGATGCGGGTGTGCACGTCCGCGCCACCGAGTTCTTCGGCGGTGACCTCTTCACCGGTGGCGGCCTTGACCAGAGGTGGCCCGCCCAAAAAGATCGTGCCCTGTTCCTTGACGATGACCACTTCGTCGCTCATGGCCGGCACATAGGCGCCACCGGCGGTGCACAGGCCCATCACGCAACTGATCTGGGGAATGTCCAGGCTGCTCATGATTGCCTGGTTGTAGAAGATGCGGCCAAAGTGTTCGCGGTCGGGAAAGACCTCGTCCTGCATGGGCAAAAACGCGCCGCCCGAATCGACGAGGTACACGCACGGCAGCCGGTTTTCCCGGGCGACCTCCTGGGCCCGCAGATGTTTCTTCACCGTGATGGGATAGTAGCTGCCGCCCTTCACCGTCGCATCGTTGGCGATGATCATCACCTGGCGACCATGCACCTGCCCCACGCCAGTGATCACGCCGGCGGCCGCCGCCTGGCCATCGTAGAGGCCGTGGGCCGCGAGGGCCGACATTTCCAGAAAGGGAGAACCCGGATCCAACAGGGCCTCGATGCGGTCGCGCACCATCATCTTGCCCTGGGAAGTGTGGCGCTCGCGGGCCCGTTCGCTGCCGCCCTGGCTCACCTGGGCCAGCAGTTCGTGCAATTCGGCGGCCCGCTGGCGGTTCAGCTTGTCGTTTTCCGCAAAGGTTGGGTCCTGCGGATTGATCTTGCTGTTGATCCTCTTCATCGATTCCTCTTTGTGGGGTCCGGCGTGGATGGCGGTGGCTCGAGTTACCCGCCGGCTACTATAACCGCTACACAAGACGGGGTCCACACCCGGCATAAACCGGATAAGGACCCCGTTGGTGATCAGTCAGACAGTGAAAAATCACTCAGCCTTGTCTTCGTACTCTTTCTTCAGCTTGTCATTGGCCATGATGGCGATCTCGACGCGGCGGTTGGCCGTGCGACCGGCCTCCGTGGTATTGTCGCCCAGCGGTTGGTCTTCGCCGTAGGCCATGATCGTAAAGCGGGTATTCATCACCTGGGCGTCTTCCAGCTGGGCGGCCACCGAGCCGGCCCGGTCACTCGACAACGTCATGTTGTAGTCGGCGCTGCCGGTGGCATCGGTGTGGCCCTCGATCAGGATCTCGGTATCTTCGTACTTGTTGAGGATCTCGGCCAGGTTGGTCAGGTTGACTTCGGCCGCGTTCTGCAGCGACGACTGATTGACGTCAAACAGGATGCCGGAATCAAAGGTGATCTTGATGCCTTCGCCAATGCGTTCGACCGTGGCTCCTTCGAGGTCCCGGGCCATTTCTTCGGCCTGGTCATCCATGTAGTTACCGATCAGGCCGCCGGCCACGCCACCGACGGCTGCGCCGATGATGGCTCCAGTGGCCGTATTTCCGGATTGGCTACCTATCGCGCCACCAATGGCCGCACCACTGCCGGCTCCGATGAGCACACCTTTGTCTTGGGCGCTCATGCCACAACCGACCAGGGTGATCAGCAGGGCAACGAGCATGATGCGAATTAGGATTTTCATAAAATCTCTCTCTTGAATTTAGGGTCTAACGAGATTCTGATTCGGCGCGTATTATAGGACAAATTTGCACCGGGCACCATCAGGATTCCGGATCGCGATGAACCGTATCGGGCGAAAAGGCCGGCAGGCAGACCGCAATATATTCCGCGCCACCGTCTTCGGGGCAACTGTAACGGATCCATTCGCCGGGCCGGGTGACCACCGCCTGGCCCTCCCGCACGTCGATCACGCCGTCATCGTGCTCCACGCGCAGCAATCCTTTGAGCACCACGGTGATTTCCTCGAAATCCGGGCGTTGGCCGGGCTCCAGCCACCCTTCGGGGGCCAGCATGCGCGCCACGCTGGTGCTTTCGTGACCGGAATTCACCCGTCCGGCGTATTCCTGAATGATTTTGGGCTTGTTGCCCGCCGCTTTGATGATCGTGGGCGCGGCGATGAGCTTGGGCATGGTTCGGTCCTCTCGGCCAAATTGGTCCAGATTGTCTCAGGCCCGGATAATACCGGAAATGGAATTTCCGGGAGAGGTTTTTCTATATATTTTTGTTCGTGTTTCCGGATCGCCCCCGCACTATAAATACAGGGCACCGCAACCAGGAAAGGATGTGCAGGGAATCTGCCCATGAAAGTCATCATCGCCGAAAAGCCCTCCGTGGCCCGCGACATCGCCAAGGTTCTCAAGATCACAGCCAAGAAGAAGGGCTATATCGAGGGCCGTGGCTGTGCCGTGACCTGGGCTTTTGGGCACCTGGTGACTCTGCAGGAACCCAGCGAATATGACCCCGCCCTCAAGCGCTGGGCCCTCAATACGCTGCCCTTCGTGCCCGAAAAATTCCAGCTCAAGCTGATCACCAACCGCGGCGTCAGCGAACAGTTCGAGACCATCAAATCCCTTTGTGAGCAGGCCGACGAAATCATTTGCGCCACGGATGCGGGACGAGAAGGCGAACTGATCTTCCGTTACATCCTGGCCTTGAGCGGCTGCGAGGACAAACCCATCCGGCGGTTGTGGCTCAACTCCCTGACGCCGGAAGCCATCCTCAAGGCCTTCAAGGAGTTGAAAGACGGCCACGACTACGACCCCCTGTACGCCGCGGCCCGTTGCCGCAGCGAGTCCGATTGGATCGTGGGGCTCAACTCGACCCGGTACTACACCGTGCGGCACGGCCGCATCGGCGGCGATGGCGATCGGGTGCTGTGGACCATCGGTCGGGTGCAGACACCGGTACTGGCAATGATCGTGGCGCGCGACGACACCATTGACCATTTCACGGCCCAGCCCTTCTGGGAACTGAGCACCAAGTACCGTGAGGTGGTGTTCAAATACGCCGGCAAGCGCAGCGAAAACCCCAAACGGGCCCAAACCCTGTTGGAGAAAGTGGCCGGGCAGGATTTCGAAATCACCGGCATCACGGCCAAGAAGAAAAAGGAACAGCCGCCCCAGCTGTTCGATCTGACCAGTCTGCAGCGCGACCTCAACAAGCAGCACGGCTTGTCGGCGGCCGACACCCTCACCGCGACCCAGAATTTGTACGAAGCCAAACTGGTCACCTATCCGCGTACCGACTCGCGCTACCTGAGCCAGGACATGAAGCCCCGGATACCCGAGATTATGAAGCAGCTCAAGGCGTTCTGGCCCCAGCCCATCGCACCGCTGAATCTGCAGAAGTTGCCCTTCACCAAACGCATCGTCGATGACAAGAAGGTCACCGACCATCACGCCATCATTCCGACGGGCATGCGGCCCAACAATATCGGCGGCCACGAGCGGCAGGTGTACGAAGCCATCACCCGGCAGTTCATCGCCGCCTTCTACCCCGTTTGCCTGAAGAACATCACGACCGTCGATGGCGCCAGCAACAAGGTGAAATTCCAGGCTAAGGGCACCCAGGTGTTGGAGCCCGGCTGGACCGAACTGTTCCCCAAGAAGAAAAAGAAGAAGGACGACAGCGACAGTCAGGATCTGCCCGAGTTTGCCAAGGACGAAAGCGGTCCGCACGAGCCCTTTCTGCGAGAAGGAAAGACCAAGCCGCCCCAACATTTTTCCGAAAACTCACTGCTCGGCGCCATGGAAGCGGCCGGCAAACTGGTCGATGACGATACCCTGCGCGAGGCCCTCAAGGAACGTGGCATCGGCACACCGGCGACGCGGGCGGCGATTATCGAAACCTTGCTGCGGCGCAATTATATTCGGCGTGAAAAAAAGCAGCTGCGGTGCACCGACATGGGGCGTTGCCTGATCGCCCTGATTCAGGATCCGTTGCTCAAGTCGCCCGAGATGACCGGTGAGTGGGAAGAGAAACTGAAGCAGATCGAGCGCAATGAATTGGCGGCCGACGATTTCATGCGAGGCATTGGTGACTACATCCGGACCATGATCCGCAACAGCGCCGAACAGCGATTGGATCACCAGCGGTGGGGGGACTGCCCCCGCTGCGGCCAGGACGTGATCCGGGGTAAGCGGGCATTCGGCTGTTCGGCCTGGAAAGACGGCTGCAGCTATGTGCTTGAGCCCGAGCACAAGGGAGTTGCGCTCTCCAATCAGCAAGTGCGCACCTTGTTGCAACAACACATCTTGCCACACCCGCTTAATGTGGAAGACGAATCCCGCCTCATGGTGATGTCGACCCAGGGAGTGCCCATGGATCTGAGGCTTCCATCGGCTGAGCGGCAGAACAACGATAAGCCGGACTAGGCTGGATTATTTCACCAGCGTGATCTTGGCAAACCGCATATCACGGCCCGCATCCAGGCGCACGAAGTACACCCCCGCGCTGACCGCCCGCCCCGCCTCATCTTCCCCATTCCAGCGCATTTCCTGCGCGCCGGCACTCTGGTGTTCGTTCATCAACACCGCCACCTCGCGCCCCGCCACGTCATAGATGCCAAGGCGCACCTGAGCCTCCACCGGCAGCGTATACCGGATGGTCGTCGAAGGATTGAACGGATTGGGACGATTCTGCTCCAAACGCAGACCCGTCCGCGGCAATTCGCCCCCACCATCACCCACCGCTGAAGCCGTGAAAAATTCGTAGATCGCCACCTGATGGCCCGCCAGATTCAGGCTGCTGATTTCGTAGGCGGCCGAAATCGTCACCGCAAACGTATCGGCGGGTTCCAGCAGATTGACCACGGTGTAGTCGCCCGGCACCAGGCTGCTCGCGCTGCCGCTGAGCGTGACATTGCTTTCGCCGAACGAGGACGTATTGGCGACACAGAGAACCACCTGCTGCTCATCATCCCGCACATAGGCCATCACCGATGCTGCCGAACTGTTCAGCGTCGCGTACATGCCATGGCGCAAGGCCGGTGTCTGGTTGCGCACCTTGATCAGTTGCTTGTACCAGTTCAGCAGCGATGCGGGGTCCAGTTCTTCATCCTGCACGTTGTACTGCAGGAAATTCGAGTTGACCGGTTGCCATGGGGTGCTGGTGCTGAAACCCGCCGCGAAGCCATCGGTCCACTGCATCGGCGAGCGAATAAACTCGTGGGCCCCGCTGCCGGTCATGCCCAGCTCTTCGCCGTAGTAGACAAAAGGCACGCCCGGCATCGTCAGATAGATGCCGGCGGCCACCTTGGCCTTGCCCAGGTCTTCACCCAGCACGGTGAACGAACGGTCCTGGTCGTGGTTGGTCAGGAAAGTGGCGTACTGCAGGTACGGATACAGGTCGTACACTTGTGTGGCCTTGCTGCCGAGGTAACCGGGGTCGGCTTCAATGGCCGCCCCAACCATGGCATAGGACAGATCAAATTCGAAACAGAGGTCCAGGCGGTCGTCGCTCACGTACTGCACCACGGTATTGGAACCCGTCCAGGCCTCGCCCACCGAGAGCACCGCGGGGTTCACCGCCTTGACGTGGGTATTGAAATCCTGCCAGAACTGCAGTGTCTCGGGCGTATTCTGCAATTGATTCGTGTCTTCATCGACATAGAGCACCGCGTCGAGCCGAAAACCGTCCACCCCCACGGTGTCGAGCCAGAAGCTCGCCGAGTTGAACATGGCGTCTTTCACCGCGGGCGTATCGTAGTTCAGGTCGGGCATGCCGGAATAGAACAGGCCATAATACCAGCCGGATGCATTCCAATGCCAGACCGGTTGCCCCCAGGGACCTGTTTCGCCAGGATCGTTGTTCGACCAACGAAAGTAGTCGCGGTAGGTCGGATCGTTCTGCTCGGCGGCCAGAAACCAAGGATGCTGGTTCGAGCAGTGGTTCATCACGTAGTCGATGATCACCTTGATGCCCCGGGCGTGGGCCGCCGCCAGAAAAGCCTCGAAATCGGCCATGGTGCCGTAGTTCGGATTGATCGCTTCGTAGTCGGTCGCATCGTAGCCGTGGTAGCTGGGCGAATCGTTGATGGGCATCAGCCAGATGCCGGTGATGCCCAGGTCCGTATCGGTGGCCGGATCGCCGTCGTTGAGGTAGTCGAGCTTGGCGGTCAAACCTGGAAAATCGCCGATGCCATCGCCATCACTGTCTTGAAAACTGCGCACGAGGATTTCGTAGAAGACGGCATCGTTCCACCAGTGCAGCTCACCGACCCCGGTGTGGCCACTGCCCGGTGCCAGATCGTTGTACCAGACGAGGATCAGGTTGTCGGTCGGTTGCACGGTGTAGACCCGATTGAATCCCACCCCCGGAAATTCTTCGGTGCCACCCCAATGGCCGTTGAGGCGGAACTTGTACTCGATGTAGTCGTCCGCCGCAAAACCCGACAATGTGATTTCGTAGATGGAATCGCCGTCAGCATCACTCAGTGGGAGCAGTGATAAAGATCCCCACTCGTTGAAAGTGCCGGCGAGGTCGACAAAGTCCTGCTCCGGATCAAAATTGCCCAGGACGATCTGTTCGGACATCCGGACCTGGAAAGTGATGGGCACCGCCCAGGCACCCCCCGCGACAATCAGCGCAGAGACGAATACGGCGAGAACAAGTCCTCGGTGGGCGATGTTGCGCATTTTCCTGCTGGTCCCTGTTCGACTGGAAGGCGGCTGGGCCGATACGGATCTGAAGCCATTATAACACATTTTTGCGGTTTGGCGGGTGCAGACCAGCCTCTGCCAGCAACGATTTACGGGCAGTTCGCACCAGCAGGAGTCAGTCCAAGATCTCTCAACTCCTTGTCTTTATTGAACCAAAAAAAATCACAACACAATCTGGGCATTATGGAGTAATATCATCCGATATTAGCTCACTCGCAGCTTCAGACCGACACTCAAGTAATCCGGAGGAAAATAGAAATGCGCCGCATGACAATCCTGATCGCCATGGTCTTGATGACCGGTTCAGCCCTTGCCCAGGATGACGCCACGCCCCGCAAATTCGACGAGAAAGCTGTCACCAGCGCGGTCGAAAAAGGCGCTGCAGCACCTGTTGACGCGCAAGCGGCCCAAGCCCAGCGGGAAATGCAGTTGGCCATGTCTGAAGAAATCTCCAGCCGGATGGCCGCTGAAGAAGCTGCCGTAGCCGAATTGGCCGCCAAGCTGGGCACGAGTCCGGACAGTGAGGCCCGCCTCGAGTTGCAGCGCCAGATTTCCGAGACCAAAAACGAAGGCTGGCGAGACATCCTGGCCATCCAACTGAAGTACGCCGACCTCGGTGGACACACCGATCAGGCCACCGAACTGCGCGCACGCCTGGCCCGTCTCGATGAAGGCCTGTCGCCGACCCAGACGGCGCCGTCGGCCGCCAAGAGCACCCGCACCCGGGCCCAGGACGGTGTGAAATAATGACCTTCCTTATCAATGCTCTGACCCGGCGAACAGCCACGGCCCTGGGCCTGCTGCTGATTTGCCTGGCTTCAGCCGCCCTGGCGGCACCACCGACCCCCACTGACGCCGGCCAGCCCGTGACCAGTGTTGCGCCAGACCCCATGTGGACCGATCTGGGCAACGCCGGAGCCGCCAAAAGCCTGCCCGGGACCACCCGCCCAACCCTGCCCCTGGCTTACCGCCTGTCCCAGTTGGACTACAGCGCGTTGACGGCCACCTTGAGCGGTGCGCCGGCCGAGAAGTCCAGCCAGGCCCGCGATGGGTTGCAGATCACCCTGCCCATGCCTGACGGCACTTTCCAACGTTTTGGAGTCGTCGAAACCATCATCATTGGCGAACAGGTGCAGGCCCTGATTCCCAACTTCCGCTCCTATGTGGCCCAGGGCATTGATGACCCCTCGGCAGTGCTGCATCTGGACACCGGCGACCTGGGCTTCCGCGCCTACGGACGCACGGCGCAGGGCGTCCTGTGGATCGACCCCTGGCAGCTGGGAGAAAAAGATCACTACATCAGCGCCTGGAAACACGATTTTGCCGCGCCCAAGGACGCCCTCAACTGCGGGGTCGACAGTTCCGGCCAGGGCTACGAAGTGGATGTGGCCAAGGCCGTGCCCTTCTCGGGAGATTTTCTCTACACCTACCGCATGGCCATCACCTTCACCGGCGAGTACACCACCTACTTTGGCGGCCAGGCCAATGCGGTCAACGCAGCGACCACCACGGTCAATCGCATCAATTCGGTTTACGAAGTCGATGCGGCGGTGCGTTTCCTGTTCTCGTACGCGCGGGTGTTCCCCGACCCCGCCACCGATCCGTTCACCTCCGGCGCAACCATCAACGGCACCATCCTGGCCCAGAACCAGACCGTGCTGGACGCTGATGTCGGTTCGGCGAACTACGACATCGGGCACATTTTCACCCAGGGCGGCGGCGGCGGCCTGGCCTGGCTCGCTTCGGTATGCACGTCCAACAAGGCCAAGGGTGGCACGGGGCGCCCTCTGCCCAGCGGCGACCCCTTCGACGTCGACTACGTGGCCCATGAAGTCGGTCATCAGATGGGTGGCAGCCATACCTTCAATGGTTCGACCGGTGCCTGCGGCGGTGGCAACCGCAGCAGCGCCAATGCGTTCGAACCCGGCAGTGGAACGACCATCATGGCCTACGCGGGCATCTGCGGCGCCGAGGATGTCCAGGCCAATTCGGATGCGTATTTTCACGTGCGTAGCCTCGAACAGATCATCGCCACCCGCAATGCCAGCGGTTGCGCCAACACCTTTGCGACCGGCAATACACCGCCGATCGCCGATGCGGGTGCCGACCGCATCATCCCCCGCAATACGACTTTCTACCTGACCGGGGCGGCGACCGATCCGGACGGCAATGCGCTGACATATTCCTGGGAGCAGTATGACCTGGGCGGCGCGGGCCCCACGCTGGATCCCTATGGCCCCCTGTTTCGCTCCTACAATCTGGGCACCAACAACTTCCGCTACTTCGGCAACAGCGGCACGCCTTTCGAAAGCCTGCCCACAGTCGACCGCAGCCTGACCATGCGCTTAACCGTGCGGGACAATGCCGCTGGCGGCGGTGGCGTTGACGACGATGAAATCGAACTGACCGTCAGTGGGGCGCCGTTTGCGGTGACCTCGCCCAACGGCGGCGAAGCCTACATGGCCGGCCAACCGGTAACGATCACCTGGGACGTTGGCGGCAGCATCGCCACCGACATCGTGATCTACCTGACCCACGCCGGTAACTTCACGGTTTTGGCTGGTAATACGCCCAATGATGGCAGTGAAGCGGTGATCATGCCCTGCGGCATCACCGACGCCAACGCCCAAATCTGGATTCAGGAACACACTGGTGTTGGTACTGGCGTCTCTGTCTTTGATCAATCGGATGCCGTCTTTTCCCTGACCGATGGTCAGCCGGATTTCACGCCATACGTCGTGCCGGCCTGGGGCGAAAACATCCTGCCCAACAGCGTGAACAACCCGGTGCTGCCGACCAGCCTGGTCGGGGATGGCACCTCGTTCATATGGTGGTCCTATGCCAATCTCGGGCCGGCCTGGGGCTGCGCGGATTTCCAGAATAATATTTACGTGGATGGATCCCTCGTCCTGCAGCACATGCCGGCGGGGCCGAATCCTGGCACCTTTGTCGGCTGGGGTCCGGTAGAACCGTACGTTTCAGGCGGTCGCCACACCCTGTGGCAGTCCCTGGACCCGGACAACGTCGAGGCCGAACTCGACGAGACCAACAACGGTTACGCCCGGCAGTGGGTCTGGTCGCCTTCCGTGCTGCCCGAGCAGTCGTCCGTCATCCGGCCCGAACCGCCGGAGCGGTCGACCGGTTCAGCCTTCATTCCCGGTGGAATCACCTTCTTCCAGAACATCGACGGACTGCGCGTGGACGAGACCGGCGGCACTTCATGGCAAGCCGTCGCCGTCAGTGCCCTCAATGGGTCCGACTATGATGTCCAGCTGTTTGAGCCCCATGTCGGAGTCGAAACAGGATTTGACACGCCGCTGGTCACCTCGGCCTTTGGCGGCCCGGCCACCGATTATGTCCTGGTCAACCGCTACAATGTCGCCGCCCAGTCCTATGACGCCGGCTTGCTGCGTTTCGGTGGCAGTGGCGACTATGTCGCGGACCGGCGGGTATCGATGCCCGGCCTGCTGGTCGGTGACCCAGCCGTGAACCTCCCGTTGGTGCAGGATCAGATCATCGACGTGCAGGAATTTTACCTCGCGCCGGGCCAGGAAGGCCGCAACGTGATCGAGATCGACAATGTGTCGACCGGCCAGACGGTCAGAGTGGAGCTGTTTGACGCCGGACTGACCGTTGGCATACGCGGCGATGCGCTGGTCAGCGCAATGGTCGACGGCGCCGGCCAGGCGTTCATCGACTACGATTTCACCACGGCGGGCGACTATGGCCTGGTCGTGGTGCGCAAGGCCTCTGACGGCCTCATGCCCTTCAGCTACGACCTGCGGGTGCGCGCAACGCCGCCGGACATCGCCACGGCGGTTTTGCCCGGTTCCCACGGACCGATCGTACCCCAACCCGACGGCACCCTCGCTAGTGGTAACCCGGTCCCCACGCCCACTCTGTTGGAGGGTGATGGCGGTACTACGGTGATGTATTTCCACATGGCCAACAACGGTCCGCTGGGTGCCAACCTCTGGGACCTGAGCATCCTCTTTGATGGCCAGACGTTCACCAGTATCGAATGGCTCTTTGGTCTGCCCGGCAATACGGCCAACATCACGAGCCAGGCTCTCGGGTCATTCACGTTTCCGGGTGGACGCCACACTGCGGGCATCTTCCTGGACAGCGCTGCCGATTTCGACGAATTGTTCGAAGACAATAACCGCGCCGCCGAGCAGTGGGTTTGGAACCCCACCCAACTGCCCCTCGAAGGAGTCGCCAATCGGGCCACGCCGCCGGACCCGGTCGGTGGCTGGAGTGACATCCCCCTGGGCCTGACCAGCGAACTGAATGTCGACGGCCTGCGCACACCAGCGTTCGCGCCTGGTGTGAGCAACGGTTTTGTGGGCGGCTGGGCGGCCGCACC
>CAZLUL010000128.1:0-11713 GCA_964562635.1 uncultured Fibrobacteraceae bacterium | reverse complement strand
CGCCGCCCGCCATAGACCCGGCAATTTCAGAGCCCATTTGTCTGGATTATCGAGGATCACTTGCAAAAGTTTACCTGCCCTTTTTGACCCTGTTTTTGAGTGTCGTTCTCATTTGAAAACATCTTTACCCGTTGGCAGTCACTGTGCTACGGTCCGACCAATCGTCATGATAGCAATCACAGGTCACGGGGTCATCCTCCGGATACCACAGATCGGGATAATTCTGTTTCCGACTGCTGCCCACCGTAGACTTTCACTGAATCTTGCAAAGGAGGCGAAATGAGAAACAGGATCGCTTGCACAATGGTCGTCGCTGGATTATTAGCCCTTTTGGGCGCCGGTTCCGCCCTGGCTACCGGTTTCAGCATTTACGAAGCCGGCTCAAGAGCGACTGCACTCGGCGGCGCGTTTACCGCCACAGCCGACGATGGCTCGGCCATGTTCTACAACGCGGCCGGTTTGTCTTTCATGGAAGGCCAAACCGTCGATTTGAACGCCATGTTCATCCGCCCCGATTTCAATTTTGGCGGCCAGCTGAGCAAAACCGACGACTTGCAGATCGGTGAATCCGAATCCCAGACCTTCCCCGTCCCCGGCCTCTACTACACCAACAACGGCGGCGGCAAGGTCGCCTTCGGTGTGGGCTTGTATGCTCCGTTCGGACTGGGCGTCAAATGGCAGAACCCTGAGACCTGGGTCGGCCGCCGCATCAGCCACGATGTCTCCATCGAGACCATCTATGTGACTCCGGCGATCAGCTACAAGGCCAATGACAATCTGGCTCTGGCTTTTGGCCTGGACATTGCCCATCAGAATCTGAACCTCAAGAAGTTCAGCCCCGAGCCCGACTTCGGCACCAACGCCATCGAGACCGAAATCGACGGCTCCAGTGACATCAACATCACCCCGTCGTTGGGCCTGATGTATCGTCCGGATGAAAAGCTTTCGATTGGCCTCATGTACCACTTCAAAAAAACCATGAATTTTGACCGGCAGGGCGCCACGCTGACCAACGTCAGCCCCACGGGCGCCACCTGGGCCCCGAGCCTGATTGCAGGCCTCGGTGGTTCCGAGCAGGTCCTCAGCTCCGAGTTGAACCTGCCGGACATCTTCAGTGCCGGCCTAGCCTACAAAATCACCGAAAAGCTGCGGGCCGAAATCAACTACGTGCACTTCGGCTGGAGCAACTTCCAGAAGCTGGAATTGGATTTCGAGAACGACAATCTCGACCAGACCATCCATTTCAACTACGAAGACAGCTACCAGATCCGGGTTGGTGCCGAATTCAACTTCACCGAAAAGTATTCGCTGATGGCCGGCTATGTGCGGGACAATACACCTCAGCCCCTGGAAGCAGTCAGTCCCTTGCTGCCCGACAGTGACCGCAACGACTACAGCCTGGGCGTCATGTACCACGGCGAGAAATTCGACGTGAATCTCAGTTACATGGCCGTCGACGGCGAGGAACGCACGAATATTGAGAACGGCGAGCCGGTGCGCAATACCACCGACTATCCGTTCGGAACCTACAAGGCTGTCGCCAACATCTTTGGCCTCGGCTTCACTTACCACTTCTAGGAGGAGGTGCAGGAAATGAAAAATCTCATCAAAATTGCAACTGTCATGCCTATCCTGTTGGCTCTTCTGCTGACCGGCTGCGCGTTGGATGATCCCGGTGATCCCACCGGTACGGTCAACCCGCCCAGCATGGAAGATCCCGGGACGACTCGCTACGCCGCCATTGGCAACAGCCTGACGGCAGGGTACATGGACAGCGGCCTGATGCAGGCCGGACAGATCAACAGTTACCCGCGGTTGATTGCCAACCAGTTGGGTCTGGACAATACCGAGTTCTCCCAGCCTTGGGTGGCGTTCCCCGGTATCGGGACCTCGGCCTCCAGTGATCCTTCGATGGTCGCGGGTGTGCTGCACTTCGACGGCATCGGTGGCATCGGCGTTGTTGCCGAGACCCCGGCCGCCGAGATCCAGAGCATTCTGTTGGCGGCAACCCAGCCGACGCCCTACCACAACCTCGGCGTACCGGGTGCCTGGCTGATCGATGGCCGCAACGCCATCAGCGCAGCCACCAGCTTTGGTGCCCTGCTGGGACAGCCCAATACGTTCTTCGAATTCATCAACCGGTCCAACAGTCTGTTCGGCAGCCAAACGGTGACCCTGGCCCCCGGCATGACGACCGAATCGGGTTCGATGCACTACAAGGCCATCGCCAAGGGCGGCGTCTTGACCACCGTCTGGTTGGGCAACAATGACATCCTGGGTGCAGCAACGGGCGGCAACCCGGGCGCTCCCGGGACTGCTCCGATCACCAGCCTCGGCGACTTCACCGCCGAGTACACGCTGATGCTGCAGACCCTGGCGGGTGGCCTGGCCAATCGCAACGGGTTCCCGGCCACCATCGTGACGGCGACCATCCCGGGCATCACGGCCGCTCCGTTCTTCATGCCTGAATCGTTGTTCGACAACGTGGTTCAAAGCCAGATCGGCGTCAGCTGGCCCGGCGGTTATGAAGAAGCCGATGTCCAGTTTGTGCTGTTCCCGGCCCTGTCCTTCATCACTTCCAACCCACCGGCCACCCCGATTCCTTCGCGCCTGACCTTGACAGATGTCGAGGCGCAATTGATTGAGGATTCGGTCGCTGGTTACAACGCGGTCATCAACGGCGTCTCGGCGGGGGTCAACGCCTCCGGTCTCGCCAAGTGTGGCGTGATGGATGCCGATGCCCTGCTGAATGGACTGTCGGACTTCGAAAAAACCCACTTCCTGCTGTTGTGGTTCCAGACCGGTGACACGGCCACGGCGGCCGGCATGACGGCCTTCAGTCTCGATGGTGTCCACCCCAACAACAAGGGTTATGGTCATGTGGCCAACGGGTTCATTAACAAGATCAATGAACTCGATGGCACCAGTATTCCCCAGGTGGATGTGACGGCTCTGAGCTGGGATCCGACCTACGGAGTGACCAGTCCCGCGCCGACGTCGGCCGACCAACCGAGGAAGATCAGCGTCACGCCTGAGGCAGCCGCTGCCATGGGAGCGATTTTCCGCTAGAGATCTGGGTTCGCTTCTGAATTCCAGGAGCAGAGGGAGCCTTCGGGCTCCCTCTTTTTTTGCCCGCAGGGTTCAGTCCCCCGGCCCAGCGGCCGATACCTGCCAGACGGGGAAATTTCGTGCCGATCCCCTCTTTCTGGTGTATTTTTGAATGGCACTAACGCCTCAGCCGGATCCCGACCCATCCGGCCCACTTCAGCTGTCTTGGGGAAGGACTCACCCGATGCGCAACTATGGACCTCCCGGCGGACGCATGGCCTTCGCCGGTATGGGACTCACTCCTGGTGTGAAACTGCTGCTGATCGCCAATGGCGTGGTTTTTATTTTGCAGACCATCTTGCCGGGCGTGCTGGAGACCTGGCTGTCCTTTGTGCCCCGCCGGGCCATATTTGGATTCGAAGTGTGGCGCTTGTTCACGTACATGTTCCTGCACGCCGGCTTCACCCATATCCTCTTCAACATGTTGGGCCTTTGGATGTTCGGCACCCAGATCGAGGGCCGCTGGGGCATGCGCACCTTCCTGATCTATTACGTCGTCTGCGGACTCGGTGGCGCGATCACCTACGGCCTGTTCAATCTGGCCGGTGCCAGCGGATTTTCGCCGATGCTTGGCGCCTCCGGTGCTGTCTACGGCATCCTGCTGGCCTATGGCCTCACCTTCCCCGAGTCCATCATCATGGTAATGATGATTTTCCCGGTGAAGGCCAAGTACGCCGTTATTGGGTTTGGGGTCATGGCCCTGATGTCCAGTGGCGGTGGTGGCAATGTCGCCCACCTGGCTCACTTGGGCGGCATGATCACGGGCTTCATTTTCCTGAAGGTGACCATCCCCTCGCTGAGTGCGGGCCTCGGTTCGGGAGCCAAACTGGGTGGAGCCTATCGGCGCTGGCAGACCAAGCGCAAGATGAAGATCGTGCGGCCGGAAACCAAACCGGGCAATGGACAGACCAACGGCGGCCAGGACGCGCCGCCGAAGACTAACGTCAAGCGCTCCGAAATCGACACCATTCTGGACAAAATTTCCCGTGAAGGATTGCAGAGCCTGTCGGACGAGGAACAGGAAATCCTGCGCCGAGCCGGGCGCAAGTAGCAGTCACCCATGGACCTGAGCATCATCATCGTCAATTGGAATACCCGCGAGATGTTGCGCAATTGCCTGGCATCTTTGCCGGTGGCCACGGCGGGCCTAGCCACTGAAGTGATCGTGGTCGACAACGCCTCGGCCGATGATTCGGCGGCCATGGTGCTGGAAAATTTCCCCGCCGTGCGCCTGCTCGAGTCGGGCGGCAACCTGGGTTTCAGCCGGGGCAACAACCTGGCCCTGCCCCACGCCACCGGACAGGCCGTACTCCTGCTCAACCCCGATACAGTCTGCCCGCCTGCCTCTCTGACCCGCCTGTACCGTTTTCTGAACAGCAAAGAAAATGTCGGTGTGGTGGGCCCTCGCCTCGTGGATGGCAACGACCAGCCCACCATCTCCGGCGGCTATTTCCCCCGCGCGAGCTTCCATTGGCTGGGCCTGCTGGACCCCAAACGGTTCTTCTTCCAAGGCACACTGGCCGAACGCATCGTCTTTGTGCCTGAGCGCTCCGAGACCTCGCGCCCCGTGGAATACATCATGGGCGCCTGCTTCCTGATGCCACGCGAAGCGGTCGAAAAGATTGGCCCCCTGGACGAACAGTTCTTCATGTACTTCGAAGAGACCGACTGGTGCTGGCGGGCCAAACAGGCGGGCCTGGAGAACTGGTACTGTGCCGAGACCGAGATCACCCACCTCGAAGGACAGGCCGCCGAGCAGGCCAGTCAGTTCAGTTTGCGGCAATTCCAGAAGAGCTATCGACTGTTCGTGAAAAAGAACTACGGGCCGCGTCAGGTGGCGGCTTTCCGCCTGGCCCAATTCGCCGAATACAGTTGCAAATCCCTACTGCGCCGACTCATCCCCGGGGACCGCAACAAGGCTTTGGCCCGGCATTTTGCGGCCAAGGCCCGACTCCAGTTTGCCAACAATCTGCAGGTGGACCCGCCGGCCTAGACTCAGGCACCGGTCTGGAACAAAAAGAGACTCCGGACCAAGTTGGTCCGGAGTCTCTTTGTTCAGCCCGCGCCTGTTTGTTCAGCCAGCCATTTGTCAGCGGCCGCTGCGCGCCTTCTTCTCGAATTCGGCAATCAGGTCCTTGCCCGAATCCAGGCTCACGATGCGGAACTCCTCCACGTGCTGGGTCGCGTCATCCAGGACATTCAGGTCCAGGTCAAACGTGCTGCACAGGTCCCGAAACTGTTCGGGGCGTTCTTCCAGCAGGTACAACGCCAACACCGGGTTGGCCTGAATCTGCAGGCGCCGTTCGCGGGTCACGATGGCGATCCGGTGCACCAACCGCTCGATGCGGTTGCTCATCGTCTCCATGCTCATGACCTTGCCGGTGCCGGTGCAATAGGGGCAGTCATCGGACAACTGGGAAATCAGCGACGGCCGCACGCGCTGGCGGCTCATTTCCACCAGGCCCAGGCCCGAAACCTGGAAAACCTTGTGCCGGGCGCGATCACGGTGCAGGTGGTCTTTCAGTTCGTTGAAGACCCGTTTCTTGTTGCCTTCGCTTTCCATATCAATGAAATCGATGACAATGATACCGCCGAAATCCCGCAGACGCAGTTGGCGCGCCACTTCGCGAGCCGCCAGCATGTTGGTCTGGTAGATGGTCTCTTCCTGATTGCGGCGTCCGGTGAAACGGCCCGTATTGACATCGATGGAGACCAGGGCCTCGGTGGGCTCGATGATCAGGTAGCCGCCCTTTTTCATCCACACCCGCTTGTCGAGGGTCTTTTTGATCTCCTGCTCGATCTCGAAGTGATCGAAGATCGGCAGATCACCCTTGTAGAACTCGATGCGGTTGCGCAGCTCCGGCGCAAAGGTGGTCACGTACGTGTGCAGGCGATCGAAATCTTCCTTGTCGTCAATAATTAATCGGGCGGTGTCTTCCTTAAAGATGTCCCGGATCAGCGCCACGACCATGCCGACGTCTTCGTGGACCAACGCCGGAGCGGTCATTTCCCGGCTGCCGGTACTGATTTTGCCCAGCAGGCCGCTCAGGTAATCCACATCCTGTTTCAGGGCATCTTCGCTTTGGGCAATGGCCGCGGTGCGGATGATGAAGGCGCCTTCTTCGGGGCGATGCTTCTGCAACACCTGTTTGAGCCGCGTGCGCTCACGACGGTCATCGATTTTCCGCGAAACACCAATGTGACGTCCCTTGGGCATCATCACCAGATATCGTCCGGGCAGACTGATATCCGCCGTCAGGCGAGGACCTTTGGAGCTGATGGGTTCCTTGGTCACCTGCACGTTGATCGAATCGCCCACCTTCAGCACCGTGCTGATTTCCGCCACATGCCGGTGGCGGCGGCGGCCGCGACTGTCGCCGGAGCCCTCATCCTCTTCGGTGTCATCGTGGTCAAGATCCGAAGCGTGCAGGAAACCCGCCCGCTCCAACCCGATTTCCACGAACGCGGCCTGCAGGCCCGGTTTGACCGAACTCACTTTTCCCTTATAAACATTGCCGACAATGCGCTTGGCGTCGGCGCCCTCCACCAGAAGTTCCACCAGTTCGCCATCTTCGAGCATGGCTATGCGGATCTCGTGGGGGGACGAGTTGATGACTATTTCTTTTTTCATAAAAGATCCTGCCAACCGTTTCTCAAGCCGACATGTGTCGGCCCATCCAATAACGGTGGCTGGATTCACCTACTTCCTCGATGGGCGACAACCAGCGTCCATCGATGTGACGACCGTAGTATCCCGTGCGGACGGTGGCGCAATATCCTGGTTCAGGCAGCGCCTCGCCCAACAGGGCGGTCAGAAAATCGTGTACAGACAGGGTGGCCCCCGTGCCGCTGCGCATCAGGGAGAAGCGCAACCGGGTGGCATAACCATCTGCGGGTGTGTTTTCCAGCCCGATACCACCGGTATGCACCAGCGAACGGGCGTCAATTTCAATATCCCCTTTGGGACGCTTCTTGATAATGGGCCAGGTCTCGCTGGCCATGAAGGCGTCCAGAGCAGCGGCGACCACTTCAGGTGCCGGGCCCCCATCGTCAGAACCGGGCAAATCCACCCGGTAGTCGAAGCGCGTAACGGCATGATCGATGGACTGGGGAGTCTGTCCGCCGACCACTACGCTTCTCAAAATCTTGAGTCCCGCCGGTAAGGTGCGGTTGATCTTATCGATCCAACCGGGCACCTGATGCTCCATGGCGATGTCGAGGCATTCGCGCATACCGACAACGCCCACCGGCAGCGGGGGGCCGAATTTCAGGAGCGGATGTGGATGATAGCCCTTGCTGTACGCCGCAGGCAAGCCCGAACGTCGCAGGGCCAGATGCAATTGTCGCTGAAAATCGAGGTGGCCCAGGAAAACCATGTCGCCGGATTTTTCGAATTCGATCCGGTACCAGCACTTCGAGGCAGCCTGATTACGCCAAACCTGCCATTTGCGAGCTTCTTTGCCCGGATTGGAGGTGTCCGCGTTTCGCAGATCAAACTTCGGTGCTGTTGATACGACCTCCGGTGCGCGCAATGGCGTTTCCGGACGAGGATCGTCCTTCAAGGCCACTTCACCGCGTCCGTGACTGGGTATCGCCGGTCCCGTGCGGGCTGGCACATCGCCCAGGGCTTCCAACTTGGCGAAAACATGCAACAGATCGCCCGAGCAGGAAGTGCAATCGTAACAAGCACTTTCGAGCCGGCAATCAGGCAGGATCTTGGCCTTGACCGCCCGCCTCCAATCGCGCTTCAGGAAATCCATGTCCACCCCGGCATCCACCGTGGCCCAGGGCAGCGGCAGTTCAGGATCACGCTCGGCAAGATAACTGTCCGCCGAGACGCCTTCGACCTCCATCGCCTTTTCCCAGGTCGCGAAATTGAAGTGCTCGGTCCAGCCATCAAAACGCGCACCCATGCGCCACGCCGTGGCCACCACCCGACTCAGCTCGCTGTCCCCCAGGCCCAGCATGCCCTCGAGATGGGAAGTCTCTGGCTCACGCAGTCCCACCTTCACTTTCATGCGGCGCAGGTGATGCCCCAGATAACTGTTGCGGCGGTTGATTTCTTCGCGACTGATCTGCCCCGCCCACTGGAACGGCGTGTGGGCCTTGGGCGAAAATGGCGAGATCGAAACGTGGATCTGGGAGCCGCCCTTGGGCGCCATGCCCACCACCTTGCCCACCAGGGCAATCAGTTCGTCGATGTCCTCTTTTTCCTCGGTCGGCAACCCGATCATGAAGTACAGCTTCACGCTCTTGACGCCCGACTGCAATGCTTGGCGCGCGGTCGTCACGATGTCCTCTTCGGTGATGTTCTTGTTGATCACATCGCGCAGGCGTTGGCTGCCCGCTTCCGGGGCGAAAGTGAAATTGGAAGGCCGTTCGCGGCTGATGGCTTTGTACAGACCCTCGTCCACCGAGTCGACCCTCAGGCTGGGCAACGCCAGGTTGGTGCGCTTGCCGTCCATCTTGTCCTGGATGCCGACCACGGTTTCGCCCAGGCCGGTGTAATCACCGGTCGAAAGACTGAGCAGGCTCACTTCGTCATAACCGGCATCGGCGATGCCTTCGGCGGCCGCCTGGATCAAGGCGCCGGCGTCGCGTTCGCGCACCGGGCGGGTGATCATGCCCGCCTGGCAGAAACGGCAACCGCGCACGCAGCCCCGCATGACTTCCAACGACAACCGGTCATGCACCGGCTCCATCACTGGCACAATCTGGTCCGGCGGCGGGAACGTATTCAGATCTTTCAGAACTCGCGCGCGCACTGGCTCGGCAACTTCCGGATACCAGGCGCCTTCGACCTGTTTGATCTCCGCGAGGATCTCGGCCCGGGTGGCCCCTTCTTTCTTGCGGCGCACGATCAGGTCCGCGATGTCCAGCACGGTTTCTTCGCCGTCACCGAGCAGGACCACGTCCAGGAAAGGACTGACCACCGTGGGGTTCAGGGCACACGAGCCGCCGGCGACAAAAATGGGGTCGCCTTCGCCGCGGTCCTTGGCCCAGATCGGCGAGCCGGCCAGATCAATCATATTGATCATATTGGTGTAGGCCAGCTCGTAGCCGAGGCTGAATCCGATGACATCGAACTGGGAGGCCGGGCGGCGGGACTCCAGGGCGTACAGCGGCAGTTTTTCGCCGCGCATGGCCTGTTCCATATCTGGCCACGGCGCGTAGGCCAGGTCACAAAAAGTGCCCTCGCGTTTTTGCAGCAAGGTGTACAGGATGCGCAGGCCCTGATGGGACATGCCCACTTCGTAGGCATCCGGAAAAGTCAGCAAAATGTTAGCGCCCTGCGGGTCATAACCATCGGCGGTGGTGCCCAGCTCGCCGCCAATGTAGCGGGCGGGGTTTTTAACCAGCGGCAAAACCCGCGCGGTCAGGACGCGGCTCAGAACGGCCGGGTCGGCAAATCGCGCATCCGGCAGCCAACGGGCCGCGGAATCCGCCTTGTCGTAGCTCAATATGTCCTCGTCTCATCTCCCGGCGCGCGACAGCAGCTTTCAGGCTTCGTCGGCGGGCAGGGGTTTGACCGGGATCTCCACACCTTCGGCATGTTGCTCCAGAAGGTCTTTGTGGGTCTCTTCGGCAAAGGAAACGGGGTAATTCCCGGTGAAGCAGGCTTCACAGTATTTCTCACCCTCACCGGCGGCCTCAAGCAGGCCTGGCAAAGAAAGGTAAGCCAGGGAATCAACCCGGAGGTATGTCGCGATTTCTTCAACCGTATGGCTCGAAGCGATCAACTCGTTGCGCACCGGAGTATCGATCCCGTAAAAACACGGGTTGGTCACCGGTGGCGAAGCGATGCGCAGATGCACCTCGGTCGCGCCCGCGCCCCGGATCAATTTCACCAGTTTTCGCATGGTGGTGCCGCGGACGATGCTGTCATCGACCACAACGACCCGTTTGCCTTCGAGCACCTCGGCCACGGGATTGAATTTAATGCGAACCGACATGTCCCGCACCTTTTGGGCCGGCGAAATGAAGGTGCGCCCAATGTAATGGTTGCGGATCAGGGCCAGTTCGAAATGCATGCCCGTGGTGCGGGCAAAGCCCAGGGCCGCGGTATTGCTGCTGTCCGGCACGGCGCAGACCAGGTCCGCGTCCACCGGGGCCTCCCGACCCAGGATTTCGCCGCTGCGGCGCCGCGCACTCTCCACGTTGCGGCCAAAGATGGTGCTGTCCGGGCGCGAGAAATACACGTGTTCGAAGACGCACCGCTTTTCAGGCGCGTCGATGTTCAGGTTGCGGCTCACCAATTCACCATCACCCAGGACCACCATCTCGCCCGGTTCGATTTCCCGAATGTACTTGGCCCCGATGATGTCAAAGGCGCAGCTCTCGCTCGCCACAACATAGCTGTTCTGGAACCGGCCCAGGCACAGCGGGCGGAATCCGTACGGATCGCGCACCGCGATCAATTTGTCGCGCGTCATTAGCACCAGGCTGTAGGCGCCCTTGACCCTGGGCAACAACTTCAGCAGCGCATCCTCGCAGCTGTCCTCCGCGTTGCGGGCCAGCATGTGCAGGATGACTTCGGTGTCGCTGGTGGTCGAAAAAATCGAACCCTGCAATTCCATCTCGCGCCGCAGCTCGTGGGCGTTGACCAGGTTGCCGTTGTGGGCAATGCTCACGGTGCCGCGGTGTGAGGCCACCTGCAACGGCTGGGCATTCAGGATATGGCTTGAGCCCGAGGTGCTGTAGCGCACATGACCGATGGCGTAGTTGCCCGTCAGTTCGCGGGTGGTATTCTCGTCAAAGACATCGGCCACCAGGCCCATGCGTTTGTGGGTGACCAGACGATGCCCGTCGGCAACGGTGATGCCGGCACTTTCCTGACCGCGATGCTGCAAGGCATGCAGAGCCAGGCTGGCCAGTTCGGCCGCACTTTCGACCGCCGCGATACCCACCACGCCGCATTCGTCACGCCAATGTTGTTCGTCCAAACCCATGGGAACTCCGTTTCGAGTGGAAAGACACTCTCGAACAGTTAATCAAGACCCAAGCCCTCATCTCCGCCACCGCCAAACCGCTACCGCGCGACCGCAAACCAACTCTCCATGTGGGGATTGATCAGCAAGCCCTGTTTGCGGTGCCGGGCCACCGCCAGTTTTTCGCCAATTTCCGCCGCTTCGCCAGCCTCCGCCCAAAGCACCAGGCGCCACAGGACGCCCGAGACCACCGGTCCGGCCTGACCGTAGGGAAAGCTCACCACATCAAACGGTGTGCAGTCGTCCGGGACCACGCCGCCAAGCAACGCATTGTACAACGCCGCGCTGTCGGATTGCCAGGCTTCCAGGTCGGTATCCTGCACCGGACCTGGCCACGCTCCGGTCAACCTCTGACCTGAGGTTTCGTCCGTATTCCAGGCGGCACCATCGGCTGGCCCGGCAAACATGCCGAAGTGGTGCTTGTTGGGATTGTAAAAGCGTCCGGTGTCGAGCATGCGTGCGGCATCCCAACCGTCCGGCGTATCCCAGAAGGTGTGCAATTCGCAGCGAAAAAGACGCGCCAGGCGGTCCCCACCTTTGAGGCGCTCCTTCATCACCAGCAGGGCCGAGGCCGCGTGCAGGTCCACACCCTTGTGGCTGGTCAACAGCGTCGTTTG
>CAZLUL010000127.1:0-11835 GCA_964562635.1 uncultured Fibrobacteraceae bacterium | reverse complement strand
TGGGGGTTCGAGTCCCCCGCCCTCCGCCAGATTTTTTGGGAGAGGTGGCCGAGTGGCTGAAGGCGCACGCCTGCTAAGTGTGTGTGGGGAAACTCACCCAGGGTTCGAATCCCTGCCTCTCCGCCATATTTTGCCGTTCGCGGCAGTTGAAAAACGCGAATATTGCCCGTATGGTGGATATTCGACAATAAGGTGCGCCCATAGCTCAACTGGATAGAGCGTCTGGCTACGAACCAGGAGGTTGGAGGTTCAAGTCCTTCTGGGCGTACCACTTTTTCAAAGCCCCGCGTTGTACGCGGGGCTTTTTTGCGTCTGGTGGCGGCAAGAATATGCAGATTCGGGGAAGCCAACGGCCCACATCTTGCCTTATATTCAGTGCGATGGGAACCGGGACACTTCTGGAGCTGTAGTAGAGATGTTGTGAGCCTCGTCGGCACATCGCCAAGTCATTGTCATTGATACATATCGAGGGATCGGGTTGCCGCCGCCGGCTCACCGGGCGGTCGGGAAGGGATTCTTGTGATCAGATACGCAACAGAGAATACGGCGAAAACTGCCAAGGAGCGGCATTTTTGGTCTGTCGTCCAATGGGCCAAACTGCTGCCATTGCTGCTGATGCTGATTGTTTCAGTCACCAGCGCAGCCGAAGAGCCTGCCGACCACATCCCGCTCGCTGAAATCACGCCCGGCATGACCGGCTATGGCCTGACTGTTTTCCGGGGAACCCAGGTTGATACCTTTGGCGTGACTGTCATCGGCGTGCAGGAAAAAGTCCGCGCTGCCGGCAGCCTGTTGCTGATCGAAGTCAGTGGCCACGATCTCGAGATTTCCAGCATTGCCCAGGGCATGAGTGGCAGTCCCATCTATCTTGACGGGCGTTTCGCTGGCGCGCTGGCCTTTGGTTGGGGCGGAGCGCTGCGGCCCATCGCCGGGGTGACTCCGGCGGCCGAAATGCTGGCCCTGCCCACGACGATTCCCGCGGTGTCGGCTGCCCGCAGAGCAGGGACCCCCGTGGCCACCGAAAAACTGATTCCCCTGGGTGCCGATGCCTCAGCGTTGGCGACCGATATCTGGGGCGTCCAGTCGGTTGTTGAGCGCCCACCGGTTGGGTCAGGGTCGGGTTCGTCCTGGCCGGATGCGCCGCATATGTGGTTGGAATTGGCCGCCGCTTTGGCGACCGATCATCCGGAGCTGGACCCGGGGCCGGACCAGTGGCTTTTCCAGCCCCTGGGTTTGGCTGGCGCTGGTGCCGGCACCTCAATGGCAACCGAAACCGAACGCCTCGTGCCCGGGGCAGCCTGTGCCGTACCCTTGGTGACTGGCGACGCGTCACTCGGAGCGATAGGCACGGTGACCTGGGTGGATGGCGACCAGGTGTTGATGATGGGCCATCCGTTCATGCAACGGGGGCCGGTGAATCTGCCGTTGGCCACGGCCGAAGTGCTGACGATTTTTCCCAGCCGCGAGATGAGTTTCAAGATGGGCAGTGTGGGCCGGATCATTGGCACGGTGCACCACGATCTGCGCGCCGGGCTGTCCGGACGCATGGGGCCCGCGCCGGAGATGATTCCGGTGACCGTTGCGGTGACCCGCGAAGGTGCGCCCGATCGCCAATACGAATTTGCCGTCATTGATGATCCCATGCTCACACCAACGCTGGTGTTCTGGGCCCTCTACAATGGGCTGCTGGTGGCTGGCGACGACGCCAGTATGCAGACCATGCGCTACCGGATGGAAACCACCTGGAGCGGGCCGCCAGCCTTGAGTGCCAAACCCGTGGTGGTCAGCGGACTGACTGCTGGCCCAGGTGGTGCGGGGGCCTTGAAAGCCGAGGTGATGACGCCCTTGAGTGTGCTGCTGAACAATCCCCACGAAGAAGTCCGCCTGCTGAGTGTGCACGCCACCCTGGAACAGAGTCGGCCCTTGAAGACCGCGGCGATCGTGGGCTTGACGGGTCCTCGTTCGGTGCTGCGACCGGGCCAGGATGTAGTTTTTCAGGCTGAGGTCCAGCCGCGTCTGGGCCCCAGCGAGACGGTGGAGTTTGCCGTCACCCTGCCGACGCAGATGAGCGCCGGACCCTACCGTGTGGTGGTGACCAGCGCCGCTGATCTGTTTGCCCTGGAGTCGCAACGGGCCGCGGGACGATTTCAGCCGGTGAACCTCAATAGCATGCTCGAAATTTTGCGGACAGACCGATCGCGGGACCAACTGGTGCTGGCGATTTTTGCCCCCGGCGAGGCGATGATCCTGCAGGGGCAGGAGATGCGCAATCTGCCGCAGAGCATTGCCCGCACCGTGCGCACAGGCAATATGCAGGCCCAGCGCAGCCTGGCCGACTACGTGATGCGGTCCGAGCAGACCACCCCCTGGGTACTGACCGGACATGCGGTGCGCAGCCTGCGTGTGCAGCGTGCCGACAAACCTCTGGCCGAAGAAAGTCGACCCTAAGATGAGCCGTGATCTGCAATCAAAGGTGAGCCCGATGACGATGCGCTTGATGCTCCTGCTGCTGGCCCTGTTGTTGCCGAATGCTGTTCTGGCCGCCGGCCCCATCTATTGGGACTGGCCGTCGGATCGGTCTTTCGATGAGTTGGAGCTGGCCGGCGCTGCCATCGGCGAATCCGGTCACCTGACGGCTGGCCTCAGCGCGCGGTCGCAAAGTCCGGCCGGGCCCGAGGTTTTTTGGCTGGCGGTGCCCGATGGTCAGGGTGGGTTCTACACCGGGACCGGTCACGGTGGCGAAGTGCACCACACCACGGCCGGCGGTGAGAACCGGTTGGTGGCCCAGCTTGAGACCACCGAGGTTTTCAGTCTGCACCTGCTGCCCGATGGGGATCTGTTGGCCGGCTGTGGCCCGGAAGGACATCTGTACCGGATCAATCCCGACGGAGACAGCCGCCTGGTGGCGACAGTGCCCGGCGGCTATGTGTGGGCCATGGCCCAGGCCGAAAATTCGAAACAGGTGTGGTTGGCCACCGGCAGTCCGGCGGGCTTGTACCGTTTCGATACCGCGGCCGAAAAGTTGACCGAAGAATTGGACCTGCCGGCGGAAAATACCCTGGACCTGCGCTTCACCGCCGGGGGCGAATTGCTGCTGGCAACCCAGGGGCCGGGACTGGTCTACCGCTATGAAATCGGACAGGATCCTGAACTGCTTTTCGAAGCCCCCCAGGACGAAGTGCGTCAGTTCATCGCGGGTCCCGAGGGTGAGCTCTTTGCCCTGGCCCTGCACACCGCCGAAGATGCGATGTCGGCCCTGGCCGGCCGCGCCACCACAGCCCAGCCCGCGCCGTCGCCGGCCCTGATGCCCATGCTGGCCATGAGCGAAATTCCGGAAATTGCGCCGGCCGGATTGTACCGGATTTCTGCCGACGGGTCGGTCGAGGCCTGGTGGGTCGGTTCGTTCGAAGTGATGACCGCAGCCTGGAGCCCGCGCTGGGGTTGGTTGGCCGGCGGACAGATTGCCGACGATGGTGGCTACGCCACTTTGCATCGCCTGACGCCACCGCAAGGGGCGCACACCCTGGCCCGCTGGGAAGGTGGTGATGTGCTGAATATTCTGGTGCCGGCCGCAGAGCAGGACGATTTGATCGTGTGCCAGGCCCATCCCGGCGCAGTGGTCAGCCTGGGAGACGCTGGCGACCAGCCGCGCACGGCCCTGAGCCCGGCCCTGGATGGGGGCCAGATCGTCAACTGGGGGCGCCTGACCTGGTGGGGCGATGGCGGAGACGGCGATTTGAAGTGGTCGGTGCGCGGCGGAAACCGCTCGGTGCCCGACGACTCCTGGACCTCGTGGAGCAAGTCCTGGCGCGACAGCGACCATGAAATCGACCTGCCGCCGAGCCACTTTTTGCAGTGGCGCGTGGAATTCCCCTCTGAAGATGCGGCCTCGGACTGGAAAGTGGTCGAGGTTTCGGTCAGCGCCTGGCAGGACAACAAGGCGCCGATCATTGCCGACTTCCGGTTGGAGCATCTGAAGGATTTGCACATGGGCGGGATGATCAACGGCGGCGAGAACGTGACCCAGCGCTTCCGCAGCGGCTTGCAGGCCGAGTTCAGTCGCAACATGGTGCCGAACGACTGGGCGGGGCCGGACCGTGGGGCCCAGGGCCGATCGGTGCGGATCTTCACCTGGCAGGGTGTCGATCCCAATGGCGATCGGGTCAGCTATCGTTTGGATTATCAGCGGGCCGGTGATAAGGCCTGGCGTCCGGTCAGTACCCGGCGTCCGGGCGTCTACGAAACGAGTGAGACCCTGGCCAGTTGGGACACTTCGGAAGTTCCCGACGGTATGTACAACCTGCGCCTGACAGCCAGTGATCGGCACGACAACCCCGAACATCTGGCTCAGGAAAGCGCCAAGCTTTTGGGCCCGTTGCTGCTGGACAATACGGCGCCGAAGTTGAGTGGCCTGAAAGTGAAATCCACGCCGACCGGTTTTGTGGTCAAGTGCCGTGCTGATGACACCCACACCGCCGTGGCCGGGGCCCGGGTGGTCCTGCCCGATGGCTCGATCGAGCGGCTGGATCCGACCGATCGGATTTGCGACAGCCTGCGCGAGGACTTTGCCGCCGAGGTGGCCTGGCCCCGCGAGGGTTCGCCGGAAGTGCCCAAGCCCTGGCAGATCAAGATCGAAGTGCGGGATCTGGGCGGTAACTTGACTTCACAGATGGGTGCCGTGCGATGAGCGGTGAAATATTTGCGGCCTTTGCCAGCCACGAACGCTGGCTGGGCGAGGCGCTGAACGAAGCCCGACAAGCCGCCGACAAGGGCGAAGTGCCTGTCGGGGCAGTGGTGGTGCGCGAGGGCAAGGTGATCGGCCGGGGCCACAATCAGGTCGAAAGCCTGAAGGATCCCACGGCCCACGCCGAAATCCTGGCCATCGGGGCTGCTGGGGGACAGGGCGACAGTTGGCGCCTCGATGGGGCCACGCTGTACGTCACCCTGGAACCCTGCACCATGTGCAGCGGCGCGATCCTGCTGTCCCGGGTGGGGCAAGTGGTGTTTGGGGCGGCCGATCCGCGGGCCGGGGGAGTCATCAGCACCGCGCGGTTGCTCGATGGAAATCCCTACCAGCACCGGATCGAGGTCGTGGGGGGTATCCTGGCTGAAGAATGCAGTGTTTTGCTGAGCGATTTCTTCGCCAAACGGCGTAATCGCTGAGCTGGGGTGATTTTCCCGCTCCCGGCGTTGATTTTGGCAAATCCGGATGCTATATTGCTCCGTCAGTTCAAGTGGAGAGGTGCGAGAGTGGCTTAATCGGCTCGCCTGGAAAGCGGGTGTACAGCAATGTACCCAGGGTTCGAATCCCTGCCTCTCCGCCATGCCTTACGGTCTGGGCATGGTCACGGGTTGTCCAAAATATCCTGGAACGAACCTGAGTGGCCATTGACCGTTGTTTGAAATATTGTGGAGAGGTGCCGGAGTGGTCGAACGGGGCGGTCTCGAAAACCGTTGAACATTTCGATGTTCCCAGGGTTCGAATCCCTGCCTCTCCGCCATAACACTCAATATGCGATCAGGTTGGGGGTGTAGCTCAGTTGGGAGAGCGCTTCGTTCGCAACGAAGAGGTCAGCGGTTCGATCCCGCTCATCTCCACCAACGTTTCTGGTTCTCTATCTGAGAACCCTGCCAATTGGCATGATGGGCCAGGCCCGGTGTGACACTGGAGCACTAACTCCGCCAGGACTGGAAGGTAGCAACGGTACGTTCCCTTCGGTGTGTGCGTCGTCAGCCTGGCCCACTTTTTTTCCTCTTCGATTGTTGTGATGTTCTTGGGTGCAGGCGTGTGTTGGGCTGTATTGGGGGGCGGTGCGCCGCGACTTCCTGTCGCGACACATCTCGGTGCTCCGGTCCTTCCGCCATCCATGGCTCCAGAACCTGCGCAACGCCCCCAATACAGCCCAACACACGCCTGCACCCAACCCACCACCACAATCGAAGAGGGAAAAAAGTGCCTTGGGGGACTGAGGTATGAGGCTGGCGCTTCGCTGCGCTCGCTGAGGGGCGGTTGATAGGGCGTTGGGTGGAAATGGTGGGGGTTGGGGATATAGTGGGGCGGTGTCTTGGTATATGGGGTTTGGGGAGGGTTTGTGGGGCGTCATGGAGGTCCTGGAGCCATGGATGGCGGAAGGGCCGGAGTGCGAGGCTCGCACCGACAGGAGGTCGGTTCGAGCCGCCCCCACAAGCCCTCCCCAAACCCCATATACCAAGACAGGAACCAACAATTTTCCCCAATCCCCAACTACCATTTCCACCCAAACCGTGCTAAATTGCCCCTTCGCAGAGAGCCGCGGATTTTGACCCCTGGAGCACCATGTCTTACCAAGCTATTGCCCGCAAATACCGGCCAGAGACCTTTGCTGATGTGGTGGGCCAGACCCATGTGACGGGGACGTTGCGGGCGGCCATGCGCAAAGACAAATTGAGCCATGCTTATCTGTTCAGTGGGCCGCGGGGGTGTGGCAAGACGACAGTGGCGCGGCTGTTGGCCAAGGCGATCAATTGCCAGACCAATCGCGAAGGCGATCCGTGCGGGACCTGCGATACCTGCGTAGGCATTGCCAAGGGCAATTATCTCGATGTGCTGGAAATTGATGCGGCGAGCAATACGGGTGTGGACAACATCCGGGAGTTGCGGGACATGGCGCAGTACTCGCCCAGCGAGGGCAGCAGCCGGGTGTTCATCATTGATGAAGTGCACATGTTGTCCAAGGGCGCGTTCAATGCGCTGTTGAAAATTCTGGAAGAGCCACCGGCGCGGGTGTTCTTCTTTTTTGCGACCACCGAGCCCAACAAATTGCCGCGCACGATCCTGAGCCGTTGCCAGCGTTTCGACTTTCGGCTGTTGAACCGCGATGAGCTGGGCGCACGCCTGCAGATGATCGCCGCGGCCGAAGACATCAAGTTGGAAGATTCGGGCCAGCGCATTCTGGTCTCCCTGGCCGAGGGCAGTGTGCGCGACGGGTTGAGCTTGTTGGATCAGGTGATTGCCGGCTGCGATGGCGTCATCAACGAGGATACGGTGGTATCGGCCTTCGGCCTGGTGCGCTCGGAATTGTTCATGGAATTGAACGAAGCGGTGATTGCCCGCGATCCGGCCCGGGCGCTGCGCCTGGTCGATGACCTGGCCACCAACGGGCAGAGCCTCGATGCGTTTGCCCGTGGCGTGGTGACAAATTTCCGGAATTTGATGATGCTCAAGATTGACGCCGAGCTGGCGCCGATGGTGGATCTGCCGCCCGACATGGTGGAGCGCCTTTTGCAGCAGGCCGAGAACTTTTCGGAGCAGGACCTGTTGGCGTTGATCGACCGTTCGGGTGTGCATTTCGAACGCATCCACCGCAGCACCCAGCCGCGTATTCTGCTGGAAGCCTCGGTGGTGGAGTACTGCCGTTTCGAGTCACGCGTGCTCTTGTCGGAACTGGCCCGGCGCCTGGGCGCCATCGGCGGCGGTCCGGCCTTTGGCGGCGGCGGTGGCGGTGGGCAACAGGCTCGTCCGTCCAGCCGACCCGCGGGCGGCAACGCGCCGCAGGGTGGGGCCAAGGCTCATGCCGCGGCCGCGCCAGTGGCCAAGCCTTCCTATGTGGGAACACCCGGCGCGCGTCAGGTGAGTCCGGCACGGCCGGCACCGGCGGCACCAACCGCAGCTTCGACCGGGCCGGACATGGCGGCCGCCGATCGGGCAGTGCCCGGTTGGACCCGCCTGATTGACCAACTGATGAAGCAGTATCCCCGCCTGGGCTCCTGCCTGATGAACGGGCTGCCGCAGATGAGCGACGGCGGGCAACTGACCGTATCTTTTGCCGAAGACAAGAGCTTCGCCGTCAAGAGCATCTCGGGCGAGTGCCACACCGTCAGCGAGGTGGCCAGCCAGCTTTGGGGCAAGAGCATAAAAGTGGACCTGGTGCTTGGGCAGCGGGGGCAGGCCAGGGAAGTGACTGAAGAGATCCGGCAGGAAGTGGCGCCGACTCATCGTGAAGAATTGGACAAGGCCTGTAAGGGTGATGAGGCCCTCGGTGATCTGGTGGACATGATGGGCGGCGGCAAGCCCCTGCTCGAAAGTGATCGGGAGAATTGGGACAAACCCGGCAAGTAGGTCCCGTAACAACTGTTTGGACTTCAAACGTAAAGAGGAATGAGAAAACATGGACATGCGCATGCTCATGAAACAGGCCCAGCAGATGCAGGCCAAGATGGCCAAGGCCCAGGAAGAGCTCGAGGGCAAGGAAGTGACTGCCGAGGTGGCCGGTGGCCAGGTCAAGGTCGTCATGAACGGCAAACACCGGCTCAAGAGCATCCAGATCGCGCCCGAGAGCCTCGACCCCGATGATATCGAGTTCTTGCAGGACCTGATCATTGCGGCGGTCAACGAAGGCGCCAAGAATGTCGATGCCATGGTCGAAAAAGACATGGGCTCGGTCACCGGCGGCATGAACATTCCCGGTATGCCGGGCATGGGCTGAGATGAACCGTCCGGGCAATGGCAAGGATCTCAATGACGGCGGGGAATTTCAGTCCCCGTCCCTGGAACGTTTGGTGCGCAGCCTGAACCGATTGCCGGGACTGGGGCGCAAGTCGGCCACCCGGTTGGCTTTGCATCTGGTGGCCAGCAGCGAGCGGGCCACCGTGCCGGCCGAGGAACTTGTCGCCGCCATTGGCGAAGCGCGCGACAAGGTGACCAATTGTACCCGCTGTGGCGCCATCACCGAGCCGGATCCCTGCCGGGTGTGCACCTCCGAGCGCCGCGATACGAGCCTGATCTGCATTGTGGCCACGCCCCTGGACGTGCTGCCCTTTGAAAAAGCGGGCTTTTACCGGGGGCGTTATTTCGTATTGGGCGGCCTGTTGTCACCTCTGGATGGGGTCCGGGCCCAGGATCTGCCGTTTGGCAAGCTGCAGGACCGTATTGGCGAAGATGAGGTCAAAGAGGTCATTATTGCCCTGGATGCCAGCGTGGAGGGCGAAACGACCGCCCTGTATATTCAGCGCCTTTTGGAGGGCAGGGAGCTGGAATTGACCCGTCTGGCGACGGGTATACCGGTGGGCGGCGCTTTGGCTTATACGGACGAAGTCACGCTCCAGCGGGCATTTCAGTTCCGTCGCACCTTCTGAGACTGGCCGATTCTGCAAAATCCCCCGAAATTCCTGTCAAGTGGTCGGCCTTGCTGACGATAATTTCTTTCAGAAGCAATTCACTAACCGTCCCCGCATCCTAAAACGGGTACCGCGGCAGGAGAGCGATTCATGGTCAGAGCAGAATGGGCCATCTTCGAAGAAGATTATTGGGCCATCAACAACGTCCTCGAGGATCTGCTGAAAAGCAGCCGCGCGGGTAATGTGCTTTTGATTGACCGCACCGGTCAATTGATCAGCCAGATCGGCCCCGAGGTCGATTTTGACCTGACCAGCTTTGCGAGCCTGTGTGCCGCCGATTTCGAGGCCAATTACCAGTTGGCCAAACTGATCGGTGAGAACGACTTCAGCACCCTGTTTCACCAGGGCGCGAAGGACAGCATGTACCTCGGCAAGATTGCCAAGGGCGTGGTTTTGGTGGTGCTGTTCAATAAGAGCACGCCCCTCGGTCTGGTTCGCCTGCGGGTGAAACGGGCCGTCGAAGAGCTCAACGTCGTGATCGAGAAGTTGTACGAGAAGTTGGAATACCGCAACGAAGAGTACGACCAGTTCGACGACAATTTCACTGAAGAAGTGGAAGCCGAAATTGACAACCTGTTCGCTGACTGAACTTAGGCACTCCAAAGAGGTAATGCCGTGTCGCTGATCAATTATTCGTCTCGAGAGATCAACTGCAAGGTCGTCTACTACGGCCCTGGTCTCGGTGGCAAGACCACCAACATCCAGTATGTCTACGAAAAGCTGGCGCCTGAAACCAAGGGCAAGCTGGTGACGTTGGCAACTGAGATGGACCGGACCCTGTTTTTCGACTTTCTGCCGTTGGAGCTCGGTGAAGTGAAGGGGTTCAAGACCCGCTTCCATCTGTACACCGTGCCGGGACAGGTCTACTACAACGCTTCGCGCAAGCTGATCCTGCGCGGCGTGGACGGCATCGTTTTTGTGGGCGACAGCAGCGAATCGCGATTCGACGCCAATATCGAGGCGCTGTACAACCTGCACGAGAACCTCAAGGAATACGACATCAGTCTGGACGAGATACCCTTCGTGATGCAGTGGAACAAGCGCGACATGCCGGACGCCATTCCCATGGACGAGCTGAACGAAGAACTGAATCCCGAAGGCTATGACAACTTCCCCGCCGTGGCCGTCGAGGGCACCGGGGTGTTCGATACTCTCAAGTGCACGGCGAAGCAGGTGCTGAGGCAGTTGCAGACCAGCTGAACGGGTGCGGGCGTTGGCCCGAATAAAAATCAGGGGCGCGACCTAACGGGTTGCGCCCTTTTTTTGCGCCTGAAGGTCCGGGTTGCCGCGCCGCCGCGATGGGGTTAGGTTCCGGGCTGGAATCCGAGGCGATGACCCCCCGAAAGGACCCCCAATGCCCCGCCCGCTGCTCTACACCATCGGCGCCTTCTTCGGCACCGGCTTCGCACCCATTGCCCCGGCCACCGTGGCCAGCGCCCTGTTCGCCGTGATGTGGTGGGCGGCCTGGACCTATCTCGGCCCGATTACCCCACTGGTCAACCTGGTGCTGCTGGTGGTCGTCACGGCAATAGGCATCCCGGTGGCCCAGAAGCTCGAGGACATTCATGGCGAAGACCCCAGTCTGGTGGTCATCGATGAGGTGGCCGGCATGCTGGTGACCTTCCTGTTCGTCAGCGCGGGTTGGCAGGGCTGGGTGATCGGGTTTTTCTGGTTCCGCTTCTTTGACATCCTCAAACCCCTGGGCGTGCGCAAGCTCGAACAGCTGGGCGGTGGTGGGGGCGTGGGCATCATGGCCGACGACATCGGCGCCGGGGTGCAGGCCTGTCTCGCGACCCATGGCACGCTCTGGTTGCTGGCGCGGTTTGTGGCTTGAGCGCTGGCATGGCAGCCCAGCCGGTGCCGGTGAAGATCATCGCCATCGGTGACGAATTGTTGGAAGGCCGCACGGTCGACTCCAACAGTCAGCGCATTCAGCGGGCCCTCGGGGGGCACGGGGTGCAGGTCTCGTTGATCCAGGTCGTGCCCGATACGGAGCAGGATGTGGGCGCGGCCCTGGACCGCACCGAACCCGGTGACGTGGTTTTTATCAGTGGTGGGTTGGGCTCGACGCCCGATGACATCACCAGGGAACTGATCGCCCGCTGGGGTGGGGTCTCACTGGATGAAGATCCGGCCGTCCGCCGGATGCTGGAGGAACGTTGGCAACGCCGGGGCCGCAAAGTGGGCGTCGGCGTGCAGAAGCAATGCCAGGTGCCCGGTGGCATGAAGGCCCTGGAGAACCCGGTGGGCTCGGCGCCTGGCCTGGTCGGGACGGTCAAGGGGCGGCATCTGGCGATGTTGCCCGGCGTGCCGCCCGAGCTGGCGGGCCTCTTGCCGTCGGTTGTGCGGTGGTTTGAAGAAGCCGGAGTCTTGCCGGTTGCGCGGCCGAATCTGGTTTGGCGCACGGCTCAGATTGCCGAGCTGACATTGGTCAAAAGATGCGCTGGAGTGCGGGATAAATATCCGGATTTGCGCTGGTCCTGGTGGTTGACCGATTGGGGTGTGGATATCCGGCTCAGTGACGAGCCGGGTGGTGATGCTGAGAGTCTGGCTGCGGCGGGTGCCGAACTGGACGCGGCGTTGGGACCCCTGGTGTATACCCGCGACGGCGCCACCTTGCCTGAGATCGTGCAGGCCCGGATGCTGGAGGCAGGCACGACCCTGAGTGTGGCCGAGTCG
>CAZLUL010000126.1:0-11853 GCA_964562635.1 uncultured Fibrobacteraceae bacterium | reverse complement strand
CCGGGGCCATCACTTCGACCCGGATCTGCTGACCAGTTTCCTGGAAATCGCTCCGCAGCTCCATGCCCACCTGGTTGCGCTGGATATCCAGAGCCTGCGGGATGAGATGCACGCCATCAACAGCCAATACTTCGCCTCGGGGCTGGAAGCGGTGCTGGCTTAGACGGATTCGGCCTATGGAAACACCCCGGCCATTGGCCGGGGTGTTTTTGTTGGGAGGCTCAACTCGCTGGCCCGCACCGTGTCGCGATCATCAAACCCCACAAACCCGATCAATTCAAAGAATCCACGCTCAACCGGCTGGCGCGTCAGCCGCGATTGAAGTCCAGGGCCACGGCGGTCAAACCGGTGTTTCGCAAACTCACGGTGATCATGATGCCTTCGCCGAAACTGTAGCTCGCCTTGTCGGTGCTGACGGTCAGTTGCAGGTTGTCGTCCGAAGAACATCCGGTCAGTTCTGCCTGGCCCCAAGGAGTTGCACCCCGCGCTTCATTCGTGGTACCGTCCCGGTGGGTCTTCGAAGCCCGCAATTCCTAGTCGACCTCGCGCCTGGAAGTGACACCTTGGCTACAGACTCTGAAAAGACAAAGGCCGAGCTGCTCGCCGAATTGGCCGAGCTTCGGGCCCGGATGGCTGAAACGGAAGAACGTGGGGTCGGACCGCGACTTTTCAGGGATCTCATGGACCAGTCCGGTGACATCCTGGCGGTCGTTGAGCCTCGCTCGGGCCTCCTGCTCGACACCAATGAGCGGATGTCTGAACTGCTCGGTTACAATCGTGCCGAACTTCTGACGATGAAGGTTATGGATTTCGATACCATGGTGTCCGATCAAACCATATGGGACACCTTTGTCGAGGAGCTCCGTCCCCAGGGGTCCGTGGCCCTTGAGAGTGTTCTGAAGCGCAAAGATGGCCATGAATTTCCGGTGGAAATCACGGCCAGAATAACCGTGGACAGGCAACGAGAGTTCATGGTCGTCGTCTCGCGGGATATCACCGAACGCAAGCAGGCCGAAGGGGAATTGCGCAAGAGTCGGGAAATGGCCCATTCGCTGCTCAACGCGACCCGCGACCTGGTCTTTCTGATCGATCCCGACGGGTGCGTGCGAGACCTCAACGCAGCAGCCGCCAAGAACATCGGACGGAGCCGGGATCAGCTGATTGGCACCAACATCTTCTCCTACTTTCCCCCCGAAATTTCCCGGTTCAGAAAAATCAAATTGGCAGAGAGCCTCGCGACCCGAAAATCCGTGCATTTCAACGACGAACGTGGCGGGAAATTCTTCGACAACTACCTCTATCCCATCCTCGATGAAAAGGGTTCGGTGGAGTATCTGGCGATTTATGTCAGCGATGTCACCACCCACAAGAAAGCCCAGGAAAATATCCGAGCCGAAAGAGTATTCATCGAAGCTGCTCTCGACGCTTCTTCGGACACTTTTTTCGTATTCGACACCACCAACGGCAAGCCCGTGCGATGGAATCGCGTTTTCCGGGAAGTCAGCGGCTACAGCGACGATGAAATTGCCGGCATGAAGGCCCCCGACGACTTCTACGAAGAGAGGGACCTCGAAATCGCCGCCAGTGCTCTTGGTATGCTTTCGGACACGACGTGTGTGCGGATTGACTTGCCGCTGCTCACCAAAAAGGGGATGAAGATTCCCTACGAGTACGCCGTAACGATTATCGACTCGGGTGATGGTGAGGCTTCACTCGCGTGCTCTGTGGGTCGGGACGTCACCGAGCAAAGGCTGGCAGAAGAGGCACTGCGCCACAGCGAGGAAACACACAGGGGCTTTCTCGACAGTCTGAACGCCGGTGTCGTGGCCCACGCACCAGACTCCACAACCCTCTACTGGAACAGAATGTCGCTGCAAATTCTGGGTCTGACGGAAGACCAGATGCGTGGCAAAACCGCTTACAACCCCCAATGGCATTTTCTCAATGAAGATGGTTCTGTCATGGCGGCGGAAGACTATCCCGCGAACCTCACGTTGCGGACCCAAGCGGATTTGTACGGATACGTTGCCGGTGTCGTGCGTCCTGGCATGAAGGACGTCCTTTGGGTCCTTTGCAACAGCCACCGGATCCTGGCGGACAACGGCCAGCTGGAGCATGTGCTTGTCTCATTTTTGGACATCACAGAGCTCCGGAAGGCTGGCGAGGAACGCCGCTCCCTGGAGGCCCAGGTTCTGCATACCCAGAAACTCGAGAGTCTGGGCGTTTTGGCCGGTGGCATCGCCCACGATTTCAATAATCTCCTGATGACAATCCTCGGGAACACTGACCTCGCCCTGCATGATTTGCCCACCACTTCGGCGGTGCGTCCCAACATCGAAGAAGTCAATGGTGCCGCCCGACGCGCTACCGACCTGGTCAAACAGATGCTGGCCTACTCGGGGCGTGGACGTTTTGTTGTCGCGCCTTTGGGTCTGAACGAGATCCTGGAAGAAATGGTGGATCTGCTGAAGAGCTCCATCGCCAAGAAAGTGAACCTGGAGCCCAACCTTAAGCCGGGTCTTCCGGCGATCGAGGCGGACTCTGCCCAGGTCCAACAGGTGATCATGAACCTGATCACCAACGCATCAGAATCAATTGCTGAAGGTGAATCCGGGACCATCTCCTTCTCCACGTATGTTCGAGAATGTGACCGGGATTACCTGGCCGAAAGTTGCCTGAATGAAAAGCCGGCGCCTGGAGAATATGTTGTTCTGGAAGTGAACGACTCCGGGTGCGGGATGGACGAGAAGACCAAGGCTGCTCTGTTCGACCCGTTTTTCACCACGAAATTTACCGGCCGGGGCCTGGGGATGGCTGCCGTCCTTGGTATCGTCCGCGGCCACGAGGGCGCCATCATGGTCGAATCGCGACCGGGTCTGGGCACCACTTTTCGGGTGTTGTTCCCCGCCCTGTCCAGCGACGTCAAGGTACTCAAGACTACGGGAGATACGACGAAGCGGGGCCAGTGGCAAGGAACAGGAACCGTGCTTGTGGTCGATGACGAGGCCTCCGTGCTGGAGATCGTTTCCCGCATGGTCGAACGATTGGGGTTCAAAATACTCACCGCGGTCGATGGCCAGGAAGCCGTTGAAGTCTTCCGCGAACATGCCGACGAAATCACCTGCGTTCTGATCGATCTGACGATGCCGCGCATGGATGGGGGCGAAGCCTGCCTGGAGATCCAGCGGATTCGCCGCGATGCCGTGATCATCTTGTCCAGTGGGTATGGGGAAACCGAACTCTCGGCACGGTTTGACGGCTATGATTTTGCGGGATTTGTCCTCAAACCCTACAAAATGAAGGACCTCCAAAAAATCATGCAAGAGGTCTTCCCCGATAAACCCTAGTTTCCATTGCGGGTCTGTCACTCGCGAGCGAGCGCACCGTTCAGCCCAGACCCAACCAACGCTTCCACCAGGGGCGGGACGCGAGAGGCACCTCATGGGTGACCTTCGTGAGCCCGCCTTTGGCGTCCAACAGGGCATATCCTTGCCAGCTTTCGGGCAGGCCCAGGTAGTGGGTGCCCTCGTGGTCCTTTTCGAACCAGTGGTGGTGATGCCCAAAAAACCAGAAGCGGGGGCGATAGCGCACCGCCAGACGGGACATGCCCGGTACACCGAGCGGGCCGTAGTATTCGAAGCCCGGCTTCTGGGCTACGCCGATGTTGTCGGGGCAGTCGTGGGTGCAGACCACATCAATGCTGTCGGCAGCATGGCCCAGGGAAAACTGCATTTCGTCCTCGGTGATTTCGCATCCGCGCGGGGTGGACCAGGCGTCCATGTAGCGGGCCCCGCCGAGGCAGAGCGCCCGCCAGTTCGCCAATTGATGGGTCCGACCGCGCGGCACATGGGTCACGATATCGGCGTAGTCAGCGGCGAGGCGAATCACCGCGCCATGATCCTCATGATTGCCTTCAATGCAGGCGGTGGGCCGTAGAAAGCAGTGCCCTGTGCGCCGGAAATGTTCATGCATCTCGTCGGCAAAAAATCCAAAATCCCCCAGGACCATCACTTGGTCAATCGCTTCATCAAGCTCTGCCTCGGCGTGCCTGATCTGTTCGTTGAGCACGCCATAGCGCGCGTGCAAGTCGCTGATCAGCAGGAGGGTTCCTGGGCTCATGGCCGGTTGCCGAACTCGTGCTGCAGGTTGTTTTTCAGGGCCTTCAACTGGTGCAGGGCCTGCTTCAATTCGAGTTGGGTCTCGGGCGGCAAATTGTCGGGGGTGACGATGTTGTCGACACTCAGGTGATTGGCCCGGCAGTGGGCCTGGTGCCTCAGACGGACCGTGAGCAATAATCTGTATGAAGCGATGGTTTCGGCCGCCGTCACGGGAGACAAATGGGCGCCGGAGGCCAGGGCTTCCAGACGGGCCAGGGTGCCCGCTTCGCCAACTCCGTATTGCAGGGCTCGCAGTCTGGCGACATCCACCAACTGGGCCACGACACCCTTGATGTCGAAGCCACGGCGCCCCCCACTGAAGTCCGTATTGACAATGTTGCCCAGGGCGTTCAGCGGCGGTTCAAAATTCAGGATGTTGTGGGCCAGCAGGGGGAAGAAGAGCGGGCGATTGGCCATGGCCAGGCGCAGATGTTCCTGCAGGGCGGGCACCAGAGTGCCTTCCAGCAACGCGCTGCGGAAATCGAAGAAGATCTTGGCCCGCAGCAGGTCTTCGGCATCCAGAGAGTTGAGCCAGTTGTTGAAAGTGCCCTGCCAGGCACTCAAGGATTGGCAGCAGGCCTCTTCGCTGGCCATGATGTGTCCGTCGCAATAAGGATAGCCGGATCCGGCCAACAGGTCGGCCAGACGGGCGCCGACCTGCAGGAAATAGTCCTGCACCTCGAGGGCGTCCTGGGGCGGCACGTCGGCGAAGATGATCGCGTGGTCCTGATCGGCAAAGAGCGTCACCTCGCTGCGGCCAAGGCTGCCCATGAGCATCACATCGAACGGCACCGGGGGCGGGCCCAATTCGGCGACGATCAATTCGATGGCCTTGCGCACCACGCCGTCAGCGCTGGCGCTCAGCATCTCGCTGACTTGCACGGCGTCGGCGCCGTGGTTCATCATCAGGGCCGCCAAGTCGCGGGTGCGCCGGCTGGCGGCTTCCAGGTCGTCAAGGCTGGTGGCCGACTGCAGGTCCAGTTCGCGCGGCTGCGAGAGGCGCGTGGCGACAGCCATGAAGCCGGCCCGGCCCTGCACCACGATGCGCGAAAGGGTGAGCATCACCCGCAGGGTGGTGCCGTCGCGGCAGGTCAGCTCCGCTTCGCCGCGGGATGGCGCGGCGCGGCCCTCGGCCACCGCCTGCCACAGCCGCTGACCGTTGCGCTTTTCCTGGGCGGTCGGCTGCAGGATGTCGTCCACTTCGAGGTCGGCGAATTCGGCGCGTTCAAAACCCAGCAGGTGCAAAAGGCTGGCATTGGCATACAGCCCCTCGCCAGCGATGGCCATGAGGATCGATTCGCCGGCCGATTCGACCAGTGAGCGGTACTTGGCTTCAGATTCCTGCAAAGCCGAAGCGGTGCGCAGGCGTCCGGCTTCAGACAGGTATCCGGTGCGCAGCAGGTAGACCAGCAGCAGCGAAACCACTGCCAGGATCAGCAGGACCGCCGTTTGCAGGCCCGCCCGCAGGCCGGAAATTTCCGCATCGACATCGTCGGTATAGACGCCAGTGCCGATGATCCAACCCCAGGGCGCAAAACCCTTCACGTAGGAGAGTTTGGGCACGATGCGTTGCGCGTCGTCTTGCCACTGCCACTGGTAGGCGACGTAACCGGCGCCATCACGGGCCACGATCTCGGCCATCTCGACAAATAGCCGCTTGCCACCCGGGTCGGTGAATTCGGAGAGGTCCTGACCCTCGAGGTCGGGCCGGTAGGGGTGCACGACCATGGTGGGGTGGTTGTCGATGATCCAGAAGTAGTCTTTGCTTTGCTGACCGTAGTGAAGACTGCGGACCTGGGCGATGGCTTCCTGTTGGGCCTGGGTGCGGCTGAGGTGGCCGGCCTGCTCCTCGGCTTCGAAGCGGGCCAGGATGTTCCACGAGGACTCGGTCAGTTCGCGGATCATCAACTGCTTCTGATCGCGCACGGCCCGGTCGAAGGTGGGCAGGAGGTAGAGAAAGGCGACGCCCGAAAACAGGGCAATGGCCAGCAGGGCGGGCAGGATCGTGCGCCAGGCAATGCGTTTCATCGAGACTCCTTACGGTTGGCAATGGCTCTGAATCAGATGCCAATCGCAAACACCGGCGGAGCAGTGTCCGCCGGTGCCGGGCCGGTCCGAGACTTCCGGCGGGGATCCTACCCGCAGTGCCGTCCTGCGACTAGGCCGTCTTCGGGTTGTCCTTCTTTTGCGTCATGAGCGACACAATGACCAGGGTCAGGAAGCTCAGCGGGATCGAGATCAGACCGGGATTGCTGAAAGGCACCAGCGCTGTATCCGGATCCAGCCCGTAGCGACCATACATGCTGGGCGAGAGCAGGATCAGGCCAAGCGCCGCGACGATACCCACGACGATCGAGGCAGTGATGCCCTTGGCGGTGGTCTTCTTCCAGAACAGCATCATGATGATGGCTGGCAGGTTGGCCGAAGCGGCGACTGCAAAGGCCCAGCCCACCAGGAAGCTGACATTCATGCCGCGGAACAGGATCCCCAACAGGATGGCCAGCAGGCCCACGGCAAAAGCGGCGATCTTGCCCGCTCGCACCTTCTTCTGCTCGGTCATCTGCATGCCGGCGTAGCGGTCCATCAGGTCATGGGCAACTGCGCCTGAGGCGGCGATGATCAGTCCACTGACGGTGCCCAGCACCGTGGCAAAAGCGATGGCCGAGATCACCGCAAACAGGAACGTGCCGAAACTTTTGGCCAGTAGCGGCGCCGACATGTTGTTGGTGACCGGATTGACCACGGCGTTGACCATCGCGCCCAATCCGAGGAACAGGGTCAGGATGTAGAAGAATCCAATCGCGGCGATGGCCACGATGGTCGACTTGCGGGCTGCCGCGGGGCTGGCCACGGTATAGTAGCGGATCAGGATGTGGGGCAGGGCGGCGGTGCCGCAGAACAGCGCCAGCATCAGGGACACAAAATCAAACTTCTGCAGCGGCGTGCCGTCGACCTTGAACTTGAGACCGGGCCGCATGATCCGGTTGCCGGGAGTCAGAACCGGGTAGTGGGCAGTGACTGCCGCTCCGGCCGCGTCGGTGAATTTGACCGATTTCCAGAGCTGGACCTCGGTCTCTTTGTCGCCCAACAGAGCCAAAAAACCGCTGATCGAGAGATTTTTGCGCTCGGCTGCGGGCCCTTCAATTCCGGCGATGCGGGTCAAACTGCCCACTTGGCGCAGCTGGTTGTCCGGTCCGGCCGGTTTCCCATTGATGACGTGTTGCTCGCCGGCGTGGGACTCCCACTGGATTTCCTGCAGCATGGGGTCAGCGTCTTCGCCCTGCACCTGTCGCCATTGCTCGGTCGCGCCCGACAGGCGCACAAACTTCAGGCCTTTGACGTCCTGGGTCTCTTCGATGACCGCCGGGGCCAGCGACGAGAGAGCGACGGCTTCATACGCGTGGAACGGTACGGCGCCGCCCTGATCCGGTTCGGTGCTCAGGCCGCGCACGAGCACGGCGCCCACGATGACCAACGAAAAGATGATCAGCAGGCCGCCCTTGAGGAACTGCACGTAGGTCGTGGAGGTCATGCCGGCCGTCGCGACGATGGTGATGACGATGGCGCCCACCATGATCACGCCCACGTAGTGGGGCAGGCCCAGCAGCGGTTCGACCAATACGCCGGCGCCCACCATCTGGGGGATCAGATAAAAGATCGAAACGATCAGCGTGCTGATGGCCGCAGCCAGTTTGATGCCCTTGCTGTCGAATTTCGCGTCCAGGGCGTCGGTGAAGGTGTACTTGCCCAAACGTTTCATGGGCTCGGCGACCACGAAAAGTGCCACGATCCAACCGGCGAGGTAGCCGATGGAGTAGAGGAATCCGTCGTAGCCAACAGTGGCGATCATGCCGCATATGCCCAGAAATGATGCGGCGGAAAGATAATCGCCGGCAAAGGCGATGCCGTTGACCGACCAGTGGATTTGGCCACCAGCGGCGAAATAGCCGGAGGCGGACTTGGCTTTGCGCGCGAAGTAGAACGACAACACCAGGACGGCGGTCACGAAGACGAGAAAAATGGTGATGGCCATCAGGTTGTCTCCCCGGATTCGGTGTTGAGTTCTTTTTCCTTCAAGCTGCAGGCGCGGTTGTAGAACAGCGCCATGATCAACGCGATGATGATCAGGCTAAAGCCGTAGACAACGGCCAGGTTCAAGCCGAGCAGGATGGTCTTTTCCATGGCCAGGGGACTGATGATGTTGAGGGCGACAAATCCGACATAGATCACGGCGTAGATCAGGAACATCCGCACACCGAGGCGGGACTTGTATTGCTGGGCGTGGTCAGGGCCGCTTTCGGCCGCAGGATCATGCAACATGGGCACTCCTTTGGGAGGCAGGGGTGTTGAATCTGTTAAAATGATAACATTTTTAACTGGGTAATCAAGTATTGTGTTAGTGATGCTTACGGGGCCTGAATCAGCCGGTTGGGCCGAGTATTCGCGTCGCGTTTCCATGCGGGCTTGAAGATTGAGTGGTCGCAAATGCAGCAGTGGATCCCGGACGCCCCATGCCAGGTTCCGGCTGGAAAAGGCTGTGCGTATTACCCCAACTCTAATCGCTGGTTGTCCCAGGAGACTTCCCTTAGACTCAGCTCAATGGGTACCAGGGCGCACTGCGGGGATTCTCCTCGTCCCAAGCGAAAGGAGTCTGACCTGTATGGCAACCAAACTGATAGCCCTGCTGTGGGGTTTCGCCGAAGGCACCCTCTTTTTCTTCGTTCCCGACGTGTACCTCGGTGCAGTTGGTCTGGTCGACAGGCGACGTGCGTTCAGCGCCTGCTTCTATGCCCTGGCCGGGTCATTGCTGGGCGGTACCCTCATGTATTACTGGGGAACAGTCAACGCGCCGGGCGCCTTACGGGTCCTGGATGCGGTTCCCGCGATATCGCCCGTTATGATCGAGACGGTACGCGCTCAGCTGGTCGAATATGGCGCCTTGGGTGTATTTGCCGGGCCGATAGGGGGAGTGCCCTACAAAATCTACGCGGTGCAGGCCTCCGGGGCCGGGGTCGGTCTGGTGGCTTTCCTGTTGATCAGCATACCGGCGCGGGTCATCCGTTTCATTGCCGTGGCGATGATTGCGCCGCCGGTGGTCAGGAAACTGGGTCGACAGAAAACCCTGCGGTGGAATATAGCGCTGCTGCTCTGCGCCTGGTCCGTGTTTTATGCCTTCTATTTTATCATCAGGGCGGAGTAGAATCATTCATTGCCACCTGCATTGCCAATAAAAGCGAGCGACCACATGCCTTCGACCTATGATCTGAAACAGAAATTCAGCGGTCTCTTGCGCCCGATTGTCAACGGGTTGGTGCAGCGAGGAGTGTCAGCCAACGGCGTGACCTGGGCTGCCTTGCTGTTGAGCGTGCTCTATGGTGCGGCGATCTATTGGCGCCCGTCATTCAAGCCGCTCTTTCTGTATTTTCCAGTGGTCCTGCTGGTGCGTATGGCGCTCAACAACATCGATGGGGTGATCGCCCGCGAACACGATCAGAAAACGGCCCTCGGCGGTTATCTCAACGAACTGTGCGACATTGTCAGTGACCTTGCGCTCTATTTGCCATTTGCGTTGGTATCCGGATTCATTCCGGAGGTCGTCCTGCTGTTTGTCCTTTCGGGGGTGGTGGCCGAATTTGCCGGCGTGCTGGCTCACGCCGAAAACAGACCCCGCAGCTATCACGGACCCGCCACCAAAAGTGATCGGGCACTGGTCATGGCGTTGCTGGGCCTCGCTGTCTATTTCGGGCTGGAGCAGGTGCTGATTCTCAACGGGGTGTTGGTGTTGATGACTTTGTTGTCGCTGGTTTCGCTCCGCAACCGCGTGCGCCACGGGACCAGGGCGGTGGCCGATGATTGAGTTGGGATCCCGGGCAGGCATGGTCCTGGCCGGCGTGTGGGCGTTCTTGGTGGTAGGGACGATCGTGGTCCGGATCATGAAGGCCGCCAAACCTGAGGCCGACCACAAGGAACTGGCCAGCCGGATGACCAGCTGGTGGGTGATCGTTGGACTCTTGAGCGTGGCGCTGATCCTGGGCAAAACCACGACCATCCTCCTCACCGCGTTCGTGAGCTATCTGGCTCTCAAGGAATATCTGACGATTATTCCGACGCCGTTGCAGGACCGCAAGGTGTTGATCTGGGCCTACCTGCTGATCCCGCTGCAATATGTTTTCGTGAATGCCGGCGATTTCGAGATGTTTCTGGTGCTCATTCCCGTCTACGGCCTGGTCGTCATCGCCATAAGCATGATCCTGGTCGGCAACACCGAAAACTACATCGCCCGCATCGGCACCATCTATTGGGGCCTGATGATGGCGGTGTTCTCGCTCTCGCACCTGGCCTGGCTGGTGGTCATGCCGGGCGCAGGTGAAACCACGACCGGGGCCGGGCTGGTGCTCTACGTGGTGCTGCTGACCCAGTTCAACGATGTCAGCCAGTACATCTGGGGCAAGAGTCTGGGCGGGCCCAAGATCGTGCCCAAAGTCAGCCCGGGTAAAACCTGGGCCGGATTCCTGGGCGGCATGGCAACCAGCGTGGTGCTGGCCGGATTGCTGGGCACCTGGTTGACGCCTTTGCCCTGGCACCTGGCCGCGCTGTCGGGCCTGCTGGCGGCGGTGGCTGGATTCTTTGGCGACCTGAACATGTCGTGCGTCAAACGGGACCTGTGCATCAAGGACACCGGCGCGATGTTGCCCGGGCATGGGGGCATCCTGGACCGGGTGGACAGCCTGACCCTGGCCGCTCCCCTGTTGTGCCACTTCATCCGCTTCTTCTGCTATCTGGATGGTTCGTGATGGACAGTTTGATGCGGACACTGCTGTACTACCTGATCGTCAAACCCATGATTTTTATTGGCTTTGGCGTGTGGGTGCGGGGGCGCGAACATTTTCCTGCCGATGGCCCGGCGATCTTCTGCGTGAACCACAACTCCCACCTCGACCTCATGGTCACCCTCGCCATTGCCGGGCCGGTTCACTACAAGATCAGGCCGGTTGCGGCGGCGGACTATTTTCATGCGAATCCCTTCCTGAAATTTGTCAGCGATCACATCCTGCGCATCATCGCCATCGACCGCACCCAATCGCCACTGCAGGCATTCCTGGCCGGATGCTCGCAGGAATTGGCCGCCGGCAATGTGGTGCTGGTTTTTCCCGAGGGCACGCGCGGCGAACCGGAAGAAATGCAGGAGCTCAAGGGGGGCATCGCGCTTTTGGCAAAACGTCATCCGGAGGTGCCTGTGATTCCGGTCTACCTCTACGGAACGGGACGTACTTTGCCGCGCGGATCCTGGTTGCCGGTGCCGTTTCGGATTGATGCGTTTGTGGGCGAGGCCATATTTCAGGATGGTGACCGCAACCAATTCATGGCCGGGATCGCTGATTTTTTTGAAGAGTCATACCAGCGAGTGAACGGGAAGTCCGGGCCATAGGATGCCAAAGCAGGGCCACGGTTTGGATAGAGGAGATACCAATGGAATTGAGCACTGCCACACGGATCTGCAAATCGATCCAGTTGACCAAATCTTAAGCCGGAACATGGCGAAAGCCGGTGAGCAATTCAGACTTCTGCCTGACGCGCCGGGTTTTTGGACACGATGAACATCGCGAACCGAGCAGATATAGCGGTAATTAGGTCAAAAATAATCACTTTCTGACTATTAGAAGATGTATTTAGTCTGTATTGTCTGATATAGTGC
>CAZLUL010000125.1:0-11915 GCA_964562635.1 uncultured Fibrobacteraceae bacterium | reverse complement strand
CTTCAACGGCACCAGCTGCGCGACGCCCTATGTGGCCGGCGTGGCGGCGCTCGTGATTTCCAAGAATCCGAGCTACACCCCGGCCCAGGTGCGCGATGCCCTGACCACTACGGCTGAAGACGTGACTGGCGTCGAGTCGGGTTCTGGCTGGGATCGCTACAGCGGCTACGACATGGTCGACGCGGCGGCAGCCGTGGGTGGCGGCGGTTCGACTCCGGTCGCGCCGACGGCAGCCTTCACCGGCGCGCCCACCAGCGGCACCTTCCCGCTGTCGGTCAGCTTCACCGACCAGTCCACCGATCAGCCCACGGGCTGGAGCTGGAACTTCGGCGATGGCGGTTCTTCGACTGCCCAGAACCCGAGCCACACCTACACCTCGGCCGGTTCCTTCACCGTGACTCTGACGGCGTCCAATGCCCAGGGCAGCGATGGCGAAACCAAGACCAACTACATCACGACCTCGAACCCTGCCGACACCTACGCCTCGCTGCCCTACAGCACGGGATTTGAGGGTGGCGCGGTGGATCAGTACTGGTCGCTGTATGAAGGCGTCGAAGGACGGATCCGGGTCACTTCGATCCAGGCGCCCCACAGCGGCAGCTATCACCTGCTGATGGACGACAGCGTCAACGGCGGCAGTTACAGCCAGAACGAGGCGTGGTTGCAGTTGAACCTGGCCGGCGAAAGCCAGGTTGACCTGGACTTCTGGTGGAAAGAGATCGGCGACGAGACGCACAGCCAGGATGGCGTGTACTTCTCGAACAACGGTGGCGCCAGCTTCACCAAGGTCCTGGACCTGAACGGCAGCAGCACCACGAACAACACCTGGAACAGCTTCTCGCTGGACCTGGATGCCGAAGCTGCGGGCGCGGGCTTGAGCCTGACCAGCAACTTCGTCGTGAAGTTCCAGCAATATGACAACTACGGTGTGGCCTCGGACGGCTTTGCCTTCGACGACATCGCCGTGACGGCCGGCGCGGCCGGATCGCCCCCGGTGGCGGCCTTCAGCGGCGCCCCGACCAGCGGCACCGCGCCTCTGGCGGTCAACTTCACTGACGCGTCGACCAACGCGCCGACGGGCTGGAGCTGGACCTTCGGTGACGGCGGCAGTTCCTCTGCCCAGAACCCGAGCCACAGCTACACCGCGGCGGGCACCTACTCCGTGACCCTGACGGCGAGCAACGCCTTCGGTTCCGATGGTGAGACGAAGACCAACTATGTCACCGTGACTACCGGTGGCACCGGTGGTGTCTGGGAAGACATCTCGTTCTCGGACTTCGAGAGTGGGCTGCAGGGTTGGGCTGATGGCGGCAGCGATTGCCGACGCAGTTCCAGAGACAACGCCTACGCATACGGTGGCACCTATTGTGTCCGTCTCCGTGACAATACCAGGACTTCAACGATGACCAAGGGCGCCTTCAACGCCACCGGTTATGCCGAGCTGGAAGTGGAGTTCTTCTTCTACCCGCGCAGTATGGAGAACAACGAAGACTTCTGGCTGCAGTTCTACAACGGCTCCAGCTGGGTGACGGTTGGCAGTTGGGCAGCGGGTTCGGCGTTCAGCAATGGCTCGTTCTACACGAGCACGGTGAACATCGCCTCGAGCAGCTACAACTTCGCGAGCAATTCGCAGTTCCGCTTCCGCTGTGACGCGAGCGGCAACTCGGATTACATCTACGTCGATGACGTGACGATCCGCGGTTTGACTGCCGGTGGCGCGGACAGTGGCCTGGCTCTCGATGGCGATGTTGTCGGCCCGGCGCGGACGATGTTGGGGCAGAACGCGCCCAACCCGTTCAACCCCATGACCGAGATCAAGTTCAGCCTCGCCAAGGCTGGCAATGTGCGTCTGCAGGTCTACAACGTGCGTGGCGAACTGGTGGAAACCCTGGCTGACGGCTCGATGGAAATCGGACCTCACCAGATCACCTGGGACGCCCGCGACAAGGCCAGCGGCGTGTACTTCTACCGTCTGGAGGCTCCGGACTTCAGCGAAACCCGCAAGATGATCATGCTGAAGTAACAGCGGGTTTTGAGCGGATACGAAAAAGGCCGCCTCATCCTTCGGGATGGGGCGGCCTTGTTTTGGATCCGAACTATTTGGGCATCATCTCGGCGATGGTTTCGCGCAGCAACTTGTTGAACGTGGCCGGATCTTCCCGGAACAGGAAGTGGCCGGTGCCGGGCATGTACCGCGCCTGAAAATCAGGCCGCACCGCCAGCATTGCCGCCTCGTCGGTGGGCTGTTTGTCGCTGTTGATGCACATCAGGGGCACCGACAGTTTTGCCAGCTGCGCGGGGGCCAGACCACCGTACCAGCGCAGCAACTCTTCCAGGGCGCTGAGGCCCACTTCGGCCGGGGCGCTGGCCATGTCGCTGGAGATCTCTTCGACCAGCGCGCTGTCGGCACCGGCGACGAACATGCTGCTGACCCACTGTTTGGTGAAGGCGGCAAAATTGCGGTCAAAAGTGGAGACAAAACCAGCGACCTGTTGGTCGGTGACGACCATGTCGACCTTCTGGAAGTTGTCGACTCCGATGAGGCCCTTGACCCGATCAGGTGCCGCGAGGGACGCCTCGGTAATCACCGCTCCGCCCATGGAGTGGCCGACCAGAATCACATTGTCGAGATCCCATGCGGTCAGCACGGCGGCCACGTCCTGCCCGAAGGCTTCCATGGTGTAGGCTTTGCGCCCAGCCTGGGATTGGCCGTGGCCAGCAAGATCGATGGTGACCACGCGAAAATCCTTCGCGAGATCGGCCACTTGTTCGGCCCAGTAGGTGCCGTCGCAACTCCAGCCGTGCACAAAGACAACCACCGGATTGCCATCATTCCAGCTCTCGGCATGGATCATGATGCCGTCGGCCGAGGGGATTTCCCGGGCTGTATGATTTGGAGCGGCCAGGGCTGTTGTGGCGGCCAGAACTGTTGTGGCGGCCAGAACCAGCAAAAGGGTGCTCAGGGTTTTCATCGCTTCTCCTTGGTGGTTAGCTTTCTTCCAGGCGGAACAGGTCTTCCACGGGACAATTGAAGATACCTGCCAGCTTGAGGGCCAGGGGCAAACTGGGCACATATCGCCCTCGTTCGATGGAAATGATGCTCTGTCGTGATACTCCGGCCTCGGTGGCCAGACCCTGCTGGGTCAGGTCCCGCGCCAGGCGATGGGCTTTGATGCGGTTGTGCAACGCCTCGTTCATGGATTTTCCCGGATCTTGGTAGATGTGTTAAGCAGACTTTACATGCTTAGTGTACCAGATTCATTGGATGCGTGTCAAGCAGGCTTTACATAAAAAGGGGGCCTGTTTGAGCCTCTGCAGATTTGATGAAAAAATTTTTGCAATTTCACCATTCAAAAACGGTATTACCCATAAACCGTAACAGATACCCTGATTTTGCTGTCCACAGCCGGAGTTGGAATGCCCATCCGCTTCAAATACTTTCCATCCCGCGATTTGCTGGTTCATGTCGGCGAGGGCGCCGTGAGTATTGAGGAAATCGAAGTCTTGCGCAGTGAACGGCGCGCCCGCGGAATACCGGGCTCGGTCGCCCATACCCTGACGGACATGCGGCGGTCCCATTTCGAATTTGACCTGAAGGAATTGCAGGCCAATGAAAACGGGCGCCCGGAAAGTGACTATGCCGGAATCCGGCATGCCGAGCTCGTGGCCGATCCTCATGATACGGCGGTGCTGTTGATGTGGAAGAAATGGCTGCCGGGGAACGTAAAGGTCGAGGTTTTTTCGACCCCGGAGCGGGCTTACGCCTGGCTCGGGGTCGAGCAAAATGAGGGTGACCTTGACTAATGGCCTGATCCCGGCCCAAAATGCTCCCCATACCCTGATGGCACCAACCCAAAGGCTTCCCGTGAAAACACCCACCCTGCTGACCATGGTTCTGGTCCTGTTCCTGACTTGGAGCACCCTCGCTGCCGAGGAAGAAAAGCCGCCACCGCCCTCAGCAGAGGAAACCACCCTCACCGAGGTGGGCCAGGTGGCCCCCGACTTCACTGTTGCGACCATCGATGGCGGCGAATTCACCCTCAGTGCGCAAAAGGGCCAGGTTGTGCTGATCAATTGGTTTGCGACCTGGTGTCCGCCCTGCAAAGAGGAAATGCCGCACCTGCAAACCGAAGTCTGGGAAAAATTTGGCGCCCAGGGCCTGGTGATGATTTCGGTCGCCCGTGAAGAAAAGGCTGATGTGGTGGCGCCGTTCGTCAAAAAATACAAGGTCACCTGGCCCTTTGGCCTCGATCCCGAGCGCACCGCCTACGCGAAGTATGCCGAGGCCTACATCCCGCGCAATACCGTGGTGGGCCCCGATGGCACGATCATTTTTCAGTCCAACGGATTTGAAATGCCGGAATTCGAGGCCATGATCAAGGTGATCAGTGAGGCGTTGGTGGAGCAGCGATAGCCGGCGCGGTTGATCCTGTGGTCTGCGCGGTTCTGTTTTAGAGTGTAGTGGCCTCGGTGTATTGATTTTAAATGAGGAAATCCCGCACGTGTGCGGGCTTCTCGCCCCAAACGTCAAATTCGGAGAAAAAGTCTCGAGCAGATACCATTTCAAGGGCGTAAGCCATGGGGTTGAGGGGGCTGGCAGTGATTGCAGGCCTGGCCCATTCTCGTCCTCCCCTTGACCCTCCCGCCCAAAAACGGCACATTTGACCGACAACAATCCACTTGAATCGGCCGTTTTAGAAAGGCTCCTGTGAAGACCTACCTGCGCATGCTCCGCATGATCAAGCCCTACCTGACCCAGCTCGTGCTGGCGGTGGTGTTCATGCTCGTCTTTTCGTTCATGAGCATTTTCAGCATTGGCATGATCTCGCCGTTCCTGAAAGCCTTGTTCAACAAGACCGACAGCGGGATGGTGTTTGAGCTGCCCGGTGACGAATTCACGACGCCGGTGACCCAGGATCGTCACATTGAAGAGGGCAGTTACGACGAAGCGGGCGTCAGTCACGAGGGTGACCACCAGCGCAGCGCCGAATTGGCGCAGCAGGCGGCCAAGCCTGCCGCCACCGCCGAAGAAGACGACGCCGCGCGCCGCGACCGCTACGAAAAACTGCAGGCCCAATTCACTGGCATTTCGTCCCTGAAGTTGAAATTTTCCGAGTGGGTCACCGGCACCATGCTCAAGGGCACCAAGCAGGAAGCGCTGCTGCGAATCTGCCTGATGTTCTTTGCCGCGGCCTTGATCAAGAACATCGCCTGCTACCTGCAGGAAATTTTGATGGTGTACGTGGGGCAGGCCGTGATCCGGGACCTGCGCAACCAGCTGTACCGCAAGCTGACCGACATGCCGCTCAGCTTTTATCATCAGCACAAGGCCGGCGAGCTGATCAGCCGCGCGACCAACGACGTGATGATCGCCCAGCAGACAGTCGGCCTGAGTTTCACCAAACTCATCCGCGATCCGATATTTCTGATCATGTATTTGTCGGTGGCGTTGATCATCAGTTGGAAGATGACCCTCATGGCCCTGGTGCTGATGCCCGCGAGCCTGTCGGTGATCATCAAGATCGGCAAGCGCCTGCGCAAGCTCAGTCACCTGCAGCAGGAACAGATGGCCGACCTGACCAGCACGTTGCAGGAAACGGTCTATGGCATCCGGGTGGTCAAGGCTTTTGCCATGGAGGATTTCGAGAACCGCAAGTTCATGGCCCAGAGTCAGAACCTGTTCAAGCAGATTTTTCGCATCAACTACATGATGAAGATGAGCTCGCCGCTGACCGAGCAGATGAGCATGATCGTGGCCCTGTTCCTGTTGTGGTTCGGCGGCAGCAAGGTGTTCACCGGCGGCATCATGGCTCCGGACCTGTTCATTGTCTTTCTGTTCATGATTTTTTCCATGGTGCGGCCCATCAAGAGCCTCGGCGCGGTGAACAACGAGATCCAGGCGGGCATGGCGGCAGCGGATCGCATTTTTGAAGTGCTCGACGCGACTCCGGAAGTGTTGGACACCAATGCCGGTTTGAAACTGGATGTGGCCAAGGGTGAGGTCGAGTTCAAGGACGTGCACTTTGCCTACGTGAAGGGCGAGCCTGTTTTGCGCGGCGTTTCGTTGAAGGTATCGCCGGGCGAAGTGGTGGCCCTGGTCGGATCCAGTGGCTCGGGCAAGAGCACGATGATCGACATGATTCCCGGCTTCTACCATCCGGACCAGGGGCAGATTCTGATCGATGGCCACAACATTCCCGAATTGAATCCGCAGTCGCTGCGCAGCAAGATGGGTATCGTGACTCAGGAAGTGATCCTGTTTCATGATTCGATTTTCAACAACATTGCCTATGGTTTGGACGATGTGAGTCTCGATGATGTGAAGGCTGCCGCCGAAGCGGCCAACGCCGATCGGTTCATCGCGCGACTGCCTGCTGGTTACGATACGGTGATCGGTGACCGCGGATTGAAACTGTCCGGTGGACAGCGGCAGCGGTTGTCCATCGCGCGGGCGATCTTGAAGAACCCCGCGGTTCTGTTGCTCGATGAGGCGACCAGTGCGCTGGACACCGAAGCGGAGCAGTTGGTGCAGGAAGCAATTGACCGGTTGGTGAAGGACCGCACCACCATCGTGATCGCGCACCGGTTGTCGACGATCCAGAATGTGGATCGGATCTATCTGCTGGAAGAGGGCGAAGTGGTGCAGGTGGGCACCCATGACGAATTGTTGGCCGCCGGCGGGCGGTACAAGGAATTGTATACGATGCAGTTTCAGCGGGGATAGATCCAGCGTCTTGGCGCTGCAGGAAATGGCCTTTCCTGCAGCACCCCTGATCCGATATTTGGAGAATTATTTTCCCCTATTTCACCATCACCATCCGCTCAACCGCCGCCCCATCAGCCGTCGTCAGGCGATAATAATAGACGCCGGAGCTGACATTATTGCCGCCATCATCACGCCCGTTCCAGTGCACGCCGTTGACACCCGTGGTGCCGATGCCATTGAACCCGGTCACCCGGCGACCGGACACGTCGAAGATCTCGATATCGTAGGTGCCGCCCCGGGGCAATTCAAAACGGATTTCCGTTTGGGCGTTGAAGGGATTGGGCACATTGGCCAGGGCGGCAAAGCGGCGGCTGGCGGTGTCGCCGACCCCGGAGACCACGCCGGCGTCCCAGTAGATGTCGTCGATGGCAAATTCGCAGCCCGTGCCGTTCTCTTCCAGAATGACAAACGAGTAGCTCATCATGCGCAGGTCAATGGCGGCGCCGCGGATGTCGGACACCGGAATCGAAGCTTGTCCCCACTGCCCATCACGCACCAGACCATAGGTGGTTTGGAAGGCCGGGAATGAGAGGTAGCTCTGGTTGTTCCAGGTATCTATGATTCCGATCTTGAAGGTGACGTTGGCGGGAATCTTGATCCGGAAATTCAGGTCCCCTTCACCAAAACCAAAGAGGTTCAAGGGCTGGATGGACATGATGCCGGCTCCGAACCAACCCAGCCCGGCGGTTTGCCAGGAGAGGACGTTGTCGCCTTCGTAGGGCGGAATTGAGCCGTCGTTCAGGGTGCCTTCCCAGACGTAGATCTGCGAGGTCACTTCAGCTTCAAGCGCGTCACTTGTTGGCGTCAAGTCGGTATAAATGCCAAACTTGCCGTTTTTTGCAGCCGGCGGGCCAAGAGTCACTTCGCCCTGTCCGTTCCATTCGTAGACCCGGATATAGTCCACCAGCATTTCAGCGGGGAAAGGCATGGAAACCGGTACGCCACTGCCCGGATCGCCCAGGCTGTAGGCATCGGTGAAGGCGCCGCCGATGGCCAGGTTGGCGATCAGGTAGAAGGGCGCTTGAAATTCGTCGGACTCGGCGTCGATCGTAAACGGTGTGGTGTACAGGTCGTGTTCCACGCCGGCGTCGACAACGGTGAACCGCAGGCTGGCATCGTCCCAGTACATGCGATAGGTCAGGAATCTTTCCACCAGCGGTGTCGCGTAGTTGTAGTAGGGCCGGCAATAGACGTCGGTCGGATCCCAGGAAATGCTTGAGGCGCCACTCGGGTTGCCCGGGTTGATGGCGGCATCGGCATAGAAGATGGCGTTGGAGCCCACGACCTGGTTGACCTGGGCGTTGTCCAGGCCGTTGCCACCGTTGTGGGTGTCGTGCAGGTCGCGGAATGATTGCGTGGCTCCCATTTCCATCAGGTCCATTTCGCCGCTGCGCGGCCAGGCGTAGTTGGCGGTTCCCAGCATCCATACCGCCGGCCAACCGCCGACCTGGAGATCGGGAACCTTCATGCGGGTTTCAATCATGCCGTACTTGACGGAGACCTTGGACTTGGAGAGCACCTTGCCCGAAGTGTAGTTCAGTGGGTTGCCCCACTGGTCGGTGAAGGTCGGTCCGGATTCCTGCTTGGCGGTGAGGCGCAGGGCCTGGTTGCCGGGTTCGCCGGAGACCGGCGCCACGTCGACGTTCTCGGCCCGGTAATACTCCAACTCGCCGTTGCCCCAGCCCCAGCTGCCGTTGCCGGTGATGGTGATCCAGTTGTCCAGATTGTCGAAGTCTTCGGACCAGATCAGGTTGCCGACCTGCCCTTGGGCAGAACCGGCGGTGATGATCAGGATGGCCAGCAGCAAGAGGGATTTGCGCATCAAATTCTCGTGTTTCGTTGGGGCGCCGCTTGCTGGCGCCAAGGCTCAATGCCCACATAAGTCAGCTATGGAGTCTGGTGACCGGTAGATTGTACACTTTGTACGGAGACCGTACAATACAATTGTGCGGGGCGACTGTTTTTGTGAGAATACAGCAATATTTGTCATTTTTTGGCCATAAAGAATACCAATGAGGTGGGGCAAAATTCGTCAATATTTTCTTTGTAAGGCTACCGAACATAGCGGGCAATACATCCAAGTCACCACATTCTGACGTCCCAGGGATAGGAGCCAACCAGCCAGGCTGGCCAATGAACAGGCCCGGACGAAGAAATGAGCGCAGAATGGCAAAGGGGCTTTTCGCAATTGTGGTTGGAATTCCCAAGGGAGACATCTTATGAAAAATTGCAAAAGCCTGATTGCCGCCATTCTGGTGCTGTCGCTGTTTGGTGCTTTTGGCGCCTCGGCCCAAAATGTCCTGACCAACCCCGGTTTCGAATCCGGCGACCTGACTGGTTGGACCATAGCCGGCGGTAGCGCCAGCACCAGCGTGACCGTGTAGATATCACGGCGGCCATCCTGCAACCCTTGGCCGACTTCACCGCCGACCCGGCCCCAACCACCGACGCCATTGTCTGGACGCCGACCGGTGATGCCATCTATTACTACACTTGCGATGTGCCGGCCCACACCTCGATGACGAGCCAGATTGTCATCGGAGCGGGCAGCGTCGCGACCGAAGCGAGAAGCTGGTCGTCGCTCAAGGCCTTGTACCGCCCATAGCGCGAATCGCTCGGACTCGGCCCATCTCTCCATCACCAGGACGATGGCATCAGAAATCCAGCCGCACTGACATGACGGCATAGTGCAACCAGGCAAAATTGTAAACTTCGTCCACGTCTGCGCCGCCTTCAACCGTCCGGTAGCCGAGTTCCCAGGCCACCTTCGGCCCGACCTGCCAACCCAACTTCAACGCAAGATCCTCGGCGCGTCCCGGTCCGCCGGCCAGCGCGTCGATATCCAGATTCAGGTACCATTTGGCGCCCATCCGGTAACGACCGGCAACGTGCAGCAGGGGCACGAAACCCAGATCGTCCTTGGTCGATTCCACCCCGCCCTGGACCAGCTGGATCTTGGCGTCGCGGATCTTGGCGGTGATTCCGACGTACCAGCGCCACTTTTCGCCGTCGTGCCACTTGTAGCGATAGGTCAGGCGGTAGGAGTTGAACTTGTAGGTGGCCGCTACTTCTTGGCCGCCGATGAAATTGTCCCCGTTGAAGGCAATATCACCCGTGGGGGTGCCGTTTTCGGTGAAGCTGAGCGGGGCGTAGAGCCCGCGCAGGCCGTGCTTGGCGTTGATATTCCAGGTCAGGTAGCCGCGCCCGGCCGCTTGGGGGCCCTTGCCCGCCAGGTCGACCAACGAGAAGCGGGTGCCGGCACTGGAATTGGGAATCTGGACGTCGTTGACCGTCTGCCAGACGGGCCCGGCTTCCAGTTCCAGTGCGAATGTCGGGGGGTCCTGGGCCAATGCGCCGATGGCGAAAGTAGAGACGATGAAAGCCGTGGCGATAGTCGCCCAGATGGGCCGGGAAATACAGTTCATCAGGATCCATCCTTTGTCGGGTTGGCCGAGACGGGGTCCCGGTCCGGGCTATAGCGGGACCCGCACCGTCTGGACCGAGTTGGCGGGGATCATGATTTCCGCATACCGGTCGGTGATTTGCAACTTGTAGATCACGGCTTTCTTGGACGTGTTCAACAATTGCACGCTGAGCAACCGTTCGGCATTGATGGTGGCGCAGGCATGCAAAGTGTCGGCGTCCAGGCCATCCAGCTCCCGTTTGGTCCAAACAGCCTGGTCGCCCGGCCGGATGCTCCGGCTGAACTGCGCCAAAACATCAAAGATGGGCGTGTAGTAGATTTCCCCGTTTTCGGTATCGATCATGATCGGCGCGCCGCAGAAGTTGCCGACATGGTTGGGCCCGCCTTCCCGATCCAGCACGATATTCCAATCCACCCAACCGCTGACCCAATGATCCAGGCTCACGATGATGTTGCGGGCATAGCGGTGGACAGGGGTGTACATCGGATGATCGATCACACCGGGCCCGGCCCAACTGGCCGTGTAGGCCCAGTCGGTGGCATTGGGGTTCCACCAGAATGCGTCGTTGCCGGACCATTTCGACTCTTTGAAGCCGTCGGGGTCGCTGATGCCGTCGGGGGCGTCATTGCCCAGATTGTCAATGCAGCCCTCGGTGTGGATGATGGCCTGATCCGGGAATTTGGCGTGCACCCGGTCGAAGGCGTCTTCGAAAACCTTGAAGGTGCTGGCGTACCAGTGCACGGCGACGCCATAGACCTGCGAAGCCGCCTCTTTGTCGGCGAAGATTGCGTCGGTCCATTCTTCCAGACCATCCCTGTTCTGGTCGAAGATCATCAGTTTGGTGTCCTGGTGCCGACTGGCGCCGAGGCGCGGCCCGAGGTGATGCTTGATGAAATCGTTCTGGGTCTCGGGCGAAAAATTCATGCTCTCAAAATTGCCGCCGTTGCCGTGGGGCTCATTCACGGGCGTCAGGGCCCAGATGTTCACGCCGGCATCCGCGTAGGCGTCCAGGTACTTGATGAGGTAGTCAGCGTAGGTGCGCACATACTGGGGTTTCAGCGATCCCGCCGAACCCTGCCAATTGTTTTTGGAGGACCCGGGAATGTACCAGGCTTCGTTCTCCTTCATCCAGATCGGCGCCGTCCAGGCCGCGGTGATGATTTTCAGTTCCTGATCCTGCTGTTCCTGATTGATCGCCAGCGCTTCCTGGATCATGGGCAGCAGGTCGTAGCTGGCATCCTTGATGCCGGGATAGGTGGCCGGGTCAAAGCCGGCGACGTCGGGCGCGATGCTGAAGTTCGTCAGGTCTTTGTCATCCGGTTGGTCGGCATGGGGGATTGCCTGTCGCCCTGTTCGGAGGTGACGATGATCTCGCTGGTGGCCAGGGGTGCGGTGGGCTCGGGGGCGTCCGTGCACGAACCGGTCAACAGAAGGATCATAAGCAACAGTGGGCCGGTTGGTTTTTCATTTTGAGACCTTTGATGAAGCGGACCGCCTGAGGCATTTTCGAACCCATTTTAGCACACATGCGAGAGCTTCGTCAGGCGATCTCGCAGTGGGATGACGGCAGTCTGCCGTTGGATGAGGTCGCGGCCGACCGTGACCTGCCCAGGTCCGGTCGATCCCATCGACTCGGACCCGGGCTGGCCGGCTCGCGCCAGAACTTGCCTAGCGGATGAGGACAAGCTTGACAGACTCGTGATGGTTTCGCGTCTGAAGCTGGG
>CAZLUL010000124.1:0-12051 GCA_964562635.1 uncultured Fibrobacteraceae bacterium | reverse complement strand
CGACATCGGGGCCTACGTTCTGGCCACGGCGGTGCCGGATATCTACATGCCGATTCTGGCTGACCGCAGCGGCGACCGGCTCGCTCGCGAAACCGAAGAAATCGGCCTGACCCATGCCCAGGTGGGGCAGGGCCTGCTGCAGTTTTGGCAGTTGCCCGATGCCTTCAACGACGCCGCGCGCTACCACCATGACGTGCCGCGCGCCACTGATGGCGAACGGCCGTTGACCAATCTGGTGGGGCTGGCTGATATCATGGCCTGTATCCACGGGGGATCTTTCGAGAATGGCGCCTCAGAGGCGGACCTGCTGGCCCTCATGAAGGGGCTCGGCGTGACTCTGGACAACATCAAGGCCGCTCTGCAGAGCATGGACCAAAAAGTGGAAGAGATGGAATCTTTCATGAAGATCGCCGGGGCCAATAGCACCCGGGCGGCCGCCGCAGAGGGCGAAGAAACCACCTCCTGTGTCGTGGTGACTACCGAGGACGAACGCCGCGGATGGGCCAATACCCTGCTGGAGCACTTCGGCCATACGATTTATCCGATGGACGCCTATTTCAACCAGGCGCCCGGCAGTGAAGCGGTCGGGTTGGTCCTGATCGATACCCAATGCCTGACCCAACAGCAAATCGTCCAACTGATGCCGTTCCTGGCCACCCAGGCGGCCCAGACGGCGGTTCTGGTCGAACGGGGCGCCAATGTGCCCGCAGAAGCCGCGGAATTGCCCCGCCTGGGAATCGTTTTCTCCCGGTGGGATGTGCAGAGTGTTTTGGCCGGACAACCGGCCTGACAACCCGCCTGACTTCCAGCCTGACATCCAGTCCGGCGCGAACGCCGACCGATCCTTCCTTGATCGGTCGGCGTCTTTTTGTCATCCTGTCGGGAACCTTCACCCACTTTTTCCAGGGAGCTTGAGCATTGGACTATCTCTTGATCGGTTTTGGGGGCGGCCTGGTGGTCGCGGGCGTAGCCTGGGGCATCTGGAAATTCGCCCGGCGAGGTCGGCAGAAGTCGGTCCCGGCCCGCGTGACCCACGAAAGCTTCGTAACCAGCATGCGGGCCGTCGGCGAGCTGAGTGTGTTTCGCATCATGACCAAAGAGGTCATCACCGCCAGCGAACACTGGTTCGGCGAGTTCGGGCGCAAGTATCTGAACTGGCTGTTGTCCGAACGGCGCATCACCCTGGTCATCGAATTTGACGTGGATTTCCGCTACGACCTGGACGATCCGCGCTTCGAGATCAAACGCAATGGCGAAGACGCCTTTGGCCTGGTCCTGCCGCCGTGCCGACACGAAGTGTTCATCCGGGACATGCGCATTCACAGTGAGGACAAGACCGAGCTGTTGCCCCTGCTGATTCCTGAAGTGGTGGGTCGCTTCTTCACCGGCGGATTCAGCGTCGAGGCCAAGAACAAACTCATCGCTGAAACTCGTGACCAGACCCGCGGCTTTGCCGCCGAACTGGTCGCCAAGGCCACCGGTGAAGCCCAGCGTTCGGCGGGCCAGACCCTCTCGATGCTGGCCCAGGGCCTGGGTGCCGAACGGGTCGATTTGACCTTCCTGCCAGCGGGCGAATTTGCGCCCGAAGTGGACACCTCCCAATTGGAGACCTTGTTGCCGGCACCGGACCAAATTCGTGAAGGAGGATTCTAGTCATGCGCAAGACTTGTATCGGGGTCATGGGCGGCACGGTGGCCAACGAGGCCACGGCCGCCAACGCCCGCCAACTTGGCGCCCTGATTGCCGAAAACGGCTGGGTGCTCGTCTCGGGTGGCCGGCCCACCGGCGTGATGCAGGCTTCGATCACCGGGGCCCACGAGGCCGGTGGCCTGACCGTCGGGGTGCTGTTTGATGACGATCAGAAGTACGCGGCCGAAGGGCTGGATATCGTGATTCCCACGGGCATGGGCGCGGCGCGCAATATCATCAATGTCTTTTCCAGCGACGTGGTGGTGGCCTGCCAGGGCACCGGTGGCACCCTGAGCGAGATCGCCCTGGCCCTGCGCTTCGGCCGGCCGGTGGTCCTGTTGGATTTTGATCCCGGCGCCGCCTTCCTGAACGCGGGGGCCGCCGATGGCCGCTGGTCCCTGGCCGCCACACCCGCCGAAGCCATCGAGCAGATCCACGGGTATCTTGCCGAGCCTCGCCTACTCTGATTTGCACAGACAGGACGCACATGACTTTCGATTTTGATGAAATCGTCGAACGCCGGGACACCGGCAGCCTCAAGTGGGACAAATACGCCGGCCGCGATATCTTGCCGCTGTGGGTGGCCGATACGGATTTCCGTGCGCCGCCGGCGGTGCTCGAGGCGCTGCAGGAACGCGTGGCCCACGGAGTCTTCGGCTATGGCGAATCGCCCCAGGGCCTGGTCGATACCGTGCTGGAAACTCTCGCGCGGGAATTCTCCTGGCAGGTTGATCCGGACTGGCTGGTGTGGTTGCCGGGCCTGGTCAGTGGGCTGAGCGTGACTTGCCGGGCGGTGGGTCAGCCGGGCGATTCGGTGGCGGTGATGACGCCGGTCTATCCGCCTTTTTTGAAGGTGCCGGCCCTGGTGGACCGCAAACTCGAGACCATCGCTTTGCAGGGCAACAACACCGCCGGTTGGTCGTTCGACAAAAACAAATTTGCCCGGGGATTGGGCGATAGCACGCGGCTGTTTCTGCTCTGCCATCCCCACAATCCGGTGGGACGCCTGTGGAACGAACAGGAACTGGCCGAGATGGCCGAGGTGTGCCTGAGCAAGGGCGTGGTGATTTGCAGCGATGAAATCCACAACCAGCTGATTCTGGACCGGGACCGCCGCCACGTGCCCCTGGCCACCCTGGGTCCTGAAGTCGCCGCCCGCACCATCACCCTGCTGGCGCCCAGCAAGGCCTTCAATATCGCGGGCCTCGGCTGTTCGGTCGCTGTCATCCCGGACGATTTTCTGCGCCGCCGTTTTACCCGCGCCATGGCGGGCATCGTGCCTCACGTCAATGTCCTGGGCCTGACCGCAGCTCAAGCCGCCTGGCAACACGGCGCCCCCTGGCTCGCGGCCCAAATCGACTACCTGCGCGCCAATCGCGACTACCTCGCCGCCCAGATTGAAGCCCTGCCCGGCGTCACCATGGCGAAAGTTGAGGCGACCTATCTGGCCTGGCTCGACATCAGCGCCTTGAACCTGAAAGATCCCACAGCCCACTTCGAAGCCCACGGCCTGGGCTTCTCCCCAGGCAAAGACTTCGCCGGCCCCGACCATGTCCGCCTGAACTTCGGCTGCCCCAGATCGGTACTGGAAGAGGCCTGTTCCCGACTGGCGGTTGCGGTGCGTGACCAATAGGCAGAGATGGGTTGGTAGAGAGCCCTGTTCCACGGTGTCGTGGAGGTTTCGCAGCCACGGATGGCGGAGAAACCGGAACGCCAAGCGGCCCGGCAACACGATGTTGCCGGGCCGCGTCCGTGGAACAGGGCTCTCTACCAACCCATCTCTGCCTATTGGTCATCCCCCAACAAATACTTCCGGAACCAGGCCAGATCCCATTCCATCTTGGCCAGGCGATTCTCGTGGGTGGTCAGGCCGTGGGGTTCGCCGGGGTAAACGACCAACTCCGTGGGGACGTGGAGGTAGTGTTTGAGGGCGCGGTAGAGAGCGCGGCTGTGGGCTGGGGGGACGCGGGGGTCGTTGCCGCCGACGTGGATCAGGGTTGGGGTGCGGACCTTGTCCAGGTTGTAGAGCGGTGAAGCGGCCTGGTAGTGCTCCGGTTGGTGCCAGGGCAGGCCGGTGGCGAAGTTGACGACGTGGCCCGGGGTGTCTTCGGTGCCCCACTGGATGACGAGGTCCAGCACACCGGCGCCACTGCTGGCGGCAGCGAACATGTCGGGTTCGGCGGCGATCATGCAGTTGGTCAGGTAGCCACCGTTGCTCCAGCCCATCACGCCGACGCGCTCGGGATCGGTGATGCCCTGCTCGATGAGCCACTTGGTGCCCAGGGCGATGTCCGTCACTTCGACTTCGTTTTCGCGGCCGATCAGTTTCTCCAGGAACTCGTCGCCGTAGCCCGTCGATCCGTGGTAGTTGGGACTGAGCAGGGCGTAGCCATTGGCGGGCATCAGGGCCCGGCCGTAGATCCACAGGCGCAGGCGATATTTGGTGGACGAAGTCGGACCACCGTGCAACTCGATAATTGTCGGCAGGCGGCCGTCGCTCTTTTGGTAGCCGGCCGGCAGTTCAAGAATGCCGTGGCAAAGGTCGCCGTCGGCACCGGTCCAGCTCACGTGTTCGATCTGGGGCAGTTGCCAGGTGTCCACCTGGGGATTGACGCGGGTGCGGCGGGTGAATTTGTCTTTGCTGCCCACCGCGTAGATGTCGTTGGCTTCGGTCGGGGTTTCGAAGATTGCCGTGAGGGCTTGTCCCTTGGCGTTGAAGTCGAAGGCGCCCACAACGAGGTCGCCAGCGGCCAGGATCTTCGTGGCGCCCTGGCCGCCGCTCTTGATCTTCTGGGTGGCGTAGACCCGGACCCGCCCCATGGACTCGCCTCTGTAACAGAGCGTGCGATCGGTGCCGCGCCATTGCAGGCCGCCATCGAGCGAAACCATTTCCGGCCGCTCGATCAGGTGCAGGGGCCAGGTGCCGCCTTCCTGTTGGGCGGTCCAGATGCGTGTCGCGTAGCCGTCATAGGATATGGAGAAGGCCAGGACCTGGCTGTCGCCGGACCAGGCCAGGTTTCCCAGCCAGCCATAGGGCGAGGGGTGGGGCGCCCGCCAGGCGGGATCAGTCACGGCCGTGGCTTCGCCCGTGTCCAGATCGACGATCTCGACCCGGGACCAGCCTTCCATGAAGATCAACTCGTTGTCTGTCGTGGTGATCAGGCCCATTTCCTGCCCATCCGGCGAAAGGGCCATTTCCCAGATGACCTGAGTGGCGGGGATGACTTCGCGATCCCGCCAGGTGATGAGGTTCAGTTGCCGCACCGCGGTCAGTTCGCGCACGCCGTGGCCATATTCGAGGTCGCTGTACTTTTGGCGCAGGTCTTTCCACTCGCTGTCGGTTTCGGCGACGGTGACTGTATAGTAGAGTGACGCACCATCGGGAGCCAAGGCGAACGAGCCGATGCCATCGGGTACCCGGGTGATTGCCTGCAGCCCACTGCCATCGGGGTTGATGCGCCAGACCTGACTGCTGCCATCGTGGGGCGGTGTGTCGCGGCCAGCCCGGTCGCGCCCCTGGAAGAAGAGGGTTTCTCCACCCGGCGACCAGGTGAGGCCACCGGCGCCGAAGTTGTCAAAAGTGACACGTTGGGGCTGGCCCTTGTTGCGACCAACGACCCACAGATCCTGTTGGCGTCCGGCGTCGCCTTCTCCCCAGCGGTTTTCGGTGTAGGCCACTTGTTGGCCATCGGGCGCGACCGCCAAATTGCCCAGGGTGGTCAGACCAAAGTAGTCTTCCGGGACAATGGTGTGGGTGCGTTCGGCGGCCAGGGTCAAAGCCGGAATGACCAGAATGCCCAGCAGAAGCAGGGAGAGCAGGTGGGTCATGGGGCGCAAGGGAATTACCTCCGGTTAGCGACAATGGGTGATATGGGGAAACTATGGTTAAAATTCGGGCCCAAGGCCACCAAATTGAATGGAGTACGGGTCGCCCGGTTTGATCGTCCAAAAACGGTGAATTAGCAGTAAATTTGCTAATTTATAGTTATTATTGGGGCCTTGTGGAGTGACCGGATCAAAGGAATAATTGATACAACTTATAACAAGACAATAACTTGTAGAAATTGAACAATAGCACTCTTTTGCGGTGTCTGATACAAATTGATAGCGAATTGCGCATTTATTGGTGCAAATGAATTTTCCTTATGCTATAATTCGTGATACAAAGTGAGTTCGTTCGGAAGGGGCCTGTACAATAGTTCGGGCAGGTTCCTGTTTTTCACACTCCACTCACCAGAGGAGCAACAACATGAAGAAAATGGTTTTCGTCATTGCTCTGGCGGCTATCGCCCTTACCAGCGTTTCCGCCTTTGCGCAGATCGACCCAGCTTACCAAAACAACTTCGGCATTTTCCTGGACGAGGCCGGCACCAACGCTTGGGCCTGCTTGCCCGTCAATACGCCGACCAATGCGTACGTCGTGCTGTCGAAATTGACGGCCAACGAAGTGCTGGGCTGGGAAGCCAAGATTTCGTTCACCAACATGTTAGTGCTGGGGTTTGCTGATCGCGGGCAAGCCATCGATATCGGCACGCGTCCGGATGAGCACGTTGTCGGTTTTGCTGCTCCGTTGCCCGCCGTTGGCGGCTCCGTGGTGGTCGCCGATGTGGAGATCATGGTCATCAACACCGATGTTGCCTACGCGTTCGTTGATGAAATCTACTTCAGCCTGCAAGAGAACGGTCTGCCCGCGTACATCGATGGCGACAGCGTTGGTTACAGCCTGTACCCTCTCTTCGGTGACGTCGATGACCCCATATTCATCATCAATGAACACTGTGGTCCCATTGCTGTTGAAGATGCTTCCTTCGGCAGTGTGAAAAGCCTGTTCCGGTAAACCCGGCTCAGTTCTCGATACACTGGCCCACAGAAAAAACGGCCGCCCTGTATGGGGTGGCCGTTTTTTTTGACGAAACCTTCAGGCAGTCGTCTTACTCTTCTTCGTCTTCGATGCTGACCGCCAGCACCGGCGGACGGTTTTCCCGCCACGCCGCCAAGCCCTCTGAAGTTTCCAGCGAGGCCCAGCACTGCTGCTGGGATTCCCATTCCACCGAGAGCATGGTCGTGTAGTCCATGGTCGCCGCCTGGTCGACTGCCAGTTTGGTCAGATGGACCGCCGGTTGTGGCAGCTGGACCAACTGTTGGATATAGGTGTCCAGTTCCTGTTCCCAGACCGCATCGTCGAACAACCGGTCGACCAGACCGATGCGGGCCGCCTCATCGCCGCCAATGGTGCGGTGGGACCAGAGGAAGTCCAGGCTGCGCCCGGGCCCGATCAACTGGGGCAGGGTGTGGGTCAGGCCCCAACCGGCGATCAGGCCGGTGGTCAGGTTCTGGCACGTGAAAGCGGCCTTGGTGGAGGCCAGCCGAATATCGGCCGCAAGAAAGAATCCCAGGCCCAAATCCCGCACGTCGCCGCGAGTGGCCGCCAAGACCGGTTTGGTCGACTCACCCAGCAGGGTGACGATCTTGCGGGAGACTTCTTCCTGGGCCGCCAATATCTCCAGGCCTCCGCCCTCGATTTGGGCCTCGGCAACCTCGTCCTGCAGGTGGTGCAATTCGAAGGCATGATCACCGTCGGTGAACAGGATCACGCGCACGGCGCGGTCTTCCTGCAGGCGCAGGAACAGGTCCACGAATTCGTCGTGCAGATCGGCCAGTTGGGGCGAGCCGGGTCCGATCATACTGACGGTGGCGCAGCCTTCGGCGATTTCGCAGTCGAAGTTCTGATATTCCATGTTTTCTCGTTTTCTCTTGGGTCCGATGGTTGGCCGGAATAATAAGCGATATGACCGGGAAGGCAAAGTGAGACTGGTGGACACTGGTGGACACCGTCGGCCCGATTGTGTAAAATAGGGTCCGTTCACGGGTTGCCAATGCAGGTGAAAGGAACACGAGTGAGAATTTTTATCACCGGAGGCACCGGTCTGGTGGGCCGGATGCTGGTTCCCCAATTGCTGAATCGGCACGATGAGGTGCTGTGTGTGACGCGGAATCCGGCCCGGGCGCGTCCCCTGTTGCCGGCAGGAGTCGAGCTGATCGGCGCCGATCCGGCTTTATCGGGCGCCTGGCAGGACCGCCTGTTGACCTGTGATGCAGTGGTCAATCTGGCCGGCGAATCGGTGGCCGAAGGCCGTTGGACGCGGCAGAAGAAGAGCCGGATCCGGCGCTCACGCCTGGCCGTGACCGGGAATATTGCCGAGGTCATGGCTGACTGCGGCCGCACCATGACGCTGGTCAGTGCTTCGGCCATCGGTTATTACGGCAACCGGGGTGACGAGGCGCTCGGGGAAGACCAACAGCCCGGCCAGGATTTCCTGGCCCGCCTGGCGGTGGAGTGGGAGCACACGGCGGCCAAGGCGGCCAAGGAAAACATCCGCGTGGCCATGTTGCGCATTGGGATCGTCCTGGCAACTGAAGGTGGCGCCCTGGCCCGCATGGTCCCGCCCTTTCGGTGGGGCGTAGGGGGGCCGCTGGGCAATGGACAGCAGTATTTCCCCTGGATCCACATCCAGGATCTGGTCCGGATTATTCTGTTCACCCTGGACAATGAGGCGATCGTGGGTCCGGTCAATGCGGTGGTGCCCCTGCCTGCACCGCAAAAAGACTTTGCCGCCGCGCTGGCCGCTACCCTGGGCAAACGTTCGTGGCTGGCCGCGCCTTATCCGGCCCTGAAAATGTTGCTCGGAGAGAAGGCGGACATGCTCATGGCCAGTCAGCGGGCTGTGCCCAACGTGCTGAAAGCCAACGGATTTCGCTTTGCGTTCGGAGAATTGGACAAGGCCCTGAAGGACCTTTTTCCCGCCTGATCACATCTGCGGCGGCTCAGGTAGCCTTCGTACTAACCGACCACGAAGGCGTCGGCCTGCAATTCCCCTTTTTCAAATCGATCCAGGGACAGACTGGTGATGATCTGGTCCGGCTGTCCGGTGGTGATCTGAGCGGCCATGCGCCGGCCAGTGACCGGCCCAAGCATGAAGCCGTGCCCGCTGAAACCGCAGATGTGATGGTATCCCTGCAGACCCGGCACTCCGCCGAGGATGGGGCGGTGGTCAGGCGTGACATCATACATGCCGGCCCATTGGCGCATCATGCGCACGGTCGAGGCGCGGGGATACAGCTGGGTCAGGGCCCGGGCAAAGCGCACCGCAAATCGCAACTGGCTGCGGGTGTCGAAATCGGCCGGGTCTTCCCAGTGGGGTTCTTCCGGATCGCCGATGCCCCCGACAATTTCCCCGCGCAGGCTCTGGCTGAAATAGATGCCGTTGGTGATGGAGATCACCATCGGATCCAGAAACGGCTTCAACGATTCGCTGACCATGATTTCGTGGCGTTCCTGCCGGTTGGGCAAATTCACGCCGACCTTGGCGGCCATGTGGCGGGCCCAGGGACCAGCGCAGTTGACGACCACCGGGGCACTGATGCGTCCGCGGTCGGTCTCGACGCCGAGGATGCGGCCGCCGTCACTGAGGATGTCCTTCACGCCGGTGCCGATGTAGATCTTCACGCCGGCCCGGTGGCAGGCCCGGGCGTAGCCCCAGACCACGGCAAACGGATAGGCGGTGCCGTCCTTGGGGCAGAAGGTTGCTCCCTTGAGCCGCGAGATATCCAGGTCGGGCACGATCTTGAGACAGTCTTCGGGGGGCAGAAATTCCGTCGGCACATCGCACTGATTTTGCAGGGTCACGGCCTGCCGCAGGGCCGGCAGATCCGCCTCGCTCTCGGTGATCATCAGGTAGCCGCCCTGGCGGAAAAACACCTGATAGCCCAACTCGGCCGACATGTTCTCGTAGACCGCCACACTTTCCTGGGCCAGGCGGATGTTTTCCACGGTGGTCCACTGCTGACGGATGCCGCCACCGCAACGGCCGGTCGAGCCGCTGCCGATGTAGTTCTTTTCGATGATCACGACGTTTTTGAGGCCGCGCTTGGCCAGCTCGTAGGCTGTGGTCAGGCCATTGATACCGCCGCCGATGATGACCGCATCGGCCGAAGCGGGAACCGGGCCACGGGACAGGGGGATCATGACTGGTCCTCCTGGGGGCGTGTTTCGTCGTGACCGGCGTCAAGATCCAGCCCGGCCAACTGGGCAAAGGTCAACGGTTCGGCCGGTGGCCGGATGTTTGTCAGGCGGATGTCGCCGGGAGCCAGATCACGCAGGGTGGCCAGTTGGCCAGCCGCTTCACTGAGGCAACCCTTGCCCTGGCAGAAGCCCGTGCCCAGGCCGGTGTAGCGCTTCAGGGACTCCATCTCGGAAAAGCCTTCGTCATAGGCCTGCTGAAATTCCTGCAGGGTGACATCTTCACACCGGCACAGGAAAATCTTGTTGGCGTTGGCGGCAGAACTCATGAGGTCACCTGGTCCGTGGGTGAAAGGCCGAGGGTTTCACCGGCGCAGATGACTTCGGCGCCGCCGGGCAGGGTCATCGCGAAGGTCTTTTCGGTCGTGGTGTCACAACCGCGGGGAACATAACCACCGCGCTCGGGGACCAAAGCCAGATCGGCACCCAGCTGATAGGGGATGTCGTAGGCGGGTTTGCCCGGCTTGCAGATCACCGCCAAGTCGGCTTCCAGTTGCAGATGGCTGCCACTGAGGCCGGATTGACTGATGCGCGGTTCAAAGGTGGCCTGCAGTTTGTGGCCGCCGAGCCCCTTGACCTCTTTGAGTTTCAGGCCGGTGTTGAGTGACCACTTCAGGTCAACAGCGGCGGCAACCTCGGATTGGCAACCGGATTCGGTCACCACCAGGTTCAACGTGGCGCCGCGCGAGGCCAGCAGGGCGGCACACAGCCAGAAATCGAAGCCACCCCCAACCAGCAGAACGTGCCGGCCGGAAACCTGAAGTCCATCCCGGGTCAGCAGGCGGTACATGGCCCGGGGGCCAAACAAGCCGGGCGTATCATTGCCGGGGAAAAGGCCGATGGTGTCCAGGGCGCCGGCGGCCCAGACAAGTTTGTCGAAGCGGGCGGTCATCAATTTGTCGCCTTGGCGCACCAACAGCCCAGCGGGATAGTAGCCGGCCACAGCCTTGGCCTGAGCCAGGCAGCGAAAGTCCGGTCGGTCGGGCAAGGCGGTCACGGCACTCTCGAGCCTTTCGAGGGCCGCTGCCAGGGTCGGGAAGCGGGCGAGGGCGCCGCTTTTGTCGGTGGCCAATTCCCGCAGGGCCAGCAGGCGCTGTCCGCCGGCCTGGGCGCTGTCGTCGATCAGCAGGGTGCTGCCGGACTGATGGCTGGCCGCCTGCAGGCCACTGGCGCCTCCGCCAATTATGACGGTGGCAAAGTGACCGAGGTCGGTGCTGGCCTGCTCGGGTTCGTCGGTGGCCGCGGCGGGCAGGGCCCGCGCTGGCAGGTCCCGCACTGGCAGGGCGGCGTCGGGCAAGCGGCCAACGCCGGTCATGGGGCGGATGCGATCCAGAAAAAAGCGGCTCAGCGAAGCGGGTCGGGTGAACCACTTGTAATAGAAGCCGACAGGCATCCAGGCGCTGCCGAGGGACAGCAGTTTTTGCATGGGCGCCCCGTAGAAGGTGCCGGTGTCCTGGGTATTGACGACCATGCCGGCGCGGACGGAGGTCTCACAGGTGCGGACATTGGGCACACCATCGACGCGCATTAGGCAATTGGTGCAATGGCCGCGGGCACAGGTCACGCCGCGCGGGCGGCCGTATTTGTGGGAATGGGAAAGGTGCCGCAGGCCATGGTCCCAAAGGGCAACGGCCAGGCTGGTGTCCGGGCGGCAGGGCAGGGGCTTGCCATCGACAGTGATGGTCAGCTGCCGCGGATCAGGATTTGGAACGGGGTTCTGCGCCAACGGAGGATCCTTTACGGGCTGAATTCCCAAGTCGGATTCCCGCGATGGATTTTCGCGGCGAATCCCCAGGTTTGGACCAAGCCGATCAAGTTCCGAAAATAGGCTCCGCCAGAGTCTGCGGCAAGCTCAGTGTGCCCCGAAATGGGCCCGATTTTTTGGTCCCTCAGCGAAAAGATATTTCTGGTATCTGTGCAGGTGGGATCTATTTTTGCAGCCAGGCTTCGTTTTCAACACACCAAGTCAACATTGAGGTTAGCCATGTCGTCAAAACAACTGGCGGATGTCCGTGCCCTGGCGGAGCAGCACTGCGTCGAATTCATAGACTTGAAGATGCTGGACCTGACCGGGCGTTTGCACCACATCAGTTTCCCGTTGGACCGCCTGGACGAAGGCGTGTGCCGCAACGGTATCGGCTTTGACGGGTCGAGCTATGGCTTCCTGAAAGTCGAAAACAGCGACATGGTGCTGGTGCCGGATCGATCCTGCTTGCATATTCTGATATAATTTCTGGCGCGGCTTGGGCGAAGCCGCTAGCGGAAGATGGGAGGAGGCCATA
>CAZLUL010000123.1:0-12226 GCA_964562635.1 uncultured Fibrobacteraceae bacterium | reverse complement strand
TGCGGCTATTTCCGCCAGATCTTCTGCGCTTCAAAATGGTCCGGAATCGTAATGACCCCGAACCTGATCCCCCGACGTTCGGGAGAATCTTCAGCACCATCGCGCGGTTGTTAACCAGCTGCAAACGATGGGCACGAAATCTGAGAGTCTGAGAGGATGGTCCAGCCTGGCTGCGCCCTGCTGTCGAACCCATTCCTGTCAGAGACTCGGGCTGCGAATCTGGCCCTTGGCCGTCATCCGCGTATTCTCGCCATCAAGGCAACGATGTGGTTGCGGTGACGGTATGCGTCTCTGATCGCTCAGATTTCGCAAAGAAGAGATTGGCTCCTCGGGTAGGACTTGAACCTACAACATTTCGGTTAACAGCCGAATGCTCTACCATTGAGCTACCGAGGAACCTGATTTGGTGTCCAAGCCACATGACAGCACAACGAGGCACTGGCTTGCCAGCCTTGGACGAAGGCGCAATATAGGTCCTTTGAGGGGCCCCGTCAAGAAAACTGGATCTCAGAAAACAACAAAATCAAGGCGCCCAAATCACTCTCAATTGGGGCTTTCTAGCCCTCATCCATGGGAATGAGCTCACCTTTGCTATTGTGGGGCAATGGCTCAATTTTCTCGATTGCGGCCGCTTTGGAGCTGTTTTTCGCCTGCCAAAGGTCCCAATCCTGCTGCAATCCCAACCAGAACTCCGCCGACATCCCGAATATTCGAGCCAGGCGCAGGGCTGTATCCGGGGTGACCGAGCGCCGGCCATTCACGATTTCGTTCAATCGTGGGTACGAAACCCCTAGTCGAATAGCGAAATTGGACTGGTTAATTTTCAGCGGTTTCAGGAACTCTTCAATCAGCATTTCACCCGGATGTGTGGGCGGACGGTACTTCGGCAGACTACCCAGGTCTCGAGATTTAGTGGTAGTCTGCAATTTCAACTTCGTAGGCATGGCCATCTTCCCAACTGAAACAAATGCGGTATTGCTGGTTGATACGAACACTGAACTGGTGACGCCGATTCCCACGCAACCGCTCCAAACGGTTTCCTGGCGGAACTCGCAATTCGCCGAGGCTTCGTGCCCGCCCAATTTGATCGAGCTTTCGCCGTGCAATAGCCCAAAGAGACTGAGGACAGCGCTGCCGCGCTGCGCGCGAATGGACGCCTTCAAAAACATCTTCTGATCCCTGATCACAGAATGTTTTAATCACGAGTAATATTATAACGGTTAACGTTATACATGTCAACACCCACTACAGCTCAGGCTCACTTCTCAAACGCCAACAAAACCCGCCAGCCTCCATCGCCCCGGGTCTCCGCCACCGGATGCGCCGCATACAACCGCACATTCCGAAATTCCCCCAGCCCAGGCAGGTCAAACCGCTTGCCAAAGCCAAACCCCACATCCATGCGCCAATCCCGGGCGCCTTCCGCCGAATCCACCGGCCCCACAAAATCGCCGCCCCGGTCCCAGGTCTTGCCCCAGTCCACAAATCCGATGGGCTGCAGGCCCCAATTCTTCAAGACCGGCACTCTGGCCGCGCGCCACAAGTCAAACCCGAGGCGTCCGTCCAACGAAGCGTGCGCTCCCGCGTCGCCCGTCAACTCACCGGCGCCAAAGCCGCGCAGGGTGCCGTAGTCGCCCAGCCAGGTTTTCCACTGCACCGGTGCAGTGTCGTCAAACTCGCGATGAGTTCCGCGCAGCAGCCACTGGTTGCCGAACTTGTCCAGCAGGTCCAAAGCCCCACTGACCCGAATTTCCCGCCGCGACACCTCCCGCCCGGCCGTGTCCTGCAATTCGTGCCAGGTCACGTCGCCATCAAGCGACAGGGCGCCCCACTGCCAGTCCAGCCCGGCGCGCAGAAAACTGTCGTCCAAATAATCCGCCGCCAGGTTCCCGTCTGGCCGCAACGACCGTCCCAACACATTCCAACTCGTGCGCTGGCTCCACGACCGATGCTCGGCATAACCGCCACCGGCCCGCAAGACCAACCCCCGCGACAAACGCAGGTGCAAGTCGCCGTCAAAACCGCGCTCTTCGTAGTAGTTGTTCGGATCGCTGCCATAGAAAAACGCCGACGCCGAACGCGTATGCCGCCGGCCGTCACCCGCGAACAGGGCGCTGTCCTTGCGCCCGGCCATCCGCAGCGACAACAACTGATACTGCGCCCCGCGATACTCCTGCCCATCGGCCTTCGGGTGGGCCAGATTCCAGCGCGACCGCATCAGGGGCAACTCCAACTCGGCACCGAACACCGGGCGCTTGTTGCTGAACGCATAGCCGGCCGTCAGGTCCAACCGCGGGTTGTCCGGCCCCAATTTTTCAAGGGCCAAACCCAGGCGCGGCGCAAAACCCTGGGCCCGGTTGAAGCTCGGCGGTATCACCAGGTTTTGCTCCACCCGCCACACCCCGCCTTCGCGCAATTCCAACAGCTCGGCCGTGCCTTCGTCGCTCAGCGAATCCACCTTGGCGGCGGACAGTGACACGGGAATCGCCTCGTTGGTCATGTCCTCGGCCCACTCTTCGCCGATCTCGCCCCAGTAGGCGGACAGCGAATCGCTGTTGGCCTCTTCGCTGAGCCAGAAACCGGCCGCAATGTCTTCGTCGCTGATATCCGCCATGCCCGCCCCGGGCGCGGTGTCCTGCGGGCTGCGCGGCTCGCCGTTGATCACGATATCCCGCAGGCTGACCCGCACTTCGATATTGTCGGGAATCGGCAGCAACGGCACCTGCCGCAGGTTGATGCGCATATAGGCTTCGGTCGGGAACCAAAACTCACCAAAGCGCTCCTGGCTCAGCCGATACACCGGCACGGACTTGAGGAACATCGGATAAGGCACCGGGCCAGTCATGCGGGCTTCGATCTTGCGCAACACCCAGTTGGAATAGTCCACCCAGATGGTGCCCGAAGGCAAAGCCTCGAACCGACTTTTCGGTTCAAAATCGATTTTGTAGATCAGGTTGTTGCCCACCATTTGCCGGTCCAGAATGGTGTAGTTGTAGCGACCCGCCCCGCCCGCCGAGAACGGCATCGACTCAATGATCTGCCCCTGGTTGGGCAGGAACTCGGCCTTCATTTCTTCATCGGTTTCTTCTTCGACCATCTCGAAGTTTTCAAATTTTCGGCTGCGTTCCCACAGTTTGACCACCTGCTCGCCTTTTTCTCCGTCCTGGTGATAGCGCAGGGCGAACTCTTCGACTTGATAGTCGCCCCCCTCGACACCCGGTTGTTCGCGGACCACCTGGGTGATCAGGGTGGTGTATTCGACATCGGCCATGCGGTAGTTGTCGTATTCCATGCGGCGGCCGATGGCGGCGATGACGTCTTCCACCGTCACCCGCGGCGCCGAAACCAGCACCGTATCGGGACTGCCCGGATCAAAGCTGAAAGTGTCTTCGAAGGCCAGGACGATGCCCTGCCCGTCCATCAACAGGCTGTCCAGATCGGCAGAGCGCTGCACGTTGGCCCAATCGTTGATCTCGGCCTGGGCCGACGCCCAAACCGGCGCCGTCAAACAGACCCCAATGGCAAACGCCACCCACAAACGGGTTTTCATGTCCAATCCCCTCGATATTTTGGACCAGGGGTCGGGAAAGCGAACATTCCCGACCCATGGCCCACCCTGAAACTCCTGGCCTCGCTCAGCAAACCCGAACTCGGATCCCGTGGTCAAATTCCGACACGATTTTTCGGATCCTGCGTGTTTCTGACGCCGGCCCGTGTTTCGCTGACGGGCTGGCCCCAGGATTGCAAGATTTCTGCCTGATACAGACGCTGCGCCAAACCCTCCGGTTACAGCCCCAGACCGGTTTTTTGGCCTTTGCGCCAAATTCGACCCCGTCACCCCATGGCGACACCTGCCCGCCAGGTGACAACCGAAATAAAAGATATCCCCCGTTCAAGTTACCCCATTGCTGGCCGATCATTTGGGAACCCATATCTCTCTGAACGGGCAGCGATAATCAGCACCCACTCCAGCCCGCACTAACGGGCGAAACGGACAACTGTGAAAAAGCTTCGCAATAAGAAACCCTATTTCTCGCTCTTTCTCGGTGTCATCCTGGTGATGACCTTCATTCCGCCTGTTCTCGGGCTGCTCGGCTTCAGCTATTCTTCGCCGGTCCAGGGCGGCCCCGGCACCCAGTACGCCGGCCTCATCCTGGGCGACATCATGCTGCAGGTCGACCTGGTGACCCTCGGCTTCACTTTCCTGATCATCCTGTTTACCGTGCTGCACGACCGCGTCACCGCGGGACGCTTTTCGCTGCTGCTGGGGGCGACCCTCGGCCTGGCCGGCCTGATTTCCTCTGTGCAATTCATATGCGGTTCGGTCACGCCCGAGGGTCGGATTTCGTTTTCCGACGGGATCATGGAAACAATCATGATCGGCCGCCTGTGCAGCGGCGTCATCGCGATCCTTGGCCTGGCGGTTATTCGTTGGGGCCACACGTGCAGTCGCCGGATGGCCCTCGCGCAACTGTTTATACCCGGCGGTATCATGGTTGTCATGTTCTGGTACGCAACGGCCAATCATCTGTTGCCGTTCCCGATCGCCTTGCCCCGGATCAACATGGTCTCGTTCGTCCTGTTTTGCGTGGCCGCTGCAATGCTTTACAAGGAACTGCGCCACCACCGACTGCGCTTTTTCGGACATGCCGTATTGGCGGCCTTCCTGCCCCAGGCGGTGGCCACCCTGTTGCTGGTTTTTTCCGCCCAGACCGTAGTCGACAACACGTTCCACATCGCCAACCTGCTGCGCTGGTTTTCCTGGATGATTCCCGCCACCGGCTTGGGCATTGACTACGTGAACACCTTCTACGCCAAGGGACTCAGCGTAGAGATGCGCTACCTGCGTACGGTGATCGACTCCATCCCCCACTTCATCTTTGCCCGCGACACCCAGGGCCGCTTTACTCTGGTCAACCAGGCCGTGGCCGATTTCTACAATTTGAAAGTGCATGAAGTCGAAGGCCGACACCTGATGGATATCCATCCACTGGTGGCCCAATCGCAAGAATGGCTGGCGGAAGACAAGGAGACTCTCAAAAATGGTGTCCGAAGAGTGCTACCCGAGACCGTCGCCACCCGCGAGGATGGCCAGGACATCTGGATCGACTCCATCAAGACTCCCCTGACTTCGATGTTGGGCCTCAATGATCAGGTCCTGGGTGTCTCGATCGACATCAGCGAGCAGCGCCGGGCCGAAATCGCCCTGGCCGAAGCCTTGGACGCCGCCGAAGAAAGCAACAAGGCCAAGTCCGAATTCCTGGCCAACATGAGCCACGAGATCCGCACTCCCATGAACTGCGTCATCGGCCTGGCCGACCTGCTCAAGGACATGGACCCCAACCCGCGCCAACAGCAGTATCTGGACATGATCCGCATGTCGGGCGCCACCCTGCTCACGCTGATCAACGACATTCTGGACATCTCGAAGATCGAATCCGGCCAGCTGGAACTGGACGTCGTCGACACCGATGTGCACGCCCTGATCGAAGAAACCGTGACCCAGATCGCCTTCACGGCCCAGACCAAGGGCCTGGACATGGTCTGCCGCCTGGCCCCGGGTGTGCCCTCGCAATTGATGCTGGATCCGGGACGCCTGCGCCAGGTGCTGACCAACCTGCTCAACAACGCGGCCAAGTTCACCCAACAGGGCCACATCTACCTGAATATCGAACCGGTGGGCGAACACGACGGCCAACTCGACCTCTGTTTCCGCGTCACCGACACCGGCATTGGTGTTGAACAGGCCAACCTGGATCGCATTTTCGAAAAATTCACCCAGGCCGAAGCCGGCACCACCCGGCGCTTCGGCGGCACGGGCCTGGGCCTGTCCATCAGTCAGCATCTGGTGAACCTGATGCAGGGCGAGATCACCGCCACCAGCAAAGTCGGCCAGGGCACCACCTTCAGTTTCACCATTCCCTTGCAGCCCTCGGTTTGCGACCTGCAACCGACCGCAGTCACGGACGAATCCGGCCAGCGGGTTCTGGTCGCCACGGACCACGAGCTGAGCGGTGAAGTATTGGCCGAACAGGTGCGCACCCTGGGCCACAGTTGCCAGGTCGCCATCGGCTGCAAAGCGGCCACCACGGCGATCGACGACACCGGCACCCAGGCCCCGTGGACCTTGATCCTGGTGGACCAGAGCTTCGTGGAACGGGATTTGCCCCAATTGAAGGAACGCCTGGACACTGCTGCCTCGGACCAGCGCCCCCAGGTCGTCATGCTTGCCAACATCTCGAGCCTGCACAAAGAGGATCAACTGACCCAACTTGGTCTCGATGGCGCCCTCAACAAGCCCGTGCGCCTGAGCCAGCTGGACGACATCCTCAATGGCCGGACAGACACCCGAGCGGCCGCCCGGTCAGCCGGCTCAGCGCCCGAAGCGGCAAAATCAATCAATCTGGAGACCAATCCGGACCAGGGCCCGCGCATCCTCCTGGCCGAAGACAACCCCTTCAACCAGAAGGTCGCCGTGGCCATGTTGCGCATGCTCGGTTGCCGGGTCGATGTGGCCGCCACCGGTGTCGAAGCTGTCGACATGGCTCGCCACCACGAACATGACCTGGTCCTGATGGACTGCCAGATGCCCGTCATGGACGGCTACGAGGCCACCCGCCGCATCCGGCAATTGCCCGCGCCCGCTTGCGAGATCAACATCGTCGCCATGACCGCCAACGCGCTCAGCGGCGATCGCAGGGCGTGCTTCGCCGCCGGCATGAACGACTTCCTGAGCAAGCCAATCACCCGCGATATGCTGCATGACATGTTGGAAAAATGGGATGTCTTTGCCGATGAGCCCGAGCCCGCCCCGGTCGATTAAATCAGATTCGTCGATTGAATCAGATTCCGAGGTACCCGCGCAACTCGGAACTGCTTTTCGTATTGAGAATCCAGCCACAGATCAGGCCCGCATCGTGGGCGAGTTGGGCCCCGTGCCGGATGTCGACCAACCTCGCGGCCCGGTGGGCGTTGGGGCTGATGATCATATAGACGCCCAACTCCTGCGCCATCCGGCAACAGGTCCAGTCAATCTCCGGACAATTGGGATTCGCATCAATTTCAACCGCCTTACCACCGGCCACGGCGGCCTTCAGCACAGTTTCCATATCGGCCAGGCCCTCGCAACCACGCAGCATGAAATCGCCCACGGGCTTGCCCAGAATCGTGATCTTCGGGTTGGCCGCCGCCGTCACCACGCGCTTGACCATGGCCTCGGCGTCGTGCACGCCATTTTCGGGAAAGGCGGCGATCACGAAGTCGAACAGGTCCAGAGTCGCGTTGTCCACCGGCAGGGTGCCGTCGTCGTTCACGTCAATTTCGATGCCCTGGAAAATGTCGAAGTCGGAAAATTTCTCGCGCAACCGGCGCACTTCCTGGCCCTGCACCCGCGCGGCGTCGAGATCCAGGCCATCCTGACGGTTTTCACTCATGAAATGGTCGCTGATGCCCAGGTATTCCATTCCGATTTCGCGGGCCGTTTCGACCATCGAGGCCAGGGAATGGGCCCCATCGGTCCAGCGGCTGTGGCTGTGCAGGATGCCCTTGATGTCGCACGGACGCACGGTGTCGTGCTGACTGGGCTGGTCGAGGGCGGTCACTTCACTGAGCGTGAACTTGCCCTTGGCAGGATTATTTCCGTCGTAACAGTCGCTGTACAAAGTTCGCGTCCTGGATTGGTGTGGTCTGTGCGCCGCAAGATGCTCCCGTCCGTGACGCCTGCCGGAGCCTTCAGATTAATGTCACTCCCCAAAGACCGCAACCTCCCCCGGCACGAGGCCGAGGGAGGTTGCTCTGCAATCCACTCAATTTACCGCAACGCCTAGAAGGCGCCCCACTTCTGCTTGCCGGGCAGCCAATAGCTGGGCAGCAGGAAACGGAACATCCGGGCCACGCCCTGGGCGCGCTCCAATTTCTCTTCACCATCGCTGGCCATGGCATCCAGGCCCTCGTCGAAGAGATCGGCAAAGACGGCGTCGGCGGCCTGCTTGCGCTCTTCTTCGGTTTCGAACTGGTCGCGAATACTATTCAATTCGCCATGATCCAGGAAAAATCCGGCGCAGTTGGGGCACTCGTCCACTTCGACGTGCCGCTTGACACTGGCAAAGTGTTTCAGCATCGGCATGCCCTCGCAACGGGGGCAATTGCGTTTGCCTTCGTGGTTCATTTTCACTTTGGGGTCGCGAGCCACGTGCATCAGGTCTTCACCGAGAGCTTCGTGGGGCTCGTCAACTTTCTTCAATTCAAACCAGTCAAACCACACACCGCCGCAGCCATCCTGGCACACGTCGACATTGATTTCCTGGACACTGACTTCAGTCATGGCATGGGAGCATGCGGGGCACTTCACGGATTTCCCTCCTCGATCATGTTCATCGGGCCGCTTCAGGCGAATGCAGAGCGGCAGTTCTTATGGGAGGGTTATCGGCAGGCTCACCAGGATCCTTAGCATATTCCTGTTTCGGGACCGGAGGCAAATCGCTCAATTGGCAGATCAGCGGAACATGTCCGGATTGATCTCCATCTTGATTTCCGAGATCCGGTCCGCCGGCAAGCCCGCCAGACGGGCGTGTTCGCGGATGGCTTCGGGGCTGGGGGCGTCGTATTCGCAGAAGACCTTACCTTCGGCCTCCGACACGTAGCTCTTGATCCAGACGATCCCCTCCATGGAGTCCAACGCTTCAATGGAGCGCCGACCGGCGGCTTCGAGATCGGCGACGGTCACTTCACCAACATTGCGTTCTATGATGTATCTGGGCATGAAGAGGCTTCTCCTGCGTTAATTGGAAATTTCTCTGAGCGCATTGAGCAATTCGGCGTTGTCCAGTTCGAGCGCGATTTTTCTGGCCGCCGTCACAAAGTCCCGGGTGCGATCCAGCGCATCCATTTTTGAGTGGACCCGCGCCAAATTGTGCAGCATCCAGGCTTCACCCAACCGGTCGTCGATCTCTTTGCGGATACCCAACGATTGGTGGTACATGGCGACGGCTTCGCGTGGGCGCCCCGCCTCGGAGTGAACGTCACCCAGGGCCGCCAGCGCGAACCCTTCCAGCTTGCGGTGGCCGTGCTCCTGATTGTACGTCACGGCCTCTTGCAATCGGGCCGCCGCGTCCAAATTCTTCATTTTATGCAGTGTAACACCGACACTGCTCAGCGCAAGCCCCTTGCCCTGCGTATCGCCACACCCGTCGAACGCCACCACCGAGGCCTGATAGGCTGTCAAAGCGGCGGCGTAGTCTCCTCGCTGCCATTCGATGATGCCCATCGTATTGTACAGAGCGCCTTGTTGTTTCCAATCACCGACCTCGCCGGCCAGAGCCACGGCGTCGCCAAAATGCTGCAGAGCGACCGAGGCTTCTGGCACCAGTTCGCGCGTCGTCCGGGCCATGGCCGCGACAACTTCCAGTTCCAGCGCTTTGTTGCCTTGTTGGCGGCACAGGGTGCGCGCCCGCCCCCAGGCGGCGATGGCATCCGGGTATTCCTGCAACGCCGCGTGGGCGACCCCGAGATTGTGAAAGATGTTGGTGCGCAGTGCCGTTTTGTCGAAATGTGCCGACACGGCCTTCGCCTCGATCAGATGGTCTCGTGCTTGGCGCGGTCGGTTGAGCCCCAGCTCCACTTCGGCAAGAGTCACCAGGGTGCGCGAGAGCCCTTCGATATGCTGGGCCCGCCGCATGATGACCAGACCGCGCTCCCAGCTCGCCAGAGCGTCTTCGGTGCGTCCGAGTTGCAGATAGATGTTCGCGCATGTGAGCAGGTGAAAACCCTGCTGCTGCGGGAGAGCATTCGTGATTTTTCCGTCTTCGAGCAGCGACAACAGGATTTCGATGGCGTCTTCGAGGCGTCCTTCCTGCCGCGCAACGAGGGCCGTGTTGTGCCGCGCATAGGACAACCCGTAGAGATCGTTGGTCTTGAGCGCAACGTCTTCGGCTTCAAACAGGACAGCCCGGCAGGATTCCATGTCGTTGATGCCGCGATACACGGTTGAAAGATTGATCAGGTCCATGATCAGGTGATGGCTTTCGCCGGAAATGCGGTCGGCTGACACCGCGGTTTGCATCACCTCGATGGCGTCGTCGGCGCGGTCGGCGTGCCACATCATGAGCCCGAGACTGCGCATGGTCTTGCGGCGCCGGGGTTCATCACCCAGTTCATCGCAAAGGGCGAAAACCCCGTTGAACAATTTTTCAGCGGCGCTGAATTCCCGGTCGGAGGTGTGGATGTCGCCCAGACGAATGTAGACTTCAACCAAATCCCGCTTGTCTGTGGCCGGGTCCAGGATTTCCAGAATCCTGTCGATGGCCTCGTGCTGCAGGACCCTGGCACCAAACAACTCATAGGCCCGTTCTTTGCGCAGCAGAAGAGGGACCAGCAACCGGTGGCGAAGGGCGGCGTCTTCGATGCGCAGCATCCATGTTTCGGCGGCATTCAGCTGCTTGAGCGATTCCTGAAACTCCGTCAGGCGCCAGGTGCGTTTCGCGGATTCGAGCCCATGCTCAGCGGCCTCAACCCAACGCTCTGCCTTGGCAAAGTGCAGCGCGAGTTGCGGGAAGTAGTGGTCCAGGTGATTGGGTCGCAAGGCCACGATGGCGTCGCCGACCAATCCGTGCAGCTCCTGGCGCAGACGGGTCAGCAGGCTTTCGTAGGTGACGTCCTGGGTCAGCGCGTGTTTGAACCGATAACGGGGGCGGGGCACGATTTTTATGGGCTGAATCAACCCGGCCCCGCAAAGCCTTTCCAGAGACTCGCTGATGTCCGCCTGGCCCTGGTAGACATGGGCCAGAATGTCCTCGTCAAAATCCCGTCCGATGACCGACGCGAAGCACAAAACTTCGCGATCGTCGCGGTTCATGCGGTCCAAACGCGCCCGGATCACGCCCTGGACCGTATCGGGAATCTTGAATTCTTCGGTGGTGGCCATCTCAAAGGTCTGGGTATCGTTCAGTCGCAGCAGGCCCTGTTCCAAAAGCGACTCACAGATTTCCTCCAGAAAAAACGGGTTGCCGCCGGAGCGTTCGTGAATGAGTCGCGCCAGATCTTCGGGCACGTCCGTGGTGCGCAGAAGCGCGTGCAGGACATTTGACGATTCATCAATATCCAGGGGCGGCAGTTGGATCGCCGTGTGCAGGGCGTGGGTTCCCAATTCAAAACGGAGCCCGGGGCGGTGGGTGAGCACCATCAAAATGGCGTGGCTCGGCGCAAAACGCACCAGTTGTTGCAGCACATCGGCGGAGGCGGCGTCGACCCAGTGCCAATCTTCAAAAAGCAGGACCACGGGTTTTTCTGCCGTCAGGCAAATGATGAGACTGGCCACGGCTTCACTGATGGTGGCGCGCAGGCTCTCGCTTCTCATCTGGCTGGGCAGGGAATATTCGTCACTTTCGATCGACAGCGCCTGCAGGAGATACGGAAAGTATTCCACCAGATCATCATCAAGTTCACTGAGTCGTCTTTGCGCGGCACCAATCTGCTCTTCGGCAACGGGCCCGTTGGGCAAGCCGAGCACAGACCGCAGGATGTCGGTGAACGGATAGTAGGCCGTCTGTTCCGCAAATGATTGGCAACTGCCCAGGAGCACCGTCACCGCGTCAGCATCCAGAGAGGCGCTGAATTCGTGGAGAAACCGGCTCTTGCCCAAGCCGGCATCGCCGACGACCGATACAAATTGCCCCGTTCCCGCCAGCGCTTGCCGATACCGCTGGCGCAGGATCTCAAATTCCGAACTGCGGCCGGTGAATTGGGTCAGGCGGTGGGAGGCGGTGGCCTCCAGGCGAGTCTTGCGCCCGGTTTTGGCCAAAACGCGGTGCTGCTCACAGGATTTGCCGCCTTTCAAACGGATGGCGCCAGCCTGTTCCACGGTATAGAACGGTATGATGCTGCGCAGACAACTCTGGGTGACCAGAACCTCGGAGGGTCCGGCATCTTCGGCAATGCGGATGGCCGTGTGCAGGGTGCTGCCAACCAGGCGGTAACTTTCATCCTCAGACGTACTCGGCTGCACCACGACATACCCGGAATCAATACCGGACTGCAGTGCGCCTTGGGACAAGGCGGCCTTGGCCATGGCTCGCGCCGCACGCACGGCGCGCACCACGTCATCTTCATGGGTCGTCGGCACGCCAAACAGGCTGATGATTTCCGCCCCGGACGCCTCATTGACCACGCCGCCGTGCCGGGCCACACAGTCGCGAACCAACTGGTGCATCTGTTCCTGCAAAGCATCCAG
>CAZLUL010000122.1:10821-12269 GCA_964562635.1 uncultured Fibrobacteraceae bacterium | reverse complement strand
CCCAGGGCCAACAAGCGCCGCAGATCCGGCGTGGGATCCTTGATGTAGCGGCTCTCCAGCTCAGAGAAATGGGCCAGCGCCTCGGGGTTGCCCACCAGCAGGGAGTCCGGCAGGTCAAACATGGCCTCGACTTCGGCCTCCAGCTGGGCCAGCAGGACTTCCGGGTTGGCATCGAAACCTGGCGGCGGGCCTTCGCCCTGGGCGGTGACCGCCTGGCCAGAAGGATCGCTGCCGCGCGAAGCGGCCGCCGCCACCTGCAACAGGCGCTGCACCTCACGATTTTCCGGGTCAAGTTGGAAGGCGCGTTCCAGATCGTTCCGGGCCAGGGCAAACTCCTTCATCTGCAGATGAAACAGCCCCCGGTTGTAATACGATGTGATCGTCCACGGATCCAGCGCCACCGCCCGGTCCATTGCCTTGCGGGCCACTTCCATTTCGCCCAACTGCGCGCTGATCACCCCGAGCGAGCGCCAGGCCACCGGATTGTTCGGGTCGGCGGTCACTGCTTCGCTCAACAGGGCCTGAGCCATCTCGTTCTGATTGGCCTGCATGTGCAACAGCCCCATCAACAGGCTGGTACCCGCGTCCACTTCGCCCCGCTGGGCAAAGGCCTGCCTCGCGGCCGTCAGCTCGGTGCGCGCCAGGTCAAAATCATCGTTGGCGTAATAGACCCGCCCCCGCAACGCCCGGCAAACAGCCGGCCGGATGTTGCGCCGCTCCATGATTTCCAGCATTTGCAACGCCTGCCCGGCCGACTGACTCTTTTGCTGGGCAAACAATCCCTGGGTCATCTGGTTCATCTGGACCCCGACGTAACTCAGGGGCGAACCGCCCACAAAAAAACGATTGCCGTAACTGGTGAACACCGGCACGTGGGCATTGGGCACGTCCAACACCTGGGGCGCGACGTTCTGGGCCATCAGGGGATAAAACTGCAGGTAGTCGCGGGTGACATAGCCGATGGAGTAGTAGGTCGGGGCTTTCGAGTCCCCGGCCAACTCGGCCAGCAGGCCGGCGTCACGCCAATAGCGAGTGCTGTAAGGCAACAATGAGCGGTACGAATACAGGTCCAAATCGCCCAGCACCCGATGGGCCTGCTCCACATCACCGTCAGCCAACAGGGCCTGCGACCGGATCCAGTTGTTGGCATAGCCACTGGTCTGATGCTGAAAGCCCCGGTGCAGGTAGTCGTATTGCGGGTACTTCATCGGCGGCATGCGCACCGCCAGACTGACTGCCGCGCTGTATTGGCCATCACCAGCGAGCAACAGGCCCTTGATCAGAACCAGCTCCGGATCTCCGCTTCGCACTTTCAACCCGGCATGAATCGTGGCCAAGCCCTCATCCCACAGGGCCAGATCACGATAGGTCCAGGCCAGATTACGGAAAATTTCCAGGTGGGCCTCGGTGTCCAGGGGGCGGCCGGCCGCCCCTTGAACCTCGGCCGC
>CAZLUL010000122.1:0-10721 GCA_964562635.1 uncultured Fibrobacteraceae bacterium | reverse complement strand
CGCGGCCCAACGCTTAACTTTCGCCCATGAACTTTGCACCCTTCATTCTCTGCCCGGCTGGCCAACGCCCGCCTCGGTCCCGCAAGATCGGGACACCTGAGGGTTTGGCCGATCGCATGCGCACCGCCGCCTTTGCCGAAAAGCAGGCGGTTGCCGCCTTTATCTGGGCCGCCGAGACCTTCACCGATGCGCCGGACCAACTGCGCCAGGACTGGCTGAATCAAGTGCCCGAAGAAGAAGAACATTACGCAATGATCGTCACGCGCATGGCTGAATTGGGCTCTGGTCTGGACGACCGCGAGGTTTCCCGTGGCCTGTGGGATACGCTGTCGGCCTGCACGACGGCGGCCGAGTTTTGCGTGAAGATTGCGCGGGCCGAAGAACGGGGCCGGCAAGCGGGCGTGCAACTGGTCGCCTACCTGAAAGGCAAAGACCCCGCTACGGCCGCCATCTTTCAGAAAATTGCCGACGACGAAGTGGCCCACGTGGCCTTGGCGCAAACCTACTACGGCTGGACCCCCGCCGACGATTGACAGCCTCCTGGCTCAGGAACCGTATAGCTCAATATCAATCAAGTTTCCGGGACCACTGTCGAACCCATATCAAGCCGATGTCACCGGCAGCCTGGACACCAAACAGGTCATCGTCGATTTCCATGGCGTGACCCCGGAAGAGCGTCAGATTCTGGGCGCCCTCGTCAAGGAGCACACCTTGACGCCGGTTGTTTTGGGCGATCGTCGCTACACGCCCCGCGACGCCAGGTGGCAGGCTGCCCCCCACGTGGCCGAATTCTTCACCCGGGACGAAATCCTGGCGGGCTTGGACTCGGCTCACCTGCTGACGGCCTGAGCCACGGCGCACACCACCGCTCGTTGAAAACCTATTTTCTTATACTGGAATCGTTTAGAGACCCCGGCATTTCTTTGGCATCCGGGCTGGCCGAGGCCTATCTTCGGCACACACCTTTTGGCCGGAGAGCGATGATATGCGTTATGTCCCCCTCGTTCTGATGTCCGTTGTCATGGCAGCCCACCACTCCCGTGGCGGCGAACCCGGCCTGATCGGCCTGTGGCTCACCCTTCCGGTGGCTCTCATTTTTCGTCGGCGCTGGATCGACCGTGCGGTGCAATTGACCATGCTGGCCGGGGCCGCCGAGTGGGTCCTGACCATCACGAGCATTGTTGAAGTCCGCCAAATTTATGGCCAGCCCTATATGCGGATGGCCCTGATCCTCGGGGCGGTCGCCTTGCTCACCGCCTTGTCGGGCCTGCTGCTCGAAACCCGGGGCCGAAAAAACCGCCTGCCTGAAAACGACCCCGTCTGGCCCGGCCTGGGCGCCTTTATTTTTGCCGCGGCAATCATGGTCCCGGTGCAGTTGAACATGGACCCGGCCGGCCTGTTGCTGGAACGTTTCCTGGTCGCCGGTGGCTGGTGGGAAGCGCTCGCCTTGGCTTTCTACGCCGGATGGCTCAGCGACCGCCTACAGGACGTCCGCCAGATCCGCAAACTGCGCCCCAAATTGTGGCTGATGTTCTCGGCCATCTTCTTCACGCAATTGATTCTCGGGGTCCTGGGCCTGGACAAGTTGCTGATGACAGGCAAGCTACATCTGCCCGTTCCGGCGATCATCGCCGCTGGACCGATCTTTCGCGGTGGCGGCTTTTTCATGGCCATCCTGTTCACCGTTTCGATCATCCTGGTGGGCCCGGCCTGGTGTTCGTGGCTGTGTTACATCGGCGCCTGGGACGACAAGTTTTCGCGCAGCCTCAAGAAGCCCGACCGCCTGCCGCCCTGGCGCAACAAGATGCGCGTGGCGGTGTTGATCGTCGTCATGGGCACCGCCTTCATCCTCGGACGACTCGGCGTTGGCACTTTCACGGCCGCTTGGCTGGCCGCATCCTTTGGCTTGATCGGCATCGGCCTGATGATTTTTTGGTCCCGCAAAAAAGGGCACATGGCCCACTGCACCGCTTACTGTCCCATGGGCTGGCTGGCCACGCGCCTGGGCAAGGTCAGCCCCTGGCGCCTGAAGATCACTCCCGCCTGCACTGATTGCGGCGCCTGCACGCCGGCCTGTCGCTACGACGCGCTGTATCCCGAGGATGTTTTGCGCCGCCAACCCGGTGAGGCCTGCACCCTGTGTGGCGATTGCCTGAGCAACTGCCCCACTGGCAGCATTGGGATCAATTTCCCGGGCCTGTCGCCTTCCAAGGCGCGCCTGATTTTCATGGGTATGGTCAGCGCCATGCACGCCGCCTGGATCGGCGTGGCTCGCCTTTAGACCTGCCGGCACATTCGTGGTACACTGGGATTCTGAAGCTCTATTGGCATTGAGTCTATGGAAAGGAATCCCATGGTGCGCAGGATCATCTTGTCGGCTTTTTTGATCGCCTTGATCAGCAATTCGCCCGCTCTGGCCATTGACCCCACTACAGCCTTCGAAGGCCAACGCCTGTTCGTTTCGCACTGCCAACTGTGCCATGGCCCGGATGGCAAAGGCGATGGACCATTGGCCCGAAATCTTGACCTGCACATGATCGATTTGACGCTCACGGTGCGCGCTCGCAGCGAAACCATGCTGCGCACGATCATCACCGGCGATGGCGGCCCCATCGTCACGGGCCGCGACCGGCACAACCTGCTGACTGATGCGATGCCCGATTGGGGCAAGATATTTACCGACGCCCAGATCGACGCCCTGATCGCCTATATGCGCTTCCTTGGCTCGGCCAAACACGAGTTGCTCGGCGACCCGGAACATGGCGCACGGTTGTATCAGAAATACTGCGCGGTGTGCCATGGCGAAGAAGGCTACGGCGACGGCCCCATGACACAACTGATCGCCATGGAGCCCGCCGACCACACCAATTCCAATACCATGAATCGGCTCAGCAATGAGGAATTGATCGCCTTCATCTTCGAAGGCAACGACGAATACATGCCGGCCTGGTTGGACATCCTGGACCAGACCGAGGTCGAAGCCCTGGTCAGCTACATACGCCTGCTTTCCCAATAGGGCCCGCGCGGCGGCTTTGATTGGCCCCCTTTCCCAGGGGCCAATTGTCACTCCTTAGCGGAACAGACTCTTCACCGAGCCCCAGCTCGCCTCTTCGATCGCCACCACGCCGGTATTGATGATCGCAAAGCCGGTCACATCCATGCCGCTGCCTTCGCCGCTGCTGGGATACGGATCAGCCACCGGGCGGCCGATGAAGTCCTCGGTGGCGTTGCCGGCCAAATCACCGATCACGTCGACCACCCGCACAAACAGGATGTGGTCCAGGTCCACCGCGCCACTGGTCACCAGCGGATCGCCGGCGGTCACCAGGTCCTGCAGGTCGAGGCCCGTGCCACCGACAAAGTTGCCGGCCAGATTGTAGAACAGGGCCGAATCCGAAGTGCCCCACGGGCCCACGACCGAATCCTGCCGACAGAAAGCGGGCATGCGCGCGAAGTCCATGCCATTGCTGCTGACCTCCACAAAACCCAACTCCATATAGACACCGTTCCAGGCAAAACCGTTCTCGAAGACGGCAAAATCATCACCGGCGCCGTTGGCGATCTCCATGTCGAACGCCACGGTGATCGAGCCGCCATCGCCCAGACTGAACGGTGTGCCGCCATCGCCAAGCACATCAGACTCCATACCGAAGGCCGCCAGGCCCAGCTCCGGCTGCCTATAATCCTGCGGACCGCGGACTGAAGCAATCACCTGGGTGGCCCAGCCCACCAGGGCGCCGTCGGTACGGGCGTATTCGTTGTTCACCTGACCGGTGTCGGACATCTGGGCCAGGACAGGACTGGTCAGCGTCAGGCAAAGAACTGATAAAATAGCAATTTTCTTGAGCATTTTGCGTTTCCTTCGGATGTGATTGGTCAGTGACATCATCATTTTATGAGAGTGATGGAGCGGGCCGCGTAGCCCGTTCCACTTTGGGCAACAACCCGGTAGACGCCCGCCGGCAGATTTCGGCCGCGGAAGTCCACACCCTGAAAGGCCCAGACGGCCTGGCCGCCGCTGTCCAGAACCCGGGCCTCCTCGAAGACGCGATGGCCCCGCAAATCAAATACGGTGAGGCCGACGGTGGCGCCTGACCTGCCGGTCAGGACCATCTCTGCCCGCGGATTACAGGGGTTGGGGAAGGGAGTACCGACAGCGAGGCCGCCGGTGGAAAATTGGGGCGGTACCGGTGCGGCGATATCCGCTTCCGGCAGGACGATCATGAATGGGGGCAGGCCCGTGGGCAGGGCCCCGGTGGTCAATTCAGCTCCGCTGTTGGCATCGTATACCCGCAGGCCCGAAGCGCCGCTGGTGCGATCGGCCACGACCAGTTGGCTGCCGCCGTCGAAGACCACATCGGCGTGAACATAGCCGGTGCCGGTGGCCACGACCGTGACGGCGCCGGTGACCAGGTCATATCGCCGCAAACTTGTGATGAAGGACGCGTCGCTGATCAGGACATACAGGGCGTCACCGGCCGTGGCAAAAGCGGTCACATCGCCGCCCAGTTCGGCCTCGGTAGCGTCGTAGCCGAGGCTCACACCCGCCGCACGATCAATCGTTTCGATGCCGCCATCCGCCAAGCCAAAGAAACCTGCGCAACCCACCCGCAAATCGACGCCGCCATTGCCATCGGGCACGGTTTCGATCTGGGTGTAGGGGTCGGCGCCGATCAGATCTATGGGCGCCTCGAACTCTTCGCTGGCCATGTCGAAAACCAGCAATTGTCCAGATCCGCTGGGCGCGTACCAGTTGTCGCGGTCCAATTTCTGGCAGGTGATGTACAGCTTGTCGCCCACCGCCCGCATCCAGCTGGTTTCCGGCAGACCATCGCTGTCGGCGTAGGCGGCAGTCGAGTAGCTGGCCAGAATCGTTTCGCTGGCCACATCGACCCGCAATAGAAGCGCCTGGTCGTAGCAACTGATGTACGCTTCACCGGTGGTGTCGAAGGCGATGTCCTGCAGGTTGCGACCAGCGCCGAGGCTGAACTCGCGCACCAGCGCAAAACTCGCCGCCGGGTTGTAGACCTGCACCAGGTTCGCGCCGCCACGTCCCACCACATAGACCAGGCCCTCGTGGTGGCGGGCCACCGCATCACCCGGGATGGTGGCCAAATCCGCGCTCACTGTCCAGGGCGCAGCCCCACCCATGGCGCGAATACGACCAAAGCTGGAATAGTCCGTGGTGACAACCCAGGCCGTGTCCACCGCCTGCACCGGCACTGCACCAAACCCAAGCAACACAACAATCAACAGTAACCTCTTCATGCTATCTCCTTATTCTCAGCGCCAGGTGCCAGGAACGTCCGGGCAGCGGAAAACCTTCTACGTCGTAGACGGCGTTGTCAGTCAGATTGATCACTTCACCAAGCAGCGAAAACACACCGGCGTCACCCAGCCAGGCGGGGTACCAGTCGCGCCCCACGCCCAGGTTGACCAACGTGCGCGCCGGTGCCTTGTCCAGTTCGGTATTGGAGCGGTCGCGGTAGTTGGCGCTCATGTGGGCGACTTCCAGCCACGGACGCCACTGGCCCTTGCTCACATTCAGGCGGGCATGGGACTCGAGGTCCGGCAGGAACGGCAAGCTGTTGCCGCGGTAGGTCGGATCTTCGCCGCGGTCTTCCACTTTTTGGGCGGTGACGTTGCCGCTCAGGCCCACGCTCTCGGTCAGGCGCACCGCCAGTTCCATTTCCAGGCCCCGCGCGACGGTGCGGCCAAAGTTGTCAGCCTTGCTGGTGCGTTGGCTGTTCTGCACAAAAATGATTTTGTCATCGGTGGCGGCATAGAAGGCGGCCACCCGGCCGGACACCACGTCGTTGGCGCGCAGGTTCACCGCCACATCGGCCGAAGTGATTTCTTCGGGCAACAACTCGCGGTTGCCGTCCACGCCACCGCGGTGCCCAAAGAGCTCGATCCAGGTCGGAACCCGCACCGTGCGCGCGCCGTGGGCTTCGACGTAGACGCCGTCCGGCACCACGGTCCACACCAGGCCCAGCGAGGGCGAGATGTCGTCGCGCTTATTTTCGACACCGGTCTCGGTCGGCAGCCAGGGCGCCAAGGGCACACCGGGGAAGTCATCACGAGTGTGCTGCCAACGCCAGGCCGGCACCACTGTCAGGCGGCCGGCAAAGAGGTCGGCCGTCAGAGCGGCAAAAGCCGAAGTTATCTGCCGGGAACGTTCCGGATCGGTTTTTCCGGCCAGGGATTCGGTCTGCCATTGGCCGCGCCAGTCCACTCCCGCATCCAGGCTCAAGACGGCCGCAATCAGGCTCGGCGACCAGGCCAGACGCGTGAAAGCGTCTTCACTGACGGCGTGGGTCGTGCCTGGCGGCGTGAAGCCCACTTCGCCATCGGGGTCGTACAGAAACTCATTGCCGCGACCGGCGGCGGCATCGGCTTTCAGCAGGCCCTCGGACCAGTCGATGTGCAATTGGCCAGCAGTCCGGTCGTAGCGAACACTCGCGTTGGGGCTCAGGTAACCCAATGACCCGGGTCGCCCGCCATCGCGGCGGGTGGTGCCCAGGCTACCGCGGGTGGTCAAGTCTCCTGTGGTCCAGCGGCCACTGCCCCAGGCCCCCCATTCCTTGACCCAGGCATTTTGGCGCACCCGCACGGTATCGTCGTCGGCCCGGTGAAAGGTCTGGTTGTGGTCCAGGTAGGTGAAGTCGTTGTCGGCCCGGTGGCCATGCAGCATGATCATGCCGGCGCGGGTATTGTCGGCCGCAGCGCCGCCGACGGTGACGCGGCCGCCCCGCTCGCCGAAGGAACCAAGCTGGAGCGAAGCATCCAGGCCCTGGTCCTGATCGCGGGTGATAAAATTGATGGCACCGGCCCCGCCCACGCCGCCAAGCCCCGCCGGCACCACGCCGCGGTGCACTTCGATGGCCTGCAAACGATCCAGGGGCAGACGCGCGAATCCGGCCAACCCGGTCTGGGCATCGGGCAGCGGGATCCCGTCGACGAAGAAACGGATCTGGGCCGGCGCCGAACCGCGCAGCGAAGGCACCGCCGTGGCGCCCCAGCCACCGAGGCGGGCCATCTGGAGGCCTGCCACGCTGCCGAGCACACTGCTCAGGTCACCAAAACCGGATTGTTCGGAAAGATCGATGCGGGTCACCAGGCTGGCGGTTGCCGGTTCGGTGGGCCCAGGGTTCAAGCCGGCGGTGACCACCATCGTATCGGCATAGACCACCGCCGCGGCATCGGCCTCAACCGCAGAGCACGGCAAAGCCGCGACCAGCCATATAGCTGTCGCCAACGCAAATACTCGCCAAATTTTGGAAAGGATAAATCCCCTGCCGGGACCGATCGCCATAGCCATACCTCGCCCACGAAGGTGGTGGCAGGCTGCGAATCGGTTTCCTGGCTTACGGGTCGTCCTACTCCCTGCGCCTTCCCGAACCCGACCCGTGGGTCTGGCTTCAGTGGCAAAATTGCAGGTTTCGTCTCCGCTTACAGTGGCGGGGCCGCGCCGGATTTACACCGGACTTCCGCTGATTCACAAGCCGCAAATCAACTGGTTTTTTCGAGACATTTCGCCAACCGAAAATGATTTCGGTGACGGAGGGCATCTTAGCCGATGGGAATGCTCCTGTCAAGAAACCGGCCTGCCAGGCCACACAAGCCTCTACCGCAAGCCGGCTTCGCGCAGAAATCGGCTCTCACCTCCAGTGGTGCAAATGATTTCCAGGCGCAGCTTTGCGCGCGTCATGGCCACGTAGAACAAACGCCGTTCATCCTCCACTCCCGCTTCGCTGTCCGACTGCCGGTGCGGGGTCTGCCCTTCATCCACCCCATATAAAATCACGCGATCCCACTCGCGTCCCTTGGCCGCATGAATCGTGGCCAATTCCACGCCCGGATTGCCCTCGGGCCGATCCCGGCACGCGGCGGCCACCTCGGCCAACAGACCGGAGGTGCGCGCCAGCACCACCACCTCGGACGGATCTGCATCACTGATCAGATAGGCCACCAGGGCGGCGCCGGCGGTTCGGTCCGCGCACGGACCAATCACGATTTCACCGGCCTGACGGGCACCGGCGTGCAACGGTTTGCTGAACCGAACCTTGTTGTGGACGATCAATTTGCGCGACGCTGCGGTGATACGTCGCCCGCAGCGGTAGTTGCGAACCAACGCGTGCCGCTCCAACCCCGGATAGACCTGATCCAACTCGATGATCCGTTGCACCGTCGCGCGTCGCCAGGCGTAGATGCATTGATCTTCGTCCCCCACGCAAAAAAGCGAATCTTCCGGGGCGGCCAGGATGCCCACCAGCAGCGCCTGCGCCGGTTCGATATCCTGGTACTCGTCGACCAACACGCGGGCGAACTGATTCTGCCAACGACGGCGCACCTCGGCCTCGCGTTGCAACAGGGTGACCGCCCCGGCCACCAGGTCGTCAAAGTCCCGCTGGTCGCGCCCTGCCAAAGCGCGCTCGTAGCGGTCAAAAATCCGCGCCGCCACCTGCGCCTCGATACCCGCTCCGACCACCTGGCGCAACGCCTCATCGGGCGTGATCATCGAGGCCAATTTATAACCACTGATAAAGTTGCGGGCCGTTGCGATATCCGGCGGCTTCGGCACTGCGGCCCTTTCATCGAGCTGTGCAACATCCGCAACAACGTCCGCAGTCACTTCAGCAGTCACTTCCGCAATCATCTGGCCCAACTCGGCGTCGTCAACGGCACCAAGCCCCGCGCCCAATCGCCCTTCGGCCTTCAGGATCGCCAGGCCCATGCCATGAAAGCTGCGCACGACAACTCCGCTGACGCCCGCCTTCTTCAACCGCTCGCCAATTTCCACCTTGGCGTCGCGATTGAACGACATGCACAAAATTTGCGCCGCCGCCGTGCCACGCCGTTGCAGCTCCTTGACCCGTTCGATCAACACCGTCGTCTTGCCGCTGCCCGCCGGAGCGATCACCTGCACCACCCCATCGCCCGCCTGCACGGCGGCGTCCTGTTCGGCGTCCAGCCTCGAGACCCTCGCCTCGCTGTCAACCCGACGCGACAGGCGCCACCACCAACGACGCCAACGGTTGGCAGGCAGCGCAACGGTCAGCGGGCAAGGCTGAGCCGCCAACTCAGCCAGATGCTGCAATCGCTCCTTCGCCCAGGGATACCGCCACTGCGGATCAACTTCATCGGGCAGCTCCGGCAACGGCCGGTCGGCGGCCACCAACAACGCACAACCCCACCGAAACGCGGGCTCCACCAGATAGCCATAGATGACCCGCAGGTCCTCGGCCGATCCGCATTCCACGCCCAGCACCGCCACCCGGGCTTGCTGCCGAAACACCGCCAACACCCACTCGGCCGGGTTGCCCAGCGACGAGCGCGCACTGCCGGTCTGCTGCGAGGCCGCCACCCGGCGCCGGATTTTTCGGTAGTCCAATACGTGATAGCCGTCCTGCCGCAACTGACGACGGGACGGCCGATCGGTGGTCCAGACCAGCTCGCGGGTGCGCTGAACCGCGACGCAGTTTTGCCGTTCGATAAATTCTCCAGCAGTTGTGCGGGGGCACTCAGGCAGGTATCAAAGCAAGAAGTCGGCCGCACAGAACGGCTAGGTCGCCGTCTCGATGGGGTAGTCCCGGTCCAGAATCCGTTGCCAGATCACCTGGTGATTCGCCTCATCCGGACTGGCCAACAGCAGGGTATCACCGTCGCCGGCCGGATGCGGATTGCGGACCTGCATCAGCGACTCGGGCCAATGTTCGGCGTGGTCGGCTTCGGTCCAGGGGTGGTAGCGGTGCCAAAACTTGAGGTGCCACAGGAAAAACCGCTGCACGCGCTCGAGCCCCTTGGCGTCGTCCCCGAAGTGTTCGCAGGCCAATTCGAAATAGCGGCGCATGACGGCCCAGCGCCCGGCCAGGTCCGGGTCCAGGGCCCGGCCCTCGGCCAGTTCCTGAAAAATCCAGGGCTTCTTCAAAGCCCCGCGCGCCACCAGGAACGAACTTACGCAGGTTTCTGCGCGACGCTTCTGCAGATCCCAGGGAGTCAACAGGTCGCCATTGCCCATAATGGGGATATCCACCGCTTGCTGAGCTTCGTCGATCAGATCCCAGCGCGCGCTGCGGCTGTAGCGTTGGTTGCGTGTGCGGCCGTGGATCGAGGCCGCGTCAGCGCCCACGTCCTGCACCCGCTGCGCCAGATCCACCACGTTCAATTTCTTGTCGGTGTAGCCCAGGCGCAGTTTCACTGACAGGGGCACCTCGACCGCCGCCCGCACCGCTTCGACCACGGCGGCCAACTTGGCCGGGCGTTTGAGCAGCGCCGCCCCCGCCCCCTTGCGCACCACCAGATCAATGGGGCAGCCAAAATTCAGGTCGACAAATTGCGCACCAAGCTCGACGGCAATCACCGCCGCGTCGGCCATGACCTCGGGGCGCTTGCCGGCAATTTGAACACCAAAATCATTTTCAGTGGGATGATGCCGAACCAGAGTGCGCTCGCCGCCCTTGACCAGCTTGTGGGCCAGGATCATTTCACTGCAGGTGCGCACCGCGCCATACTCCCGGCACAAACGCCGGTAGGGCAAATTGCCCCCCATGGCCATCGGGGCCATGGGGGTGATGTTGCGGAAGAAGTCGCGGGCCTCGGATCGATCCAAGGTCTATCCGCCATCCAGCATGGCGTTGCCGTCGAAGCCTGCGAAGCCTTCGGGGTCGGCCATGTAGTCGTAGGTGTTCTTCAGCAGGGTGAAGTGGTTCTGCTCCTCG